>JASHQE010000003.1 GCA_030037705.1 Acidobacteriaceae bacterium | reverse complement strand
AGGGATGGTTTTACGCAAATTGATCCACTACCCAGAAATCGGCCCAAGCAGTGGTTCATGAAACAATCGTTCGTGTGACCGGCACGACAGAGAATGCGCTTGGCCTGTATCTCTCCATCCCTTTTTGCCGGTCGAAGTGTACCTATTGCAACTTTGCCTCGGGCGTCTATCCGGCCAGCCAGCACGCGCGTTATGTGGACCGGCTTATCGAAGATCTGCGCAGCGCCGCGGAATGGGCCGCAACCGCCGATGTCGAACTGCCCCGCCGCGTAGATACGATTTACCTCGGCGGCGGAACGCCCAGCCTGCTTGCCCCTGATCTGGTGGCAAGACTCTTTGCAGCCATCCACGGCGTATTCATGGTTGATCCTGATGCTGAGATCACCATGGAATGCGCCCCCGGGCAGCTATCCGATTCCACCCTCGACGCGATGGCCGCGGCCGGCGTGAACCGCGTCAGCCTCGGCGTGCAATCTTTTGTGGACCGCGAAGCCCACGAGAGCGGCCGGCTGCACGACCGCGCCACCGTCGAACAAGATCTGCGCCGCCTGCGCCAGGCCGGCATCACCAACCTGAACGTCGATCTCATCGCGGGCCTTGCCGGCCAGACCTTCATGTCATGGGAGCACTCTCTCTCGGCGTTGATCGATTTCGGAGTCCCGCACGCCAGCATTTACATGCTTGAGGTCGACGAGGATTCACGTCTCGGCCGCGAACTTTTAGCCGGCGGCGCGCGGTATCGCGCAGAGCTGGTTCCCACGGATGATGCCATCGCGCGTATGTACGATCGTGCCATCGAACGGCTGAGCGATGCCGGTCTCGATCAATACGAAATCTCCAACTTCAGCGCGCCAGGCTTTCATTCCAGGCACAACGTACGCTACTGGCAGCGCCGGCCCTATCTTGGCATTGGCCTGGATGCCTCGTCAGCGTTGCGTGCGCCGGCGCCTTCCATCGCCACGGAAACAGAATCGGCGTCGCAATTGCTCCTGCGTGCCACAACCACCGATTCTTTCGCAGCCTATCTGGCTGGACCGCAACCGGCGGAGACGGCGTGGCTTTCCCCGGCATGTCAGTACGAGGAAGCCTGGTTCCTTGGCCTGAGGCTGAACATGGGCGTGAGCATGGCTGCGCTCGAAGACGAATTTGGGCGCGGGATGGTCGAGCCGGCTTTAAAAACAGTAACGCGCATGATCGAAGCCGGCCTGCTTAGCTCCGACGGGGAAACTGTGCGCCTCACTGCGCAGGGAAGGCTGCTCTCCAACGAGGTTTTTCAGGAGTTCTTAGGGTTGGAGTCCGAAGAGCGCAGCACTGCACGCTGTCAAATACCCTACGTGAATTCCTAATCCGGCCTAAGTGGCTCTTTCGCCAAGAAAAGCCCAGCACCGGCGCCGGAAATGCCACCTATGGACTGGGAAACCGCTATGGACTATCTCCTAAAACGCTGTGGGCTTCGTTGCAAGGGATCAGATCATCGTCGCAATGGGACGAGAGGAACGCAGCCTGTGCTGGGAACTCCTCGAAACATTGAATCGATCCAGGACCGCTGGCCTTTGCCTGCCGCAGCGCCTCTTCTGCCTCGCGCAGAACCACAACCGGTGAACGGCCCTCGCTGGACGCAATGCCAAAACATGCCGAGAGGCGGATCGGCTCGCTCTCCAGGTGAAAAGGCACGCAAAAAGCGTCGGACTGTAGCCGTTCGGCAAGCCGGACTGCTTTTGCAATCCTGCAACCCGGCAGCGCGATGAGAAATTTGTCCTTGCCGGCGCGTCCAAGCAGATCGTAGCTGCGCAACAGGCGAATGGTTCGGGCTGCTACCAGCCAGAGCAGTTGATCGCAGGCATTTGCATCCAGGCGCGTGTTCCAGTGAGTGAAGTCATCGATATCAAACAGCGCCACAGACATCGGGGTGTTCATCCGCTGCATGCGGTCTGTTTCGCGAAAGAGCATCGCGAGAAACGTCTGGCGAGTGTAGAGGCCGGTCAGCCAGTCGGTTTGCTCGTTGAGCGCCGTGGCTTCGCACTGCAATGCAGAATGGTTCTCCACACCGGCTGCATCGGCGGAAATTAGAAAAACTTAAAAAGAGCGCTCGGGTTGTCTAAAAACGCGACAGCCGCGGTCCGTAAGGATCCAATTTTCGTCTCTCAATCGGCAAAATCGACCTGAGGAGCAATAGGGATGATGCCCTGTTCGTGGCCCATGTCAAGCAGCTTGCGGATCGCCTCGCGGCCGTCCGGCCCGTAGTCGAGGGTGCGTTCGTTCACATACATGCTTACGAAGCGACTGGCGAGTCGTGAGTCAAGATCGCGGGCGAACTGCATGGCATATTCAAGCGCCTGCTCGCGGTGATCGAGCGCGTGGCGGATCGAGTCCCGCAGCGCTTTGGAGACAATCCTGTGCGTCTCGTCACCCAGCGAGCGCCGGATGGCATTGCCGCCCAGCGGCAGCACCAGGCCGGTCGTCTCGCGCCACCACACGCCCAGGTCGATTACCTTGTAGAGTCCGCTCGTCGTATAGGTGAGCTGTCCTTCGTGGATGATGAGGCCGGCATCATACGTTCCCGCCAGAATGGCCGGAATGATCTTATCGAACGCAACCGTCTCAGTCCTGATCTCCGGATTGAAGATCTTCAGCGCAAGGTAAGCCGTGGTAAGTGTGCCGGGCACGGCGACCTGGATACGGCTCAGGTCCGCCGGCGCGAGCGGCCGGCTGGAGACGATCATGGGGCCGTATCCCTCGCCCACGCTCCCGCCGCAGCCCATCAGGGCATAGTTTTCCTGCAGGTACGGGTAGGCATGAAAGCTGATGGCCGTGACGTCATAAAACGCTTCTTCCCGAGCCTTCCGGTTCAAGGTTTCGATATCCGATAGGGTATGCGAAAAACGATAGCCGGGCACGCGGACCTTGTTGGTTGCCAACCCATAAAACATGAATGCGTCATCGGAATCCGGGCTGTGGGCGATCGAGATATCTTTCACGCCGTCAGCCACGGGAACTGCGGTTTGCGGGGTGCTCACAGGCAACATGTCCTTTCAGCGGATAAACGAAACAATGATACTTGGATGCACATGCGGCGTGCAGGGCGTGCAAGGAAGGAAGAATGGCTCGAAGAATGGTTCCCCAAAGAATGATTCCCAAAGAATGATTCTTGGAGTAGTGCGTTTTGCCGCGCTCGCGTTACGGGCGCGGCTTCGCCATCCGGCTACCTTCAAGCCCGGGTCCGGCACAACGGCGGCGCAGACGGACAAACCCCGAGGCCAGCCCAGCGGCTGTCACGATCTTAAGCGCGTCGCCCGGCAAAAAGGGAAGCACGGCGAGCGTAGCGGTATGGAGGAGCGCGCCATGCGTAAGGAGGGCCAGCCAAAGCCCGCCGCACAGCAGAATCGCCAAATCGCCGGCCGCCGCGCTCATCAGGGATGCGGCAAAACCCCGCTCACTGCGCCGCCACAGGAAGGAGATCAACGCAGCAGCCATCGGGTAGGCAAGCAGATAACCACCAGTAGGACCAAAGAGATGCGCAAGACCTGGCGCCACGGGCCCGGGGGCAAAGACAGGCAAACCCGCCGCACCTTCCAGGAGATACGCCACGAATGTCGCCGCAGCTATCTGCGGCGTAAGCAGCAGGCCCAGGAGCAATACCGCTAAAGGTTGAAGGGTCAGCGGCACAGGAGTGAAGAACAGCGGCACGGCCACATGGGCGCAAGCAGCCGCCAGAGCGCTGCCGGCAAGGACAATACCGCTCGTGCGCAGCCACGCCAGGGTCTGGGCCGGCGCTTTGGGAAAGTTGGTTGATGGCAATGGGACGGAGAATTCTTCCTGCATATAAGGGCCTCGCCATTTAATTGTAATGGGAAGGAATAGAGGAACTTAGATTTCTAGGTCCGTTTCGTGCGCAGAGCGCGCATGGCGGAACTTTACGCGATGGAGCCAGATGTGGCGAGCCAGTCCTGCGGCTGCGAACAGCATGGCCCCAAGCGAAACCATAAGCGCAATGATTAACCAGCGCATATCGGCCAACCACCCAAGAATACCAGAGTAGCTGGAATTGGTAATCAATAGGGAGATTACGCTAGGCCAATGGGGATGTGCCGGATCCCGTTACCTGGGGTTTGCGCAGGCTGGCGTACAGCCATTCGAGATAGGGATGGCTCCCGGATTCGACGCTAAGAACCAGAAACTCCGGGATTTGATAGCTATGCAGCTCACGGAGCCGGACTTCAAGAGCCGCCAGTTGATCGCTGCCCGTCTTAATCAGCAGCAGTGCCTCTGTTGAGCTCTCGATCTGCCCCTCCCAGTGATAGACAGACTCGACTCCAGGAATAAGCGTCGCGCAGGCGGCCAGCCGCTCCTCCACCAGCGCGCGCGCCAGCAGCGCCGCCTCATCGGCATTCGACGCAGTGGTGACCACAATGCGGGCTGAAGTGCGACTTTCCGACATAAGGTTCTTCCTGAGCTAGTGTCCTGAGTCTGAAGTTCGCAGAATAACTACTGCTTGTCATCCTGAGCGACGTTTGGCCGTTTTTGGGCCAAACAGAGTCGAAGGATCTGCGGTTGCTTTTCAACGAATTTCTGACTCACCATACCAGAGGGTCCTCAAGAACAACTGTATCGTGGATTTCCGCGTCTATCTGTGAGATTCCGCACGGTGCGCCTTTCGCCCAAGTACATGGCTTGCCGATCTGGACCTGGTGTTGCAGTATGGACCTTGCAGTCTGGCTCGCCTGCACAGGGCAGCCGCAACGGAGGCGCGTAAAAACGGAAATGAGCACAACAATCAAGTTCGGCACATCAGGATGGCGGGCGATCGTCGCCGATGAATTTACCCTGGCCAATATCCGGCTGGCTGTGGCGGGCATCGCCAGCTATGTGAAAACGCTGCCGAGACCGCACCATGTCCTGATTGGCCGCGATCCCAGATTTCTGGGCGAAGCCTTTGTCGCCGAAGCCGCCCAGGTGCTGGCCGGCGCCGGCATTACGCCTATTGTCATCCCTGAAGCCGCGCCCACGCCAGCCATCGCCCACGCGGTGCGTACGCTCAAAACCTCCGGCTCCATCAACTTCACCGCCTCGCATAACCCGCCTGAGTACAACGGCATTAAGTATTCCACGCCAGACGGAGCGCCAGCGCTGCCTGAGGTCACCGGGCAGATTGAAACGGCGATTGCCTCGCTCCAGGCGAGCCATGCCGTCATTCCCAAATCAGAGCCCCCGGCCGAGGCTGCCGATGTGAAGCCGGCGTTTTTGAAGCGCCTGGCCGAGCTGGTCGATCTCAAGGCCATCGCCAAGTCCGGCATCAAAGTGGTCTACGATCCTTTCTGGGGCGCAGGCCGCGGCTACCCGTCCGATCTGCTGCGCGAAGCGGGTGTGACCGTCGAAACTATCCACGATTGCCGCGACGTCCTCTTCGGCGGCCATGCGCCCGAGCCCGACGACCATCTCCTCGCCGACGCCAAGAAAAAGATGAAGGAGATCGGCGCGAACCTTGGCATCGCCACCGATGGTGACGCCGACCGCTTCGGCATCGTGGACGCCGACGGAACTTTCGTGCAGCCCAACTACGTGATCGCGCTTCTCTTTGATTACCTCGTCGAGACGCGCGGCTGGCGCAATGGCGTAGCCAAGAGCGTGGCCACCACCAACCTGATCAACACGCTCGCCGAGCACCACAAAGTGCCGCTCTACGAAACACCCGTCGGCTTCAAATACATCGGCGCGTTGATCGACGAAGACAAAATCGCCATCGGCGGCGAAGAATCGGCCGGCCTGACCATCCGCGGCCACGTGCCGGAAAAAGATGGCATCATCGCTGGCCTGCTCATGGCGGAGATGGTGGCGACCCGCCGCAAAAGCCTCGGCGCGCAATTGAAGGAGCTGTTTAGCAAGGTTGGTTCCTTCTATCCCGTTCGCGAGAACTTCCGCTTGACCGCGGAGGTGAAAGCCGCGTTCACTGAAAAATTGAAGGCCGATCCGACCGAGTTGAGCGGGCGCAAGGTTGTGCAGGTTGTGAGAACCGATGGGCTCAAGCTGATCCTCGAAGACGGTTCCTGGGTCTGCTACCGGCTTTCCGGAACTGAGCCGGTCGTTCGGGCCTATACCGAAGCGCGCAGCGAGCGGGACATGGAAGCGCTCCGTTCGGCCGCCGAAAAGTTTGTGTTGTCCGCGTGAGCAGTGTGTCGTCTCAATCCGATTGCCCTGATCCGGTTGTAAAAAGGCCACGGTATTCGACGGGAAACCACGGAGTGTTAGAAGAGGAAGATCAAGATTCATGCCGCACCTGGAAATCCAACCTGAGAACAAAAACGCGGAGCCCGCGCCCGCAATGCGCGAGCGCGTCATCGCCTGGGCACAACGCTTCTGGCGTCCAGCGGGAACGGCCGTTGCTGTTCTTCTCGCCCTGCCAGTCACCTGGCACGTGATCTATGGCAAGCATGGACTCTCGGTGTGGCAGCACGAACACACAGAAGACCGCGCCCTGCAGAAGGAGATTCAGGATCTCGATCAGGAGAACGCGCAGATGCGGCAGCAGATCGACCGGCTCAAATCCGATCCTGACGCCATCGAACACGAGGCCCGCGAAAAGCTCCACTACGCCAAGCCCGGCGAAGTCATCTACACCCTGCCCGACACGCCGCCAAAGTAGGACACAACCGGCTGCACCCTCTCAGGAGGGTCAGGATGCTCTGAGCCGATCAATCAGCCGGGAATCCCGGCAGAGCGGGTTACAGCAACTCAGCGGTGTATTGGATCGCCGGCAGTCGCGCCCGCCTGCGCGAGCTCTTTCTCCGCCACATTCTTCGGCAGCGGCACATAACCGAGTCCCCCACATTCTTTTTGGCCCTCGGTCAGCATCCATCGCAACAGATCGGCGAGCGTGACGTTCTTCGGCGAGCCTTCGGTAGCAGTCGGTATCAGGATCCAGGTAAAGGTCGTGATCGGGTACGCATCGCTGCTCGATGCATCGACAGGCGCAGCGCGCAAATCGCCGTGCGCCGAGGCCGCCATCGCCGCATCGCTCAAGGTTGCAAGATTCGCCTGGACGAATCTTCCCGCCGCATTCCTCACCAGCCCAAAGCTGAGTTCGTGCCGGATAGCATATGTGAGCTCCACATAACCGAATGCTCCCGGCGTCCCGGCAATTTTGGCTGCGACCCCCTCGTTGCCCGCCACGCCCTCGCCGGTTGGCCATGTCACGCGCATTCCGCTGCCCGCGCTGGCCTTCCATTCCGGGCTGGCTTTGCTCAGGAACTCCGTCCACGCAAAACTCGTCCCGCTGCCGTCCGAGCGGTGCAGAACCATGATCGGCTGATCCGGCAGGTTGGCTCTGTGATTGATCGCACGCAGCTTCGGATCATTCCACTTGGTAATCTTCCCCAAATAGATTTCAGCCAGAATCTCCGGCGTGAACTGAAGGTCGCGGCCCGCGCCGGGCAGGTTGTATGCAGGTACGATTCCACCAAGGACCGTCGTGTATTGCTGGATCTTGAACGGGAAACTTGCCACCTGTTCGTCAGACAGCGGCGCATCCGAGGCCGCGAAATCGATCTTACCTTCCTCGAGAAGCCGGATTCCATCCTCCGAGCCGACGGCCCGGTACGTCGCATGAACCTCCGGGCGTTGCTCTGCGAATGAGTCAATCCATGCCTGATAAAGCGGAGCGGAAAATGTGGACCCGGCGCCGGCGAGCACAATCTGCTCTCGCGGAGCGGACGCCGGCTGGGCCACAGTCGCACTTGCGTGTTTCAGGGCAGGCAGCATCAGCCTCACGATGTGGTCGGCCATGTCCTCGTCCACGCCGCTCCAGTGCATTCGGCTCGGCGTGACGAGGTAGGACCAGAGCACTTCGCCGCTCTTGTTCTCTACTTCGAGCGAGAGATAGCCGCCGTAGACCGCCTCACGCGCGCCAGCCGCATTATGTGGGTTGGTTGAAATGTAGCCCTTCAGCCACGTCTCCCCACTGCCGTGCACCATAAGATCGGCTTCGGATGCCTGGCTTACCACCTGCACATCGCCGCTGGCGCGCAGGCGGGTGAGGACTTTTTCGCGAAGCTGCCCGGCGCCAAGCTTGCCTTGAAAGGAATCGACAAAGATCTTTCTCCCGCTTTCGTGCGGTTGTGGCGCAGGTTTTTGGGCGAGGACGGGTATACGCGCATTCCCGCCGAATAAGGCAAGCAGCAGAATCTGCAATCCCCATCGCCGGAGGACGGTCGCCAACTCTGTGCGCATCCCTTCACGCGTGCCCATTCAGTAAGCCTTCAGGTTTTGTATCCTACCACTCGTCTATGGATTCTTTGCTAAAACCGGGTGTGCCTGGGATGGCTAGGCCGTATCGACATATAGACCAACTCTAAGTTGCTGAAAAGTAAGTCAAGCACTGTCATATTGAGCGAAGTCCGCCGCGGTCCGCCGCGGCGGAGAGTCGAAACATCTGCGGTTCGTCTCGCAGCTCCACGGGCAATACGCTCATCAAGATGTCAAAGCATCGTCGTTTCCAGCCTTGAGCTTCGCCAAGAACAACCGCAGATCCCCTTCGACTCCGCTCAGGGCAGGCTCTGGGGCACCCAGCAACGGCGCGCAAAGCCAGACCACTCATTCAAGCACTGTCATGTTGAGCGGAGTCCGCCGCGGCGGACGGAGTCGAAACATCTGCGGTTGTCTTTGTAAAGGCGGCGTGGGTTGAATGGATGGTTAGAAGCAACCGCAGATCCTTCGACTCGTCGCCACGGGCGACTCGCTCAGGATGACAGTGCTCGCGTGGGGCATCCAGCACCCGCAGCTTCGATCTGAAAATATATTCTCAATTTCTTCGTGATTTTTCCTAGCGCGGACCCAAATCTTCTGTTACAGTCTCCATCATCGGAATCCGGTAGTTGTTTCTACCGGTTCCGGACAATCCGCAGCGGGATACGCCAGTGCATCCAACACTGACGCACCCCTAACCACCATCACCTTTTTCACAGAAAGGCAATGCCATGGCTGTCTCTAAGCGTACGCACCGACCCACTCCCCGCGCAAACCCCAAAAAGAAAACCCGCTCCAAACCGGATATGGAGCCGGATGCTCCGGAGCTGCCTGATCCACCGAGTTCCAGCATCCACTTTCCCGAAGTCACCGGCAAGACCGTAGCCCGTCTCTACTACGTCAACGACGCGCCGAACGACTGGCAGTCGTTGGATATGTGCTTTACCGACGGCACGTTCTTCTCGCTTGAGCTGACGCCGCGCGTGGACGCGCGCGCCTGCTACGAGAAATTGCTCAGCGACGGTGTGGAGACGATCCGGAACTATGGGATCATTCCGGGCAACGCACCGGGGGACGGTGGCGGATAAGCCGGATAGCGCGCGCCGCAAATGCCGGGTGCCCCAGGTCTGTCCGCCGCGGCGGAAGACCTGGGAAAGCAAAAAGCTCAACTCAGCCGGGGATCGATACGACAGCGGCAGCGCCGATGAACATCGTGCTCTCCCGCTTGGGTGGGATTTGTGCTCTCCCAGGTCTGGCCCGTCGCGGCGGGCCAGACCTGGGGCACCCCTCTTCGTGCTCTACCCATCACCGCCCAAATCTGGGGCACCCGCCGGGAGACCTGGGGCACCCGGCAGGGCAAGCACTGTGTTTTCGACAGCTTGCGGCGCAGAAATCAGTAGCCCAGATGCTTTTCGACAATATTTTCGAGCGGCTCGCCTTTGCGGAAGCGATCGTATTGCTTCAAGAAGAAGCGCATGGCGTCGTTGAGCCAGTCTTTGGTATGGTCGGCGCAGTGGGGCGAGATGAGCACGTTGTCGAGCTTCCAGATAGGATCGTCAACGGGGATCGGCTCCTTCGCGAAGACGTCGAGCCCGGCGCCGCGAATCTTTTTTTCGGCGAGCACGCGCACCAATGCATCCTGGTCGATGACCGGACCGCGGCCTATATTGATAAGAACGGCGTTGGGCCGCATGGCGGCGAACTGCGCGTCGGAGAGCATGTGACGGGTCTCGTGCGTGAGCGGCGCAGCAACCACAATATAGTCGCATTGGCCGAGCATGGTGTTGATCTCTTCGGGCTTATAGAACCTGGCGATCAGAGGACCGGCCAGGGGATCGGCAGACGCAGGCGGATGGCGCTTGAGCGCCAATATTTTCATCCCCATGGCATGGACGCGCGTGGCGACGGCGCGGCCGATATCGCCATAGCCAACGATGCCCACGGTCCGGCCGGCAATCTCCTCTACGTCAAACTGCTCCCAGCGCGCGGCCTGCTGATTGCACACCATGCGGCGGAGATCCTTGGCAAAGTAAAGGATTGCTGCGAGAGCAAACTCGCCCAGCGAGCGGCTGAAGACGCCGGTTCCATTGGTGAGCAGGACGTCGCTTGTAACGAGCTCAGGGAAGAGCAGGTTATCGAGGCCGGCGGCGCGGGAGTGAACCCAGCGCAAATTAGGACTGGCAAGAAAGGCCGCGCGCAGCACGTCACGCGAGCCGGACCAATGGAAGATCACGGCCGCCTCCCGCGTCTTCGCCGCGAAATCGGTGACGGACTTTCCCAGCACGTGGGGGATTTCATGCAACATACTTAACTGCGGGTGGTTCTCTGCAGCCAGCACCAGAACCAGGGGTGGATTGCTCATCGCGCGTCTCGTGCTCCGCTCTGCGCTTACGGATTTAGTTTATCGATAGACCCCAAAAATGCTGAGCGCTGCGCAGGAAAAGCCAGTGGGTCAGTTTGCGCAAAACTATCCCTCAGGGGCTAAAGCCCGCCCAAATTTTGGTCTGTTTACGGCACGGCTGGAAGCCATGCCTTGTTACAAAGCCCCTTTTGAGCATTTTTCAGTAAGCTCTAAAAGCTGTGCCCTTTCAAACTGACCCACTACCCAGGAAAAGCCAGACTCTTCTTCAAGACACATCCTCAATCACTTGAGGCATTGCTGGGGAGATCGTTTCTTCTTTGACCCGTTCGCGCCATGCGAGAATCGCGCGGCAGCCGAGTATCACGAGAAACGGATCAAGCGGGCGCAGATGGTAAGGCTCCGGATGAGTGAAATAGTAGATGATCGGAAACAGAAACAGGACCCCGGCATAGCGGATAGCTTCGGCAGGCGCTTCGCGCCAGGCCAACCATAAACCCAGCAGGCTGAGCGCAGACATGAAGGTTGCAAACGGAATATTGGCCAGGTCGGCCGGTTCCAGCGCAAGATAATTACGATCGAAGCTCCAGAAGCCGGTCCATAAGTAAAGGGCCCGGCGCGCGCACATCCATGCGTACCACGCGGGGTGGGCCTGGATATAGGCTTTCGCCTGCTGCGCCTTATGGTCCATATAGGCGAGTTCGCCCATCCGGTTATAGTCAGCCAGTTCCTGTGCATTGTGCAGCGGGTGCAGATCGTCGCTCGTCCATCGCAGGTTGGAGCCGTTGTTGCCCATCCACAGTTCCAACCCCATGCTGTCCCGCATGGGAATGAACCGATGAAAGACAACGAAATTGCGAATGAGCCACGGGGATACCGTGGCCGTCATGAGGACCACAGCCGTCATTCCTGGCAGCAGCCATCGCTTGCCGTTGCCGGCGAGCCGCACGCAAGCGAGCAGGAGCAGAAAAGCAACGACGGTCAGCACGGAGGGTTCGGTAAGACCGGCAAAACCCGCAAGAAGGCCAAATCCAGCCCATAGCCGCAGACGCGAAGACTGCTCCAGATCTTGCGCCAGATAGAACAGCCAACACAAGCAGAACAGCAGGAGATGAGTAGACCAGGCCCATGCCGCAGCAAAATAAATGCCGTACGGAAAAAATGCCCAACCCCAGGCTGCCCAACAGCCCACGCGCTCCCCAAAAGAACGCCGCGCTATAAGGAAGACCGGGATGCAGGTCAGCGAGGAAAGAAGGCAATTGAAGGCATGGACCGCGACGATCGATGCGGACGTGTGAATGCCAAAGAGCCGGAAAAAGAAGGCGACAATCAGCGGATAAACCGGCGGCATCACCGCCGAAGGTTGATTCGATGCGAATGGACTGCCGAAGCCACGGCCGGCTAACAACGCCTGGGCCACATTCCCCTGCTCCCAGCAATGGATATGGCTGGCATCCATCAGGTTTTCGAAGTTGGGAAGCGGCATCACCGCAACGCGGAGAATCAGCGCTGTTACGACGGCGAGGATAATGGCCCGGTGCGTCTGGGCCTGATGCTCCTTAGGCGTATCAAGAACAGCCTGCATGATCATTGGCATTCAATACATCTGCAATGAGGATTGATTCCAATTCATTTGGACGAGAACTCAAAAACCTTGGGTTACATCAGCACACTTTTCCCCATTCGATTGAAAACGCGGAGACTACCTTAGAAACTTCCCAAAAATTGCTTGCATCCATGCACTCTAAGGTTGTGGGTCAGTTTAAAAGCCATTCCTCAGGGGCTAGACAGTGTCTGATGAATTACGGAGCGCAGGGTTTTGTAACAGGGCATGGCTTCAGCCATGCCGAAAAGGCGCAAAATTCCAAGGGGTTTTAACCCCTGAGGGATATTCTGTGCCCTGCAAACAGTGTTCTCCGATTCGTCAGACACTGCCAAAACCCGCCTTCATTCTGCGGCTCGTGTGCAGGGGTTAAAACCCTTGCCTTCCTCCCAGTTGATTTTGCGGCACGACTTAAGTCGTGCCCTGTTACAAGACCGCTCCGCGAAGCTTTTTCCGCAAGCTGTAAACCCATGCCTCGAAGTTGTGTCTTGTTACAAAGCAAATTGAAACTGACCCACTGCCTATTCGAATTGGCAGTTGACATAGGCAAAAGGTAACTTAAATTCATTACTCCCGCGACGCCCGCACGGTTGCAACTAAAGGTGCATTTGGCTTTAGCTCGTATCTCGATAGCATACAACGTAAAGTTTTATTTCTTCGATTTAGGTTTTTAGTTGACCGGTCAGGGTGATATCTAAAGCACGGCGCTCCGGGGTCCGGAATATTGAGAGTCTCACGATGACAATGCGGGGAAAGGCTCTGGTGTGCGTGGTCGTGGCTGGCGCAATCGCGAGTCTTAGCTCCACGTCCGGCCATCCTGCTACGCAATGGCTGCACTTCTTCGTGTACTTGGTTGCCATTCTTCTCAGCTCGGGCATGAAGGTCGCGATGCCAAGGGCAGAGGCGACGATGTCGGTGAATTTCCCGTTCATCCTGCTTGGCATCCTCGAGCTTTCGCCTTTGCAGGCCCTGGTTCTGGCTATCGCCAGCGTGATTGCACAGTGCCGGATCCGGGTGACGAAATCTTTTTCGCTGATCCAGATTTTATTTAACGTAGCGAATGTAACGACAGCGACAGTGCTCGCCTGGCACGCCTATGTTGTATCGCTGAAACTGTTGAGCCATGAGGTTGCGCCGGCTCTCGCGCTGGCATCGACGGTCTATTTTCTGGCGAGTTCGGTGCCGGTGGCGCTGATCGTTGCATGGGAATCGCGCACCAGGCCCTTCGGGCAATGGCGGCAGGAGTTTCTCTGGTACATGCCGTTCTATCTGGTCGGAGCGATACTGGCCGCAGCCGCAAACTACATCGGCAACCTGTTCGGCTGGATGACCTCGCTGCTTCTGATTCCCATGGTCTACACGGTCTATCGCGCGTATTACGCGCAGATGGAGATCGTCCGCGATCGTGAGCGGCACATCCTGGAGACAGAGGCACTGCACCTTCGCACCATCGAAGGGCTTGCCATGGCCGTAGAAGCAAAAGATCAGAACACGCACCGCCATCTGATGCGCGTCCGGGTTTACGTGTCGGAGTTGGGAAAAGCCATGGGACTTGACAAGTCCATGATGCAGGCGCTCACGACCGCATCTTTTCTGCATGATATCGGCAAGCTGGCCGTTCCGGAACACATCATCAATAAGCCCGGCAAACTTACGCCGGAAGAATTCGAGAAGATGAAGATCCATCCCGTGGTGGGCGCCGACATTCTGGAGCGTGTGCACTTTCCGTATCCGGTGGTGCCGATCGTGCGGTCGCATCATGAGGCGTGGGATGGAAGCGGATACCCTGACGGGCTGAGGGGCGAGGATATTCCCATTGGCGCGCGCATTCTTACGGCGGTAGATTGCTTCGATGCGCTGGCTTCCGAGCGGCCTTATCGCAGAGCCATGCCGATTGAAGAGGCTATGGCCTTCGTGAAAAGCAGAGCGGGAACGCAGTTCGATCCTGCCGTAGTCAAGCTGCTCGAAGAACATTACCTTAAGCTCGAAGAGATGGCCCGCCAGCAGAGCCAAGAAATGGAGCCGCTGAAGACAGATTTGTTCATCGAGCGCGGAGCCGCACCGGGAGCCGGATTTGAACCGGAGCAGGACGGTCCTGCGTGCGCAGGGAAGACATTGCGGAATGAGAGCGCCGATGCGCTGGCCGCGAAGTCTCTGAGCCTGATCGTGGCTGCCAGCCAGGAGGCAAAGGCGGTCTTCGAGATGAGCCAGGCGCTGGGAACCTCACTGAGTGCGCGCGAAACGAGCGCCATGATGTCCCGCCGGCTGCAGCCGCTCATTCCGTTCGACTGTTTTGCCGTCTATCTCAAGTCGGAGGAGTCTGTTGTTGCGCAGTATATTGACGGCCCTCTGGCTCATGCATTTTCAGCCCAGCACATTCCGCTGGGTGAAGGACTCTCCGGATGGGTTGCGCAAAATGAACGGCCTATCGTAAACGGCAATCCGACGGTCGAGCCCAATTTCGTGGCCGAGAGCGGCATGTTCACTGAGGACAGTTCCGCGTTGTCGATCCCGCTTCTTGATCCTGATGGCGTACTCTTTGGCGTGCTTACGGTGTACTCGGCAAAACAAGCCGCTTTTTCCAAAGACCATCTGCGCATTCTGCAAGCGATTCAGTCCAAGTTCTCGCTTTCGCTCGAGAACGCATTTCGTTTTCGGACCGCGGAGAAGGATGCCCGCATCGATCATCTGACACAGCTCGTGAATATGCGGTATTTCCTGCAGCAGATCGATGCTCAAGTGGAAAAAGCGCGCGCGTCGGGCGGGCGTTTTGCGGTGGGAGTCTGCGATCTGAATTCGTTCAAGGCAGTCAATGATCGGCACGGGCATTTGACGGGCAATGAATTGCTGCGCGCGATTGCGGAAGGATTTCGTACTTGCTTAGGTCCGGAAGATGTTGTCGCGCGCATGGGCGGCGATGAATTCGCCTTCCTGTTTCCCTCTATGGATGCTTCCTTAGCATATCGCCAACTGGAAAAACTCGATCTGGCGGTGCAACGCGCGCGCATGAGTCTGCGCATCGAAGTGGACATTTCTTCGAGCATCGGTATCGCTTACTATCCCGATGATGGAGAAAGCGCGGAGGAGCTGCTGGGAAAGGCCGATCGTGAGATGTATCTCAGTAAGCGGAGCTACCACCATGAACGCCGCAAGGGTTCAGCTCAACTCGTTCTCGTAGGCTCGTTCACGCGATGAGGCCGGCCGTTGCGGCAGTGAAGTGGCTGGCACGGACGCTTGCCATTGTGTTTCTGGTTCTTGCCGGATCGACAATTCTCGTACGCTGTGCGCCGGGATATTTGAGCGATGCGCGTGAGATGGATTCGCGCTACGCCGATGCGGCGCGCGCGGAGCTCTCGGCGGAAGCAGCCCGCAGTGGTTCCATGCTTCACATGTTGTCCTCTGAAGTAAGCGGGTGGACGCATGGAAATGCCGGGATCTCACGCCAGTATGGAATTCCGGTCTTTGAACTGATTCGTCCCCGGCTGGCTGTGACGGGAGGTCTTCTATTGCGATCTCTGGGCCTGGCCTGGGTGCTTGCGTTGAGTGCAGCTCTACTTTCGAGCGCCGGGCGCAATCCGTCGATGCTCTGGCAAATTCCGGCGACGGTCCTGTTGGCCATACCAACGGCCGCGATGGCGACACTCTGCTTGCTCGGCGATCGCGGCGGTCCGGTCTTCGTCATGGCGCTGCTGCTCGCGGCGCGGGACTTCAAATTTCTGCATCGTGCACTCCGTAAGGCGTGGCTCGATCCGCATCTCTTGCAGGCGCGAGCCCAGGGCATGAGAATGTATCGGCTCCTCGTGGCGCACGTCCTGCCGGCCACATCTCCGCAGATCTCCGCTCTTGCATCTCTATCGATCGTGACTGCGCTCAGTGCGCTGGTTCCGGTAGAGGTGATCTTCAACATTCCAGGGCTCGGCCAACTGGCATGGAACGCGGCGATGAACCGGGATTTACCCGTATTGTTGGCCGTCACGATGATGATGGCTGTAGCGGTCACGCTCGCTGGAATGGCTTCGGATCATCCGCCCGGTTGGAGGAGCGCATGAGAGTCAAGCTCTTCGCCGCGTATGCGCTTGCTGCACTGGTATTGATGGCTGCAGCGGTCCTGACTGCGCCTCATGCAAGCTACTCCCGCCAGGATCGGGAAGCGCCTTTTGCAGCGGCGTCGCGCAAGCATCCGGCGGGCACGGATGCGCTTGGCCGCGACCGGCTGGCGCGCGTTGCGGCTGCTTTGCTGCTTAGTCTTACCGGCGCCGCGGTTGCATCTGCCGCTACTACCGCAGCCGCCGCGGGCATAGGCGCGCTCGCCGCTTTCGGCAAGGCTCATGTGGGCTGGACGGCGATGCTGATCTGCGATGTCTTTCTCGCGCTGCCATGGTTATTTCTGCTCATGATGGTGCGTTCGGCTCTTCCATTGACCACCTCGCCGGCGAGCTCGGCCGCGATTACCTTTCTGGTGCTCGCCGCGCTGGGATGGCCGGCCTGCGCGCAGGCGGTGTATCGGGGAGCACGCAATTTAAGAAACTCCGAATGGATGTTCCATGCGCGAGCGGGTGGGCTGCGGAGTGCGCAGATGATGCGCTCAGTCATTCCCAACCTGATTCCTCTGCTTCTGCCGCAGTTTCTCGTCTCCATTCCCGCCTTCGTCATCGCTGAAGCCAATCTCGGTGCGCTCGGGCTCGGCATTGGCGAACCGCTGCCCTCGTGGGGCGGCATGTTACTGGAACTGGATAACTCCGCGACATTGTTCGACACGCGATGGGTCTACTTTCCGGTCGCACTGCTCATCACGGTCCTGCTTCTTCTGGAAGCGGCCGCCGGAGAGGCTTGAAGATGCGTACCTTGAAGATGCGTATATGGATCGCCACCTTCAGCATTGCAGCACTTTTCGCTCCTGCACTCGCGCACACCTGCGCCGCTCAAGCTGCGCCACGGATGCCGGGTGAGCTGGCGTGGACCATTGGCTATGATCCCAAAACCTTCGATCCTGCAAAGGTCGATGACCAGGAATCCGAACTGGTGCGTTATCTCACAGCCGGCGTGCTGCTCCGTTTTGATCGCTTCACGCAGAAGATCGAACCGCAATTGGCCGAGAGCTGGAACCTTTCGCCGGACGGCAAGACGCTCACCTTCAAGCTTTATTCCGGACTGCAATTTTCCGATGGGAGCAGTCTCACGTCAAAAGATGTGGCATGGTCGATTCGCAGGGTTTTATTGCCGGCAACAGGCGCGCCTGTCGCAGAGGAGTTCCTATCGCCCAGCGGAGTGACCATTGACACACCCGATTTGCGCACTGTGATTGTCCATCTGCCGCAGCGTGTGATCGGCATCGGCAAGATCTTCGATGAGATTGCAATCGAGCCTGCGAGCCGTCCCAGCGAGGGCCGCGTCACGTCAGGTCCATTTATCGTGGCGGAGTATCGCCGCTCCCAATATGTGCGTCTGCGGCCCAATCCGCACTACGCAAAGCACGACGCAAGCGGCCATCCGCTTCCTTACGCAGCGGGCGTGCGGCTGGACATTCTGGAGAATCACGAGCAGGAGATCAGGCTCTTTGAGCACGGCGAATACGATCTGATCGACAGCCTTCCGCCGGATTACTTCGAACTCCTCAAGAAAAAGACCCCAAGCTCTGTGCGCGACCTCGGACCTTCGCTCAATACCGAGCAGATGTGGTTCAACCAGGCGCCGCAGGCGCCGCTTCCCGCCTGGGAAAAAGCGTGGTTCCAGAGCCGCTCTTTTCGCGTGGCGGTTTCGCAGGCAATTCACCGCGCCGATCTCGCGCGCATCGCATACCTGGGTCATGCAACGCCCGCGTATAGCTTCGTCTCGCCGGCAAACGCAGCCTGGTATGACAGCAAGATCGTTGCGCCGCGCGCGGATGTGGCTGCTGCCAAAGCCGGGCTCGCAAATGCGGGTTTTCGCTTTCATGACGGGGTGCTGCAAGACTCGGCCGGACATCCGGTAAGATTCTCAATTCTCACGAACGCCGGTAATGACGCCCGGCTCAAGATGGCCACGCTCATTCAGCAGGATCTTGCCGCGTTAGGCATACAGGTAACGGTTGTGCCGCTCGATTTTCCTGCTCTGATCGAGCGCCTGATGCACACGCAGGATTACGAGGCCTGCCTGCTTGGGCTGGAAAACGTCGATCCCGATCCAAATGCCATGATGAACATCTGGCTTAGCAATTCTCCCAATCACCAGTGGGATCCTTCGGAGAAAACGCCGGCGACTTCCTGGGAGGCGGAGATCGACCGCGCGATGAACCGACAGGCATCAAGCTCCAACGATGCGGAACGGAAGCAGGCTGTTGACCGCGTGCAGCAGATTGTTGCCGATGAACAACCGTTCATCTATCTCGTCTATCCCAATGTTCTCGTCGCCTTTTCACCCCAGCTCAAGGGGATACAACCCGCCGTGCTTGAACCGGAGCTGGTCTGGAATGCTGAGAGCCTTCGTCTCGAGGGAACGCGATGAGTCATGCCCCTCTTCTCCGCGTGAACCTCAAAGCCGGTTATTCCGGCAGGCTGGTGCTGCGCGATATTCACTTTGAGCTCGAACACGGCGAAGTATTGGGGCTGGTGGGGGGCAGCGGAGCCGGCAAGAGCACGCTGGTGCTTTCCTTACTCGGCCTATTGCCCTGGCGCGGCGGCCGGGTCACCGGCGAGGTGCTGCTGGAAGGCGATAACCTGCTTGCTCATTCAGAACGCAAGCTGCGCACTGTGCGTGGGCGCCGAATCGCGCTTATTCCGCAAAGCCCCATGTCGGCGCTCAATCCGGCAATCAGCCTGCAAAGCCACTTCAACGAGGCGTGGCGCGCGCACGAGAGACATGCGGGCTCTGCGCTCGCAAGCCGCGTGCACGAGCTTCTTGCTGAAGTTCAGTTGCCGTCCGATGCTGAATTTTTGCGCCGGCGTCCCGGGCAGATCAGCGTTGGCCAGGCGCAGCGCGTGCTTATCGCACTGGCTCTGCTCCACCGGCCTGCCCTTATCATTGCCGACGAACCCACCAGCGCTCTCGACCCGGTGACGCAGTCTCAGATTATCGGCCTGCTGCGGCAGCTTAACCGTATTCACCGGACTGCGCTTTTTTATGTATCCCATGATTTGATCTCCGTCTTGCAAATCAGTGATCGCATCGCCGTCCTTGATGATGGGACAATCGTCGAAAATTTGCCGGTGAGCCGGATCGGCGAAGCGCGTCATGAAGCAACGTTGTCGCTCCTGAGCACGCTTCCGGTTCCTCCCGACGTCCTGTTGAACTTTCGAGGACGGGCTGCCCTTGAGGCCCAGCCCGCGGCATTGCACTAAATGGCCTGACGATTGCCTTCTCCTATGTTGTAGTTACAGCAGTCTTTTCTGAAGGACAAGTTATCTCGCAGGCTTGAAATCGATAGCTTACGAGAACAACTAATACAGATAGAAACAAGCATTATTCTCGTAACATTACCAACATCGAGTACTGAAGCCTCATTACCTACTACAACTTGGGGCATATTGATGACGAAAGTCCATATCTCCGAGAATCCAGATGTGGCGTATGAGTGTGTTGTACCTGTACATTCCCCGGGTAGAACACAGTCCACTCTATGGCTAAAAAAGCGGTGTGATTTCACCGCAATAAATTTGGAGGTTTATTATGTCGCGGCCACGCTTGCGTTATTTACTAGTCTTCGGATTGCTTGTTGCTTTTACCGGAACAACGTTTGCAGCTACCGTTGCTTCGGGCAGCAAAATTTCTCCTGATCTTGCGGCTCTTTCGTCCAGCGGCAATGTCCCAGTGATTATTCAGTACCGCAACCAGCCTACGCCGCTGGAGACGGGATTGCTTGGCCTGCTGGGCGGCTTAGTGAAATTGGTCCTTGGATCCATCAATGCCATTGCGGCGGATCTGCCGCTGGGGCAACTGAATCAGATCGCAGCCGACCCGAATGTGGTGTACATTTCGCTGGACCGTCCAGTCACCGCCCGCGAAGCTGTGACCATTACCGCGGCTGAATATACGACTGAACCCATCAACGCTCCAGCGGTGTGGCAAAAAGGATATACCGGCACAAACATTGGCGTTGCCGTCATCGACAGCGGCATTACTCCCGTGCCCGATCTCAATATCAACTCATTGACGCTGCCACTCGGCCAGCCCATCGTTGCCCAGCTTCTGGCTTCGTTGAATGAAGTAGCGCCGTGGAGCACGGGCCGCATCGTCTACAGCGAGAACTTCGTTCCCGGCCAAAACGACGCCTTGGATCATTACGGACACGGAACGCACGTCGCCGGCCTGATCGCTGGAAACGGCGCAGACTCAACCGGGCCGCAGGATTTCCGGACTTTCCGCGGCGCAGCTCCCAACGCGAATATCATCAATCTCCGCGTGCTCGACGAGAATGGCGCGGGTACGGATTCGTCGGTCATTGCGGCTATCGGTGAAGCAATCTCGCTTAAAAATACGTACAACATTCGCGTGGTCAATCTGTCCCTCGGACGCCCCATCTTTGAAAGTTACACACTCGACCCGCTCTGCCAGGCAGTAGAAAAAGCCTGGAAGGCAGGCATCGTGGTTGTCGTAGCTGCGGGCAATGATGGCCGCGACCTGAATCTTAATCCGGAAGGCTACGGAACCATCAACTCGCCCGGCAATGATCCGTATGCTCTGACTGTGGGCGCCATGAATACAGTGGAGACGCCGCAGATCAGCGACGATATTATCGCGAGCTACAGTTCAAAAGGGCCGTCCTTCATTGATCATGTCGTGAAGCCGGACATCGTTGCTCCCGGCAATCTGGTGACGAGTTTGCAATACGAGGATGATTCGCTGGCCATCGAGAATCCTTCGTTCGTGACCCTCTACTCCTTTTATCAGACCAATGGTCCGGAGACTCCGTCCCCAAACTATTTTCCTCTCAGCGGCACGAGCATGGCGACCGGTGTCACAAGCGGCGCTATCGCGGACCTGCTGCAGGCAGCGCCCACGTTGACTCCCGACGAGGTAAAGGCTCTTGTCATGGTCAATGGCGACCGCAATTACTTTCCTGCAACCAGCAGCGTGACGGATGACGGCATCGTGTACAAAGCGAATTATGATGTCTTCACGATTGGAGCAGGATATCTCGATATCGCAAAAACGGTAGGCGCGGCCCTTATCAATAACGGATCTGTGCCCTCCGGAACTGCCATGTCGCCGATCGCCGTCTACAACACAGTGACCGGCGATACGACGGCCACGATCGATCCGAGCGCGCTCTGGACGCAAACCGGACCGTGGTCGGCATCGAGTGTTTATGGGAATAATGCGTGGATCAACTCCGACGAGGGTTCAACTGCGCTTTGGGGTAAAACTGCGCTCTGGGGTGAAAGTGATCCCGATGCGTACACTGCGCTGTGGGGCAAGACTGCTCTTTGGGGAAAGAGCACGCCGGCGGCAGAAACCGCGCTGTGGGGTAAATCCGGAGATGCGGAAGAGTCAGTACCGCTCGAGTATTGAGAACACACAAGCAGTTACGTAAAAGGGTAGTGGCTCAGTTTGAACGCACATTCCTCAGGGGCTAAAGCCCACCATCCATTTGCCGTGATTTCGGCACAACTAAAGTTGCGCCCTGTTACAAAGCAAATTGAAACTGAGCCACTACCAAAATTTGACTGGAATTTGCAGGGATAGGTATAGTATTTATATGAGCACTTGCCGCATGAGGTTGACGTGTTGCGCATGTTGTTGTGCGCTGCGCTGCCTTGTGGGTGAGTAGTTTCGATCTCCAGAAGATTCCACTCCAGGCCGCGCTTCAGCTCTTGCTGGCGCGGCTTTCGTGTTTATTAGCGTTACCAAGATTTGCGGCTCGTTTTCAGCAGAACGATGAACGTCCTTCCTAATTCGCGGCGCGGGATGCCTGCCTCCCAGCGGGATGGTTGTTGTTGTCCCTGTTGTAGCCGCTGATCCGATTCTTTCTCCATTGAAAACTCATGGCACGCGCAACGGAGCTGTACATGTGCTCCGCAGGATCATCTTCACAGCGCACCGGCCGGTGAAGGCCGCAGGCAAAACAGATTTAAGGAGGCTATTCCGATGTTTCAAAAAATTAGAAAGCAGATTCTTATAGTCGGATCGGCGGTTGCGCTGGCAGGCAGCGCAATTGCGGCGCATGGCCAGGTTGTCGGCGCAACTCTGAGCGGCACGGTGCGCGATACAACCGGCGCTGCATTGAGCGGCGCGACCGTTACCGTGCGGCAACTCGAGACCGGCGCCACGCGGCAGCTTGCGACCGGCGCGGACGGCCGCTACTCCGCGCCCAGCGTTCCGGTTGGCAATTACACAGTGACGGCTGCGCATGAGGGATTTGCCGCGCAAGAGCGGACCGGAATCTCGCTCGTTGTCGCGCAGAGCCTGGTGGTGGATTTTCAACTGGGCGTGGACTCGGTACAAACGGATGTGGTGGTGCAGGCGGAAACAACTGGTGTGAACACGACATCGCAGCAGACTTCAGGACTGATAGACGAGCGCGCCGTGAAAGAGCTGCCGCTGAACGGACGCAGCTATGATGAATTGCTCACGTTGAATCCAGCAACGGTGAATTACACCGGTGAGCGGTCCGGCGGCATCGGTACCTCGAACTCCTCGGTAGGCAACATGTTCAGCGTGAGCGGACGCCGGCCGCAGGACAATTTGTTTCTGCTGAATGGCATCGAATACACGGGCGCCTCGCTGATCAATGTAACGCCGGGCGGCACGAGCGGCCAGTTGCTGGGCGTAGACGCAGTCCGCGAGTTCAATGTGGTGACCGATACATACGGTGCAAGCTACGGCAAGCGGGATGGCGCGCAGGTAAGCATCGTCACCACGTCGGGCACAAACGAGCTGCACGGCACGGCCTTCGAGTTTCTGCGCAACAGCGTGCTCGATGCCCGCAATTTCTTCGATCAATCTACCATTCCCGAATTCCAGCGCAATCAGTTCGGCGGATCGCTCGGCGGGCCGGTGAAGAAAGACAAGCTGTTTCTTTTCGGCAACTATGAAGGCTTCCGGCAGAACTGGGGCCTGAGTGCTGTGACCCTGGTTCCGGATAACGAGGCCCGGCAGGGCTATCTGCCCAACTCGGCCGGCGCGGAGACATACGTGGGCGTGAACTCCGCCGTTGTGCCTCTCTTCAATCTATGGCCGGTGCAGAACGGACCGGAGTTGCTTTCGAACGGCGAGCCGAGCGGAATTGCCGAAGCCTTCACTCATCCGCCGCAGCACATTCAGGAGGACTTCGGCACCACGCGCTTTGATGACAACCTGGGCAGCAAGGATCTTCTCTTCGCGGTGTACACGGTGGACGACAGCCGAGCGAATACTCCGTCTGCGAATCCATTGAGTCTGGTCAACGAAAGCCTCCGCGAACAGGTGGCGAGCGTGCAGGAGCAGCACGTTTTTTCGCCCTCGCTCTTGAATACGGCGCGGTTCGGCTATTCGCGCGCGAGCTACTTTTTTACCGGGTTCACGCCGGTAAGCGAAACGGGATGGGTCACGGGCGAGCCGGTCGGCGCAATTGTGATCAGCGGCAGCACGGCGTCGAACGGGGCCTCGCAGATTTCACAGGCAGGCACAAACGTGGGCAGCAACAACAAGACCGCGCGGAACCTGTTCACCGAGGACGATCACATCTACTGGTCGCATGGCCGGCATCAGATTGAGGCCGGCGCGTGGCTTGAGCG
Organism: Acidobacteriaceae bacterium; assembly: GCA_030037705.1. GTDB lineage: Bacteria > Acidobacteriota > Terriglobia > Terriglobales > Acidobacteriaceae > Telmatobacter. Next base: position 9,744 of record JASHQE010000003.1, on the reverse strand, counting down.
GGTGCAGTCCAATGATTTGCTGGCGCAGGATCAGTATGGGCAGGCCTCGTTCAGCACGCTGCAGACCTTTCTGCAGGGAACAGTGGCAACCTTCACGGTAGTTCCTTCACCCACGGAACTGGGATGGCGCTCGCTTGAGGGCGCGGCTTTTGTGGAGGATATTATAAAAGTTACGCCGCGGCTGGAAGTGCGCGCCGGATTCCGGTCAGAATCGACGAATGGATGGAATGAGGCGCAGGGGCGCGCAGCAAACTATGCGATTGTGAACGGCGTGCTGCAGACGAACCCGGTGGTGGGCACTTCGGCGCTGACGGCAAATCGCGCAAAGTTTCTACCCGCTCCGCGCGTGGGTTTTGCATGGAATGTGTGGGGGAATGGGAAGACGGCGGTGCGCGGCGGATTCGGCATCTATCATGGATTGCTCGATACGCTCGATTACCGGCTCGATCAGACCGCGCCGTTCAATACTGCGGAGTCGATCAAGTCGATTGCGGTTTCGAATTTAAGCATCACGCCAGGAACGGCTCCCCCTGCGGGAACAAAGATCTCGCCGAGCAATGTGCAGCCGGACATCGCAACCCCAGCGGTGCTTACGTGGAGCCTGCGCATCGAGCAGGAGGTTGCCGCGCACACCACGCTGACCGTGGGCTACGTGGGATCGCACAGCTATCACCAGATTCTTTCAGAAGACATGAATGAGCCTGTGCCGCTCTACACCGCAACAGGCGCACCGTATTACACCAGTGGAGAGCCCTTGGCGAATCCGGTGCTCGCAAACTCGACCTCTTGGGTGTCGCAGGGCGTGGGTCTCTATAACGCGCTGGAGGTAGATGTGCGGCGCACATTTGCCAGTGGATTCCAGCTGCGCGGCAACTATACATACTCGAAAAATCTCGATGATGGTTCAGCATGGAACACGAGCGTAAGTGGAAACACGCCTGCGTTTGTCGAGTTTCCGCTGGATCCAAAACTGGATTGGGGCCCTGCGGCAACGGATGTGCGGCAAAGCGCGTCGGTCAACGGAAGCTGGGAGCTGCCATTTGGCGCAAAGCACCGGTACCTGAATCACGCACCAGCGCCAGCGGAGTTCCTGGCGTCGGGCTGGACGGCAAGCGGAATTCTTACCGTGCAGACCGGCTTCCCATTTACGCCGCAACTGGGTTACAACCCAACCGGGAACGGTGATACACGCAACCCGGTGCGGCCGAATTGGAATCCGGCATTCAACGGAAATTTATACCCGCATACGACAGGCGAGTACTTCAATCCCAATGCATTTCTGCCGCCGGCGACTGGAACCTATGGAGATGTGAGCCGCGACTCGCTCACCGGACCGGGACTCTCTGAGCTGGACTTCTCCGCGGTGAAAAACTCACGGATCACGGAGCGGCTGGGGCTGCAGTTTCGTGCAGAGTTCTTCAACATCTTGAATCACACGAACTTTCTGACGCCCAATGAGGTGGTGTACACCTCGGCGACGTCTGGAATTTCACCGACCGCGGGCGTGGTAACGGCGACGTCAACAACGTCGCGGCAAATTCAGTTCGGAGCCAAGCTGCAATTTTGATTTGTGGTCCAGTAGAAGTTCGCGGCCTCCCAGGTTAGGCGCAATGTCACTCTGCGGGCTACGCGCCGCGGCTGGGGGCGCACGATCTCTAGAACGTGTTTCAAAAATGGTGGTGAAGCCAGAAGGAACCATCCCTCAGCGGCTAAAGCCGCATAGGCATGGACTTTATGCGGCACGGCTGAAGCCGTGCCCCTTCAAAGCCTATTTTTGAAACACGCTGTAATGATTGCCGCTACTGCCATTCGTCGGCGCTGGGGCCGTAAATGGCGGGGACGCTGGCATCGTTGAGACGAAGATAAACGGTGAGCTGGCCGCGATGATGCGCAAGATGGGTGATCGCGCCATCCAAAATGCTCATATAGCGTGGCCGGTAGGAAAGAATCTGCGGGCCCATCTTCAACTTCCAGGGTTTCAGCAGGTGCTCTTCCGTGGTGTTTGTAAGCGCTCGGCAGGAATCCGCATAGCTCTTCTCAAGTAGCGAAAGCAGCTCCGCGCGCGTTTCCACGGGCTGGGTGCGAAAAGATTTTCCATTGCCATCCAGATCGAGTTCATCATAATTGATCATTAAAGCGATCCATCCTGGCATGGTGGCCACCAGCGCGGCGAGATAGCCGAGTTCCATGGATTTGGGGTGGGGCTTGAAGCTGTTCTGCCCTTCGGGCACGCGCTCGATGGCCTTGCGCGAGGCGACGGCTTCGCGCTCCAGTTGCTCGAGGAAAAATCTCTTGAGTTCCATGCAAAAACCTCCGGGAGACTATCTGTCTCTCACGTAAAAAGCCTAGCTGTGCATATATGACAATCTCTGTCATATATATTTGCGAAAATAATCTTTGGAAATTTGACGGGAGCATTACGATGAAATCCGATCGCCTTCTTTCCGCGCTGATGCTGCTCCAGGGTCACGGCCGTCTCTCCACGCGGGAATTGGCCGAGCGGCTCGAGGTCTCCGAGCGCACGGCGCACCGCGATATGGAGGCGCTATGCGCAGCGGGAGTTCCACTGATCGCATATCGTGGCGCTTTGGGTGGGTGGGAACTTGAAAAGGGATGGCGCACGCAAGTCCCTGGGCTCGATGATGCCGAGTTGCAGGGACTGCTGATGGCACAGCCTGGCGCGCTGGGCAGCAGCAAGTTATCAGCGGCGGCGCAGCGTGCATTTGACAAGCTGATGGCGGCGTTGCCGGCATCGAGCCGGATGCAAGCGGAGTCGATCCGGGCGCGGCTGCATTTCGATCCTGCCGGCTGGCGGATGGGTGCGGAAGACCTCTCCATGCTGCCGGTAGTACAGGAGGCGCTGGCGCGCGACCGCAAACTGACGTTTGCGTATACCAAAGCGGATGGCGAAGCCAGTGTGCGCACCGTAGAACCATTCGGGATCGTCTGCAAACAGACCGTTTGGTACCTGGTGGCGCGGACGCCGGCGGGAATGCGAACCTTCCGCGTCTCGCGTATGCGCGATGCGCTTGTGCTTGCGCTCGGGTTCAAACGGCCAGCAAAGTTCGACCTCGCGGCGTACTGGAAGCGCAGCACAGATACCTTCAAGGAACAGCGACAACATTTCCTCGCTGCGCTGGCTCTTGCCCCGGAGGCGGTGCGAACCCTCGATCCGTGGTATGCCATGAAGCCGGTTCTAAAGCACCCCGCAGCGAAGGCCCTGCCGGAGAACTGGCAGGTATTCGAGGTGGAGTTCGAGAGCCTTCGACATGCACGGTTTGTGGCGCTGGGGCTCGGATCAGGAGCCAGAGCGCTCGAACCAGATGCGCTTTTGCGAGAGATCAAGAGCGAGATCGCGCGTATGACGTAGGGTTCGGTGGCGGCGCACAGGCTACGACCGGTCTCATCAATACCCATATGACCCACATGTCACCTATGCGTCTACGGCCCATATGCTTGGCGACCCATATGTTTGACAAGTTGGTGAATCCGGTTCCGGTTTGTTGATGAATCCGATGGATGTTTTTTCTTTCATGCGGCAGAAAAGCCGCTGCGAAGCTCTCCACGTCTATCAGCCTGCATGGCCAGGAAAAGATGAAAATTTACGATTACCCTACAAAATCGATTTGTCACGGGCATCCGCAGGCCGTAATATGAATTTTCTGGAGAGTAATATTCATGCGCATGCGCATCGCCGCAGTTCTTGTGTCTTGTCTTTTGCCGCTTTGGAGCCGGGCACAGATGCCGCCCCAGCAAGAAACTCTGCCCCCCGCTGAAGAGCAGATCAAGGCCGTAGCCGCCATGCCATTTCGCAATCCGTCTTTGCCCATTCCGCAACGGGTTGATGACCTGGTTTCACGATTGACGCTGGACGAGAAAGTTTCACAGGTAATGGACCGGGCGGCGCCCATCCCGCGGCTGGATATTCCGGCGTATGACTGGTGGAGCGAAGGATTGCACGGAATTGCGCGCTCCGGGTTCGCGACGCTGTTTCCACAGGCCATCGGAAATGCGGCGACATGGGACGCGCCTCTGGTGCACGGCATTGGCGAGGTGGTTTCTACCGAGGCGCGGGCGAAGTATAACGACGCGATCGCGCACGGCAATCACGACCGTTATTACGGGCTGACCATCTGGTCGCCGAACATCAATATCTTTCGCGATCCAAGATGGGGCCGCGGACAGGAGACGTACGGCGAAGATCCCTTCCTTACGGCCACACTGGGCACAGCCTTTGTGAAAGGCATCCAAGGCGACGATCCGAATTACTACCGCGCCATTGCCACGCCGAAGCACTACGCCGTGCACAGCGGGCCCGAGTCGACACGGCACAAGGTGGACGTGGATCCGAGCGAACATGACCTATGGGACACGTATCTTCCGGCATTTCGCGCGACGATCACGGAAGGCAAGGCAGACTCGATCATGTGCGCGTATAACGCGATCGATCATGCGCCGGCTTGCGCAAACAAGATGTTGCTGCAACAGATTCTGCGCGGCGATTGGGGATTTCAGGGCTACGTGACTTCGGATTGCGATGCTATCGACGACTTTTCGCAGAAGAACGGGCATCACTATGCGGCGAATCACGAGACTGGCTCAGCGGCCGGTATTGAGGCCGGCACCGATACGGATTGCGGAACGGCGTATCTGGCGCTTGCAGACGCGGTGCGGCATCACATTCTTCCGGAATCCGAGCTCGACGTGGCTGTAAAACGCTTGTTTACCGCGCGCATGAAACTGGGCATGTTCGATCCGCCGGATAAGGTGCCGTATTCGTCGATTCCGTTCAGCGTGGTGAACTCGCCCGAACATGCGGAGCTGGCGCTGCGCGCCGCGCGCGAATCGATGGTGTTGCTTAAGAACGACGGTCATTTTCTGCCGCTGAAACCTGAAGAGGGCAAAACCATCGCGGTGATCGGCCCTCTCGCGGCCTCGCGCATTGCGCTCGAAGGCAACTATAATGCAGTTCCGCTGAAGCCGGTCTTGCCGGTCGATGGCATCGTCCAGGAGTTCGGTGCGGACCACGTGATCTACGCCGAAGGCGCGCCGTACACCATGGGCGGCGCAGGGCCGGTGCCGCGGACGATTTTGCGCACAGCGGCCGGCTCAAGCATAGAGGGGTTGACGGGCGAATATTTTCGAAACCCGAGCTTCGATAGCGCACCTGAAATGACGCGCGTCGATAAGGAGATTGATTTCGATTGGGCCTTCGCCAACCCGGTGCCGAGTCATTGGGCTCATCCGGAAGAACAGAGTTTCGCCGTGCGCTGGACCGGCACGATTACCGCACCCGTCGCAGAGACGGACAACTTTCAGATCCGGCTGCCGTTCTGCTATCCGTGCGCAGGCAAGCTGCAATTTGCGGTGTATCTCGACGGGAAGAAGATTGACACTGCGCCTCCGCAATCGCAGGCCGGCGTGAAATTGCCTCCCAGCGGGAGGAACTCTGGCGGGCTGCAACAGTTCTCGATCCCTTTCACCGATACAAATCCGCACTCCATCAAGATCGAGTATGTGCAGAGCGGCCGGATTGCGGGCGGAGGAATCTCGTTTGAATGGAGCCCGCGGCACGAGCTGCTGCAGGACGAAGCTGTAACAGCCGCGAAAAAGGCTGACGTGGTCATCGCATTTGTCGGGCTTACTTCGCGGCTTGAAGGCGAAGAGATGGATGTAAAGATCAAGGGATTCTCAGGCGGTGATCGCACTGACCTCTCCCTGCCCGATGTGCAGAAGGAGTTGCTTGAGGCCGTCGCCCAGACCGGCAAGCCGATCGTCGTGGTGTTGCTGAACGGAAGTGCGCTGGCCGTGAACTGGGCGCAGCAGAACGCGAAGGCTATTCTGGAAGCGTGGTATCCGGGACAGGCCGGTGGGCAGGCTATCGCTGAAACACTGAGCGGGAAAAACGACCCCGCCGGAAGACTGCCGGTCACGTTCTATGCGAGCGTTGATCAACTGCCTGCGTTTGACGATTACTCTATGGCCAACCGGACCTACCGGTATTTCAAAGGTAAGCCGCTCTTCGCATTTGGCGATGGGCTGAGCTACACAACATTCGCATACTCGCACGTGAGGCTTTCCAGCGAGAAGCTGCGCGCCGGCGACACGTTGACGTTGAAAGCGGATGTACAGAACACCGGATCGCAGGCTGGCGATGAAGTCGCGGAGCTTTATCTGAAACCGCCGCAGACTGATGTTTCTCCTAAGCTCGCACTGGAAGGATTTGAGCGGCTGCACCTGGAGGCTGGCGAGACGAAGCATGTGGTCTTCCATCTCGATCCGCGCGAGCTCTCTGAAGTGAACGACAAAGGCGTACGCGCAGTTGTGCCCGGGCGTTATCGAGTATTTGTCGGCGGATCGCAACCGGATGGAGAAGCTGCGCAGGAAGTGAAATCGCTGGAGTTCCTAGTAACAGGAACGCAGGAAATTCCACGATAGTGTTCCCGCGGACCTTCGTCCGTTGTATGCGCATCAAGGGCCTGAACGCGTCAACGACATGATCAGCACTGCGCTTCCTCAAGATGCGCACATGCGCGATTTGGTTGTTTAAAAAATTCAAGAATGGCTGAAGATCATTCTTGCAATGAGCGTGCAATATGCCGCATCGATGAGCGGCACCTCGAATCATAAAAACAACCTATCTTTGTAACTCGACTTATAACTCGATTTAGAGTCTGATCCCGCCTGTTCCGATTCTCTGTCTCGATTTTTTGAGAACAATTACGCAACCTTCGATGTGCGTGCGGTGTCTGATGAGTAGGTTCGGATGCAGTCCGGCAAAGGGGGAGGTGTTTAGAAACTCCGGGGGGAATTCATTGAGCTGACAACGGAGGAGAGATGGGAATCGTGGACAAGACCAGAATCTTGGTGGTCGATGACGAACATACGATTGCAAATTCAGTTACCTGGGTGCTGGATATGGAAGGTTTTGAAACCCGCACCGCCTATAGTGGCGAAGAAGCCGTTGCGCTGGCGGACTCCTTTCTGCCTGACGCTCTTATCTGCGATGTTTTTATGACCGGTATCTCGGGAGTCGAAACGGCCATGCACATTTGCGAGAAGTTTCCCTCATGCAAAGTTCTTCTCATCTCAGGCCATGTGTCCCTGGCTGATTTGGCGCAGAGCGACCCGAGGCAAGCGCATCAATTTGCCTTTCTGTCGAAACCCGCTCATCCGCGGGTGCTGCTGGAGAAGCTGCGCACTTTGCTGCATGCGCCACCCCACCCTCTTTAACGCGGGCGCCAGTTCTTATCTGGTGCAAGTTCAGTCAAACAGCGCAGGCTGTGGTTCGGGCGCGGCTTCGGCAGGTTCATAGAAGTTGCTTAAGCCTACGCCCACCAGCCGAAAGCGTTGTTGCGCGCCAAGATTTACCCGATCTCGAAGCGACAAGGCAATGTGGATCAGCTCGTCGCAGGAGGCAGGCGGAGAAGCTGGTGTATGGCTGCGCGTAAGAATTTTGAATTCGGCGGTTTTCAGTTTGAGAACCACGGTGGCTGGAATACGCGATTGCTTGCGCAACGCCTTCCAGGTTTTTTCGGCGAGTTGGCGAATGAGCGGCTCGGTTTCAGAGAGTAGCACGTCGCTCTCGAAGGTGTCTTCACTGGAGATCGACTGCGTTGGGCGGTCGGGAACGACAGCACCCGGATCGATGCCACGGGCGAGTTCGTACATGCGCTGGCCGTGACGGCCGAAACGGCGTTCGAGATCGGAGAGTTCAAGAGCGCGCAGGTCGCCGACGGTGCGCACTCCCAGCTTCTCGAGACGCCCTTCGGTTACCTTGCCGACTCCGGGAAGGCGCGCGACAGAAAGCGGCGGCAGAAAGGCATCGATATCTTCCGGCCGGATGACGAAAAGACCGTCGGGTTTGCGCCAATCCGAAGCAATCTTGGCGAGAAATTTGTTGGGCGCTACGCCGGCGGATGCGGTAAGGTTGAGCTCTTCGCGAATCTGCGCGCGAATGGCGCGGGCCACGCGCGTCGCGGTTGCCAGGCCTGTCTTGTTTTCCGTTACATCGAGATAGGCCTCGTCCAGTGAGAGAGGTTCGATGAGGTTGGTGTGGCGCATGAAGATTTCACGGGCCTGGCGCGAAACCGCGCGGTACCGGATGAAGTCCGGCGGAACGAAGATGGCTTGCGGGCAGAGCCGTTCGGCAGTGACCGCAGGCATTGCGGAACGGACACCGAACCGCCGCGCTTCGTATGAAGCGGCGCAGACGACCGAGCGGTTTCCGCGCCAGGCTACGACCACCGGCTTGCCGCGCAACTGCGGGTCATCGCGCTGTTCAACGGACGCGTAGAACGCGTCCATATCTACATGAACGATCTTCCGCTGAATCATCCTGCAGAAATTTTATTCCCTGATGAGTGATCAGGCGCAAAGCGGGCAAACGTGCGGTCGAGAGGACTCGACCGGTTCGCGCTCACAGGTCATCCGGCGTAGAGTCCATTTGCATGCCAGCGGCTGAGCGGGATTTCCGGTGGAATACCAGGTGCAAAATAATGGCGTGTACATTGAGATCCTGTTGGCCATGACAGCCTCCTTTCGCCGTAGACGCGTTCACGAAAAACGGGCCTTCACCGCGTATATCGGTCATTTTTTTGAGGTCAGGAGGGGTGGCTATAGCAGTTCCCGAATGGGTGTAGTTTAAAAAGTCATCATTCATTCGGGAACTGCTTTAGAACTGCCGGAGTTTTTACGCAGGCAGATCTCTGGTCACTCGCTCAAAAACAGGGTAAGCACTGTATCGAGCGAGCGTGTTCTGCCCAGCGGGAGCTGAGCAGTTTCGACGGCCGTTACAGCACAGGAGGGAACCACCGCCACTGCGGAGGTTCGACAGCATTTGGAGTTTTCATCGGCTTAGTCCGAAATCTCGCTATCCATCTGCATAGCGTCCTAAACTTTTGTACCATACCCCCTCTGGGTAGTCAATGCGTTCTCGGGCGAGACCTGCAAACAGAGACGCTACCGCACACGTGCCAGCCGGACCGGGATCGAACTTGCCCGTCAACTTGCCTATTGAGGACTCTGCGTTGCCGGGCGCTTTATTCTTTCTGCCCATGGCTCGCCCTCCTGTCCTCCACAATCCCGTAGTTGCGGATCGTCTCCAGCTCGTCGCCGCGGGATTCCATGTATTGGACGCGCAGACGAACACGCACACGAGGCAACAGGTCAAAGGCGAGAAGCGTGCCATCCGTAAAGCGCACTTCCAGCGACTGCCACTCCGGCGCGTCATCGACGTAGTTGATGTAGGCCACCGTCTTGCCTACGGCTTCGGTAAAGTTGATGCCGATTTCCGGCGGATAGTTCGGTGGGCGTACCGGCGTATCCGGTTCCATATCCAGTTCGGAGAGGGGTTTTTGGGGAGGGTTTGCGTGGGGAGTGGGTGGGTGGGTATTTTTAGAGACAGCCATGGCATTGCCTTTCTTGGAAGGTGATGGTGGTCAGGGATACGTCGGTGCTTGACACACTGGCGTGTCCCGCTGCGTGTTGTCCAGAACCGGTAGAAACAACTACCGGATTCCGATGATGGAGACTGTAACAGAAGATTTGGGTCGGCGCCAAGAAAAAATCACGAAGAAATTGAGAATATATTTTTCGGGTAGTGGGTCAGTTTGCGTAAAACCATCCCTCAGGGGCTAAAGCCCGCACACATTTTGATCTGTTTACGGCACGGCTAAAGCCGTGCCCCTTCAAACTGACCCACTACCATTTTCCGGGCTGACTGAGCACGACCTGGGTGCCCCA
>JASHQE010000050.1 GCA_030037705.1 Acidobacteriaceae bacterium | reverse complement strand
ACTCAGGGTAAGCGCCTGTGGGCTCTGCGCAAAGAGCATTGGGGTGACGGCAAGGGCTGCGCAAAGTATGCGAATTGCTCGCATCACAAGATCTCTCATTCGTGGAGCGAAAATGCCGCAACACGAAGCCAAACACACTGCAAGTACAGCGGCAAACAAAACGAAAAAATTCACCCGATTCCTCCAAATCGATGGGGATCATGAAATAGGTCCGCATGTGCGGCGCAGTTTAAAGGAGCTGCGCTGCACATGGGTTGTGCGGTCAATACGTGATTCTGAGCGTAAATTGAACGTTTCTTGGGCCATTCAACGTGCTGCCGATCTGGCCAAAACTATCATCCTGGATTCCGGAGTCAGGTTTGTTGAAGATGTGCCGATTGAATGCGTTGAATAACTCCCCACGGAATTCGGCCTGCACACTCTCATGGATCGGTATTGTTTTGTTGATGCCGAAATCTTCATCGAAGTACGCGAAGCTGCGTATGTCAGCAGAGTTGCGCGGCATGTCGCCGAAGGTCCAGGGGCCGGTGCCGCGATTGATGCCCGAGTTCGGATCAGAGAATGCAGCGCAGTTCCAGTAGCCAGTGGTGCACGATCCCGAGCCCGGGCCGAAGTTATTGGTGTTTACGAAGCTGAAGGGATTGTATTTCCCGCTGAAGGCTTTCACGTTTTGGTCAGCGACACGGTTGGGGCGAATGCCGTTATCAAAGCCGGGAATGCCCGTGGCGCCAAAGAAGCTGATCGGCTGACCGCTCATATACCGCTGAATGCCGCTGATGCGCCAGTTGGAGATGACGGCATTCACCGGCGCCGGCGCGCTACCCAGGAATTGCTTGCCATGTCCGACGGGCAGTTCGTAAAGATAACTGACCACAAAGTTGTTCGGGATATCCTGATTGCTGACCGCCTTTTCAGCCTTGTGGTCATAGGGATTTTGCGTGCCGCCCTGGCTCTGCAGCGTGCTGTAGTAGGGTTGGATGGCATCGGCGTCGGTCAGCGTTTTGGAGAACGTGTACGACGCGAGCAGATTGAAACCATTGTGGAAGCGGCGTTCGAGCTTCACCTCCATGGCGTTGTACGTAGATTGACCGACGTTCTGGAGGTAGCTATCCGTGTTGATATAGCCGTACTGCGGGAAGGGCCGGAGCGCCTGTTCTACAGTCACGCCCGTGCCCCACGTGTTGTAGAAGTTCGCGTACGGAGCGCTTACACCCACGTTGTTCGAGATCACCGGCTCCAATAGTCCGTTGCCAAGCGCCAGCCCGCTGAGCGGCATGTCATTCGGATAGTCGATCAAGCCATGCAGCCGCGTGGAATGCATGCCCAGATAGCCAAGCGAGAAGAAGAGATCATGTGCGATCTGAAGTTGATTTTCGAGTGTCCACGTCTCTACCATCGCAGGACGGCCGTAGGTTGGCGCAATGTAATCCACGCCCTGACCGTTGAGTTGTGTCGGGTCGAGATCAGGTGTTGCCGGTTCGGGTGGCAATCCGTTATCGACGAGCGGGCCATCCAGCGGGTCAGCCGTGAAGTAAGTCTGGTTGGCCACGAAACCCTGTACCGTGCCCTGTCCGTAGTCAGCGTAGACAAGCGGACCGTAGTAAATCCCGCCGCTGCCGCGAATCACCACGCGCTGATCGTAGTAATTCGGCGCCCAGGCAAAGCCAACGCGGGGCTCGAAGTCCTTGTAGTATGTGCTGGCCCACGTCTCGCCCACGTTGCCATTGCGCCCCGTTCCCTTGCCGGCAAAGACCAGAGCGCCGGGAATGTTGTTGGCGGCGCTGTTCATGGCGAGAGGACTCATGATTGTTGTATCGCCCTCCGCCTCATGCCGCGGCGTATCGTAGCTCCAGCGGAAGCCAAGATTGAGAGTGAGATTGGGGCGAACCTTCCAGTCGTCCTGCACAAACGCGGCTGCTGTGTGCATGATCCAGCGTGGGGCATGCAGTTGCTGGATGTCGTTGGCAGTGCCCGATTCGCCGATGAGAAATGCTCCGAAGGAGTTGCCGTCGAGGCCCCAATATGTCGTATCGGATGCTGTCTGGTTGTCCCAGAACGAAAAGCATCCTGAAGTGCCGCTGCAGGTGCCGCCGATGCGGCTCACAAAGGAATACTGGTGGTATTGCGCCTCTCCGCCGAACTTCAAGCTGTGCGCCCCATGCTGCCAATGCACTGTGTCATTGACCGCAATGGTATTGTCCACGTCGATTGCGCCGCTATTCTCACCGAAGCTGGAGAAGGGACTGCCGGTAAACACAAATCCTGGAAATACGGGACCGGAGCCGTTCGCAATGCCGAGCTGGCTATCCCAGTCAACACCCATCTCACCGGCGCGCGAAATGGTGTTATTCCAGGAGCGATTCGAGCCAACTGTAAGTGAGTTGATCAGGGTTGGCGTGATGATCCAATCCCAGCCTGCACGGAAGAGCTTACCAAGTTGATCCGAGGCGGCACAGCACGTATTGAGCGGCGCCGGCAGAGAAAGGTCGTTGCCCTCGTCAGTATTCTCGCGCGCATCGAAGAACGTCCAGAGCTTGTGACGCGAACCGAGATTCTGATCGATGCGGAAGCTGTAGACGGTTTGCGTGGGAATGTCTGAGGTATCGTAAACGTAGTTATTGGTTCCGCCCGACAGATTCGGCGAGGGCATGTATTTCAACACAGCCTTGGCCACATTGCTTTCGCGGCTGATTGGAATCTCGTTGAGATTGCCGTTGTAAGTAAGCGGTGTACGGCATCCGTTGACCTCAGTGGTCGGGTCAAAGATTTCGCCGTAATACAGCTTGTTGTTGCAGGCGTCGGTTGCCGGGGTGCCGTTGGCATTGAAGATCTGCGCGCCGAGAGTGGATGTGAAATCAAGATATTGTCCGTTGCTGCCAAGCTCGGCCGATGTTGGAATGATGCTGGTGATGGCCGAGCCGGTCGAGTAGCGGAGCTGCTCCCAGGAGAAGAAAAAGAAGCTCTTGTCTTTGCCGTTATAGAAATGTGGAATGCTGAGAGGGCCGCCCATGGTGAGCCCGTAATCGTTCTTGGTATCGGCCGGGCGCTGCAAACTGGCGCGGACGACCGGATTCGTCGTCTGCGCCAGATAGCCGTTGTTGAACCAGTTGTTGGCGTCAAGAGCGGCGTTCTTGTAGATGTCGTATACCACGCCGTGATAGTGATTGGTGCCGCTCTTGGTGTTGTAGTTGGCCAGCCCTCCGGTGGTTCTGCCCAGGTCTGCCGGCAGGCCAGAGAGACTGAGATGAAACTCCTGGATCGCTTCAACGCTGGGCGCAACAATCTCGAATCCACCCGAGCCATTTTCCTGCCGATTCGTGGTTAAGCCATCCACCAGAAAATCCGAACCCTCATCCTGCCCGCCGTTGATCTTGTCCATCAATTGGCTGCCCGCGCCTCCATTCGATGTGCCGGGCCCTACAGTGCCGGGCACCAGAAATTCAAATGTGGAGAGCATGCGCAGAGTGCCGGTGACCTGCAGCGGAAGATCGGTGACCTGTGTGGGCGTAATCGTTGCGTCGATGTCCGAGCTTTCCTTTTCAAGAGATACCGAGGACGCCGCCACTTCGATACTCTCCGAGGTCGAGCCCACAGAGAGAGCCGCGTCGCGAGCCGTGTGCCCGCCCACAGAGACCACCACGCCGTTGAAGACCTCGGTCTTGAACCCTCCGGCGCTCACTTTCACCTCATAGGTCCCGGTGCGCACCGAAGGAAAGACGTAGTAGCCGGCGCTGGAACTGACCGTGGAGTACATGGTGCCGGTCGCGGTTTCGCGCGCGGTAACGGCAGCGCCTGGCACGACGCTTCCCGCCGGATCAGTGATCACGCCGCTGATAGATCCGGTATCGAGCTGCGCTGAGGCAGGCATGGCCAACGCCATCAGTACGAGCGCGAGCGCCAGGCCCGCAATGATTTGCAAAAAAAACCTCCAGTGTCTCTGTTGCCTGATTTGTGATTGCGTCATGCCGTGCGCCTCCTTAAAGCGATTCCACAGTTTCCGTCATAAGGTGTTTGCTCATCGTGTTCGATGCATTGAGCAAACGTTTACCCGGAAATTTATTTCCGTATTCCTTCCCGCCTTTTCAAGTCGCAGCCTTTCTTTTATTCGTAATAAGCGCAGAGGAACAGGCTCATTGGCCTGAGGGCTCTGCGAGGATGGCCATTTTTTCCGGGTCTTCTACCGGAAGCTCTGAGCGCTTGCGGGCGATCTCCGCGGTGTGAAGCTCCTGACGTTCTTTCACCTGAGCCCTCATGCGCAGGAAATCTTTCATGGCGGCTTCCGCGTTCTGCGTGTCATGAAGGCTGCGGTAAGCCTGGGCCAACTGGTAGTACGCGCTCATGGCACGGTCATTTGCAGGATCGGCGGCAACCGCGAGCCGCAACTGCTCGATCGCCTCCTTGTCCTGATTCAGCGTAATGAGACCTCGGCCCAGATAATAGTGCGCGTCGCTCAGCGCGGGATCATCCTTGAGTACGGAGCGCAGGAACTCTACGCCTTCGGTGGGATTCTGGTTGAGCACGAGCAGACTGCCCAGCTTATACTTTGCCGATTCGGCTTGCGGATCAACGGACAGCTCTTCCCGGTACGCATCCGCCGCTTTGTCGAGTTGTCCTACGATCCAGAACTGGTCGGCCAGTTCTTCGTGAAGTCCCGGCTGGTGCGGAGCCATTTTGACCGCAATCTCGAACTCTGAGATTGCCTCCTGGTTACGGTATCCCTGTGCGTAGGCTTCGGCCAGCACCTGGTGCACACGCATGGAATCGTGGTCGAGTTTGAACATGGCGTCGTAAGAGGCGTTGGCCACGAGCAGATAGGCACGGCCGCGGTGATAGAGGATGTCTTCGTCCTTCGGATCCAGTGCGTAAGCCGTGTCGAGCGGGGTGATCGCGTCTTGCGGATCGTCCAGCGCCAGTCTGCAGACACCCAGCCACATGAAAGCCTTGGCGTCGTGAGGATCGATTTGCGTCTCTCGAAGCAGCCTGGCTTCGGCGTCCTTGAAGCGGTTCTCGCGGTAGTCGACGATTCCCAGAAACAAATTCGCACCGCGAAGCGCAGGCTTAAGGCGGAGCGCCGACTCGAATGCGGTGCGGGCATCGTCCAGATTGCCTGCCTCTTCGAGCGCCAGGCCAAGGTTGCAGTAGCCCTCTGCGAAGTCCGGCAACCTGTGAGTGACCTCGGTGTATGCGGCAACCGCATCGCTGAAATGACCGGCGCTCATGGCTTGAGCACCCTGCTGCATAGCCTGACGGACGCCGGCGTCTATGGCAGTTTGAGCGTGAACAGCGATTCCTAGTGCAGTGCAAAGAGCGCCAAGCGCGAACCAGCACGGGACAAGCCGGACGGACGAGGCACTTGCGAGGATCCTGGTCAGAGAGCTGCGACGGGCCTTTTGCCCGGCACCGTTCCCGGGCCGGGACCAAGGTACACTTCGCAGATGCGCGCCTGTAGTCATGAAGATTACCGTGGAAGCCGTTCAAGAGCGCTCGCCGAATCAACGGGAACATGCCCTTTTTGAAAGCAGGCAAATTCAACCACCTGCGCGCAAAAGATGTAAAGCATTTAACGGCTTAGCGGCCCGTTACGGCCATTAAATAATTAATAATAAGCAACTTAGAGAAAGATAAAGCAGGCCCGTTATGAGCTTCAACAAGGCCACAGGGCTCTCCGGGAATGCTCTTTCGCCGGTGGTATAGTTATGGACTGAGGAGAGTCGGGGCCCGTTCATGTCCGGTGCCGCTCCATCTTCGCTCGGCGAACCGGAACTGTTCACCGCAGAACAGAGTGTATTGGTGCGCCAGCATCTGGAAGAGGTCCTGGCGAGTCGCGCGTTCGCGGGGAGCAAGCGTACTCAGGATTTTCTGCGGCTGATTGTGGGCCATGCCCTTGAAGGCGAGATCGATAGTCTGCGCGAGCGGATGATCGGCGCAGAGATGTTCGGCCGCCCAATCAGCTACGACACCGGCAGCGATTCTGTGGTGCGCGTGCGAGCCAGCGAGGTGAGAAAGAAGCTGGCTCAATACTATAGCGAGCTGCGAACAGAAAGACCCGCAGTCCGGATCGAGCTTCCCAGCGGCTGTTACGTCCCTAAATTCCACTTCGAATCGACGTGCAGAGTAACGCCCTCCCAAGCGGAAGGATCTTCTTCCGTTTCCTCGCCCATTCCGTCTCGCGAGAACAAAATCCCAACGCCCTCCGTTGAGGGACACGCAATTCCGGCGAAGCCGAGGTTGGGAGTTCTCCTCTTTTTCGGGGCCGTTGCGGCGAGCTTACTTCTGGCCGCGGTGCTGGCATATTTGGGTTCCAGGTGGTGGACTCAACGGTCGGGCACATCAACAGGATTCCATTCCATCGCCATCTTGCCGCTTGAGAATCTTTCCGGGTCCCATGATCAGGATTACTTCGCGGATGGGATGACCGAAGAGTTGATCAACGATTTTGGCCAGGTTTCCACGCTGCGCGTCATTTCGCTCACGTCTTCCATGAGCTACAAAGGGACCAAGAAGAAGCTTCCTGAGATTGCTCGCGAACTCGCGGTGGATGGTGTGGTGGAAGGCGGCATCTTGCATGATGGGAATCAAGTACGCATTAGCGTGCAGCTCATCGATGCCCGCGCGGACCGGCCTATTTGGGCACAGACGTATGTGCGTGACCTGACCAGCGCGCTTGCGTGGCAAGGCGAAGTGGCGCAGGCAATTGCCGAAGAGATCAGCATCAAAGTAACGCCGCAGGAGCATGCCCGCCTTACGCGCACGCGCTCTATCGATCCTGAAGCGCAGGATTTGTATCTGCATGGAATTCTGCTGCGCGAAAACGACAACTGCAAAAACGGAATTGACTATTTCAATCGCGCGATTACGAAGGATCCCAGTTATGCAGAGGCACATTCTGCATTGGCCACTTGTTACGGGCGATTGGGTGAGTCCGGACAGATGCCTTACATGGAGGCTTTCACACGACAGAAGGCCGAGGCACTGAAGGCGATCGAATTGGATGATTCTCTGCCGGAAGCGCACGCGGAGCTCGCCAATACCGCCATGACGTTGGACTGGGACTGGCCAACGGCTGAAGCGGAGTTTCACCGCGCGTTGGAATTGAATCCAAACTCGGCGACGAGCCACGAGAAGTACGCGTTCTATCTGGTCCGTACCGGCCATCCCCGCGAAGCAATTTCTGAGATTGCGCGCAGTGTGGATCTCGATCCTGTTTCCGGCAGCACTTTCCATTCGGAAGGGTTCATTTATTACTTCTCGCGGCAGTACGATGAGGCGTTGGCCGCCATGCGGACTGCGCGCGGCCTCAAGATCAATCTACCCGACTGGAATTTTCTGATGGGTGATCTTGATGCGGAAAGGGGCATGTACGCTGATTCGATTGCGGCGTTTCTCAAATCTGGACCGGGCCCTTATTCCCTTGGGCACCTGGGCAACGCGTATGCGCGGGCGGGCAATCAGCTTGCGGCACGGCAGACTATCGAACGCCTGCAAAAGCACGTGGCGCGCGATGGCGTTGGAGGCTACGAGATTGCTCTTGTCTACGCCGGCTTAGGAGACAAAGATGGAGCATTCCGCTGGCTGCACAATGCCTTCTTGACCCATGACGTAGGGCTCGTCTATCTCAAGGTCGATCCCTGCCTCGATCCTTTGCGTTCCGATCCGCGTTTCAACGATTTGCTGCGACGCGTTGGTTTTTCACAATAGATTACGTTTCGCTCCCCGCTCGAAAGAGCCCTGCGCTGCGCTCGAAATCCAGCCGCATTGAACGTGGAGCCTCTTTTGACGCTCGTCCATCTGGAAGACGCTTCGCCGCCCGATCATTTACAGATGGACCAGCCCGCGCTGCAACGCCGTCACGACCGCTTGCGTGCGGTCATTGACATTCAGCCGCATCAGAATCACACTGACGTGACACTTGACCGTCGATTCCGTAATTCCCAGGTCGCTTGCAATCTCCTTATTGCTCTTGCCTTGAACAATTAAATTAAGGACTTCGCGTTCGCGTGCACTCAGCTCCGAGTTGGGGATTCGAGAGGATAAAGCACGATAGACGGGCGGAGGAAGAAAGCGTCCCCCCGCATGGACGCGGCGCAATGCTCCGACAAGCGCATCGTGCGGCATTCCTTTAATAATGTAGCTGCGCGCTCCGGCTTCGAGCGCCTGATGAATATCTTCATCGCCTTCATACGTAGTGAGTACAACGAACTTCGCATCGGCATGGCGTGCAATGACTGCGCGAATGGCTTCCACGCCGCTGATGCCCGGAAGCCGCAGGTCCATCAGCGTGATGTCGGGAAGGTGTTTTTCGAATAGCTCGACACACTCTTCACCGCTGCCCGCTTGCGCAACGGTAGTCATGTCCGGAGTGGCTTCGATGATTGCGGCGATCCCGATACGCATAATCGGGTGATCGTCCACTACGAGAACCCGGATCTTTGCCGCTTCTTTCATGTCCGCCGGTTCGTTCATTCCCTCTCTCCAGCTTGCGTCATGCAGGCCCCCGTTGCCAATGGAAAAGTTACGGGAAGAAGGTGCGTCGAAGGCTGAAATGACCGGAAGCGCGTTCCATCTAATTTAAGGCCGGCAGAGTTATTCTTTGCCGCGCAGCACGAGTTCGTACTCCGGAACAAGAGTCGCGCTGTCCAGCTTATCGATTTGCCCATTCGCCGTGAACGAGAGCTTTTGCGGCAACTCAAAATAAACCGGCGCGTCCTTGCGCAGCGGCAAGACGCTCAATTCGAAAGTACCGCCGCTTTGCGCATCGAGAAAGCGGCTGAGACCGATGGACCATGCGCGGCCATTGAAGAAATTGTCATCGAGAAGTTTGCTGCCTGCATAGAGCCGCGCCAAGTCTCCCTGATATTGGATCTTTAAAAACAATTCGCTCAACCCGTTCATTGACCCCGATGGAATAGCGATCGACCACTTTGCCGCTTGCGGCAATTCAGACGCGGGAGGCGCTTCCGCAACACCATTCGACCGCCAATTGGGAGCCGGTCCAATTTTTACTGGAGGAGCATTGCCTGCGGCCTGAATCTGTCGGACCTCAACGTTCACGTCTCGCGGTTGCGCCATCGCGGTAAAGCGATCGACGTGCGTGTTCGAAGCAGTCGGGGTGAGCGGCAGGCTTGCGTCGAGCGATGCATGGAGAGGCGGCGAAATCGCAAATTCGAAATGCGGCGAGCCCCTCGATTGCAACCGAATGCGCGCGCCGTTGTCCCTATCGGCAAAAAAATCTGCGCCGGTGACCAGCAGGTGTTCGCTGCCGCTAATCTTGACCTTCCATGCGTTCTCTGCCTCTACAGCGGTCAGCAGGACAATGCGAAGAGGCTTGCCCTCATGCGAAACCAGATCTATCGCCGACTCGAGGCCGGGCTTGATGCCGCTGAGATAAATCACCCCGTTACCCGTCGTCTTTTCTCCGCTCGACGTGTGAATGGACCGAACGCTTGCTGCATCGAACGCAAGTTCCGCAGGAATGCCAGGAATCGCTTCGAGGTAAAGTGCCGTCTCGCCCGAGTTCTC
>JASHQE010000049.1 GCA_030037705.1 Acidobacteriaceae bacterium | reverse complement strand
TCATGCCGAGCTGGTGAGCGGTGCGATGCACGCTGACCCAGTCTTCTGTACGGCACTTGAGGCGGGCGATGCGGAAGCGGACCTCGTCGTCGAGAATCTCAGCGCCGCCGCCAGGAATGGAGTCGAGGCCGGCGTCGCGCAGGCGGGCAATGGTGGTGCGCAGGTCGAGGTTCGAGTACTCGGCAATGGCGAGGACTTCTGACGCCGAAAGGCAGTGCAGCCAGATCTTGGGGAAACGCTGCTTGATGCCGGTGAAGAGGCGCTCGAACCAGTCGATCTTGAGATCGGGATGGATACCGCCCTGCATGAGCACGCCGGTGCCACCCATCTCCTGCGTCTCGGCGATCTTCTCGTAGATCTTTTCGAAGTCGAGAATGTAGCCCTCGCTGGCCTTGGGGCCTTTGAGCGGGCGGTAGAAGGCGCAGAAGGTGCAATATTCCGTACAGAAGTTCGTGTAATTGATGTTGCGGTCGATGATGTAGGTGACGACGCCTTCAGGGTGAAGACGGCGGCGCACGGCATCGGCCTCAAACCCTAGGCCGATCAGGTCGGGCGATTGGAAGGAATCGAGGGCCTGCTGACGCGAGATCGGCATAGGCTGATTTTAGCAATTTTGCCAGTTCAATTTTTCCAGTTTGTAATTCTCATCCTTGCGGCCAGGAACACCGCTCAAGAACACCGGAAGGATGGTGCGCGGGTCCCGGTTTTACGTATCCCTCTGCTCCTCTTTGCGGGAGCGAAAGAGGAAGATGCCCTTGGTCAGAAGTTTCCGGCCCTGCGTGCGAGCCAGATTCGATGCGGTCGAAATTCCGCTAAAGAGAATAAAGAAATCGAGGAATGCGCGGAACATGTCTTTTGGATTGGTGTTTGCCATATCAAAAAATCCGTGCCGCCATAGCGGCAAATTCCAATACCACGTTTGTTGGAGATGCAACAGAGATTACCGGTTGCACAATCTTACTTAGGGAACGCAGGGCGGATTACTAGAGCGGAATCCGAGCGACAGTGCCAATCGACGAACGTGCAAGGTGGCTTTTACTTCCACTCTCACGGGTTTGTCCGTGGAAACCCCGGAGATGAAAAAACCTCTTGTGAAATGCACCCGGGACGCTCGAATTCCGCTATAACCGGTCAGACGAGCGGATCTCTCCGGCCTCTTACACTTTGCCCTAAGGAAAGGTGGAAAATCGTTGGGACGAGCTAAGCTCTTTGTCATCAGCGCCCGTGCCATTGCCTTTCCGGGTCCCGACCGGGAGCGCTCTTCACGCTTGGTAGCGTTTCCTGTGCCAAACCCAGGCGGTGCGGATGATCTCATCGAGGTTGGTGTAGCGTGGTTTCCAGCCGAGTTCGCGCGTGGCCTTCGCGGAGCTGGCGACCAGGACTGCTGGATCACCCGCACGGCGGGGATGGATTTCGGCCGGAATAGGGTGACCGGTGACTCGGCGCGCCGATTCGATGACCTCGCGGACGCTGAATCCCTGGCCGTTGCCGAGGTTAAAGATCAAGGGAGCTTGCGTTTCCACAGCGGTGTTCAGGGCCTGGAGCGCGAGCAGATGGGCGTCGGCCAGGTCCGAGACGTGGATGTAGTCGCGGACGCAGGTGCCGTCGGGAGTGGGATAGTCCTGCCCATAGATGCGGATCGAGCTCCGGCGGCCGAGAGCCACATCGAGGACCAACGGAATGAGATGGGTTTCGGGATCGTGCGCTTCGCCGCGGGTGACGCCAGCGGGACCTTCAGGGGCGCCCGCGACGTTAAAGTAGCGCAGCGAGGCGTAACGCAGCCCGTGGATTCGATTGAACCAGGACAACATGGATTCGACGAGAAGCTTGGATTCTCCATAGGCGTTGGTGGGCGCAAGCCGCGCATCTTCCTGAATCGGCACGGATTCCGGCTCACCGTAGACGGCCGCCGTGGAGGAGAAAACCAGCCGGCGCGGGCCGCAGGCCAGCATGGCTTCGAGCAGCGAAAGCGTGGAAGCCGTGTTGTTGCGGAAGAAAAGCTCCGGCCGGACCATGGATTCACCGGCTTCGATCAGGGCGGCAAAGTGAAGGACCCCGTCAAATGGCCGTTCCTGGTCGGCTGCGGCGGAGAAAATCTCGCGAAGTGCCGGGGAATCACCGACTTCCCCCTGGATAAATGGAATGCCGGGCAGCAGCAGATCGCGCCGTCCATGGCTCAAGTTGTCGAATATGACCGGCTCGTGCCCCCGTTCCGCAAGCAAGCCGGCGACCGTTCCACCGATGTACCCCGCGCCACCGGTAATCAATATCTTCACGAAAAAGTATGTCCTTTCACAAACACTTTAGGTAACCTTGAGTCTATTACAGTAGCCTGCAATCAGACCGAGAGCCAGCGGCATCGGCGGGTTCCTGGGCTGCGGATCGTGATGCCTGCGGGGAAGGCCGAGCGTCATGGGACCGGCAGCCCGCGTCCGGAACTGGCTTGCAGCTCTGCACCACGAGTTGGAGACATCCCAGCGGCAAGCAAGGGATTGAGATCATTTTGCAGGACGCCTTGGATACGAGCATTTTTGATTCGAGTGCCATCTTGGCATCGCGCGGTGTGGTGTTTTTTTAAGGAAAGCGCCTCCCGGTATTCTGCTTTCTCTCTAGAGCGGAATCGAAAATGCCATAGGAAAGGTTCCATGTCCGAGGTCAGTCCAATTGACGTCTGTCCAATTGAGCGCCAGCCCACCATTTCCGCGGTTGCGGGTGGGGATGGAAGCCGTGGATTTCCAAACCGTGGATATCTATGGAGATTGGCGGCCGTTGCGAGCGCTGGCGGATTTTTTCTCTCCAATCAGTCTTTTCGGACGGCCGTAAAGGCCGGACGCAGTAGACAGCCGGACGGCGGCCGTTCCCATCAATTTTCGCTCCGGTCCGATCGCCGGATGACGATGAAAGGGCATGAGACGTTCGCGGCTCCGGCCTTTGTTGGTCTCAATCATGCATTTTTTGTGCAATCCTGGCCGCATTTGCTGCCGGAAGTGAGGATGGATTTATGCCGATGACGTATTCCCCCATACGGACCAACTTCGGTTTGCTACCCGAACCAGAGGGAAGGTCTAGCTCGTTCATCACCAGCGCTTTCATCAATATGACAATTCTGGTCCTCATCCTGATCGTGAGCATGACGGCCAAACATGTATTGCAGCAGCACCAGTATGAGATGACGGAACTGATCGTGCCGTCGACGCCTCCGCCGCCGATCAAGATGAAGGCTCCGGTGCTGCCGAAGCTGCCTCCGCCACCCACGCCGCCTAAGATCACGCTGGATGAGCGGAAGATCGAGATGCCGAAGCCGAAACCGGAGCCGAAAACGGTGCAGATGGAGGCCAAGCTGGCCATGCCGGCGATGAAGCAGGCCAAGCCGGCCATCATTCTCGCGCCCCAGCCGAAGGCCGCGCTGACGGCCGCGATGCCCGCGCAGACGGCGCAGGTGCATCCCTCGACGGCACCGGTGCATCTGGGCGAGACGTTTGGCGTGACGCCGAATCCGAACGCCAGCAAACCGGCGACAGTGGCGGCGATCGGCAATCCCTATGGAGGCATGCAGGGGCCGGCGGTTGCGCCACATGGCGTTGTCGGCTCGGCAGGTATCGGCAACGGCCTCAGGGCGGGCTCGAATGCCGGGATGGTCGGTAAAGTGGCGTCAGCAGGCATTCCCGGCGCCACAGGCACCAGCAATTCAGGCAATTACGGGAAAGTCGCTTCGGCGGGCATCCCAACGCAGACGGCTGCGGCTGTGCTCCCGACAAAAGCGATGGTAGAGCCGGCTGCAACCAATCTTGAGGTCCTCTCGAAGCCGCCGGTGCAGTACACGAGCGAAGCACGGCAGTTGCACGTCCAGGGTGACGTAGTGCTGCGAGTCACGTTTATGGCGTCGGGACAGGTGGTGGTGCAGGGTGTTATCCACGGCCTGGGCCACGGGCTGGACGAAGAGGCTCGCCGGGTAGCCTCCCAAATCCGTTTTCGCCCGGCCACGCGCGACGGCCGGCCGGTGGATTTGACAACCAACATCGTGATTACCTTCCAGTTGGCGTAGCATCGAATTGCACGACTTGAGTCTACGGACAGCGGCAATGCCGGGACGGCACAAGCGGCCCGAGGTAGACTGGCAAGAACACACCTAGGAGCTTTACATGACGTTTCGGAAGATTCCCCCATCGCGAAGCCAGGGACGCGTCGTCCCGGGTTTTGCTTTAACCTTCCTAGTCCTCACTCTGGGCGTGACCTGCGCATACGCGCGCAAGCAGCCGAAGTATCAGCAGGCGCACCAGCTTACCCCTGAGCAATCTGCGTTAGTGGAGAAAGCCATCGCGCGCGAGAAGGTGCTGATCAAAAACATTCAGCAGCGCACGCCGCTGGTGGAGACCTACATCCAGAACACGCGGCCCGATGAAAAGCTCTATGCAGTACCGGTGGATGACGAGTACATGCTGAGCCGCGTCGACTTCGGCAAAGGCTTCTTCGACAAGAGCTATCAGCCGCGCGGTGAAGAACACCACGGATGGTTCAAGGGGTCGATGGCTGCCGTCACGGGGCTGACCAAGGCGCTGGGACTGGAAAAGTTCACCTATTCGTCTACCGGGTTCATGCAGATGATGTTTCTGGACCCGACGGGCTTCGACCAGCAGCACTATGTCTTCAGCTATGTGCGCCGGGAGTTTCTGGGCTCCGTGCGGACCTGGGTCTTCGACGTACATCCCCGGCCCGAGATAAAAGGGATGGGCCGCTTCTATGGCCGCATCTGGGTTGAGGACCAGGATGGAAATATCGTCCGGTTCAACGGAACGTATACCGGCCCCGCTTCAGAAGATTCCTCCAAGTACTACTTCCACTTCGATAGCTGGCGCATGAATGTGCAGCCGGATATCTGGCTGCCGGTGGCGGTTTACGTGGAAGAGTCGAAGCTCGGCGAGGGCTCAAAGGCAGTGGGATTGAAGGCGCAGACCCATTTCTGGGGCTACTCTCTCAAGCTGCCGACGCGCGACAGCGAGAACGTAAGCGTGAAGGTGGACGATGCCGTAGACCAGAGCGACGACTCGCAGGATGTGGGCCCGCTGCAAGCTTCGCGCATGTGGGTGACGCAGGCTGAAAACAACGTGATCGATCGTCTGGTGGAAGCCGGCCTGGTTGCGCCTCTGATGCAGGACGGTTACGAAGAGAAGGTGCTGGGACAGATCGTCATCAATCTGATCGTTCCCAACAACCTTGCCTTCACCGACCAGATCCATTGCCGCGTGCTGCTCACCGATACGGTGGAAGCAACCACGGTGGGCAACACCATCCTGGTGAGCAAGGGGCTGATCGATTCGCTGCCCAGCGAACCGGCGATTGCGTCGGTCATTGCGATGGAGCTCGCGCATATCGCGCTGGGCCACCACATCGACACGCGTTATGCATTTAACGACCGGCTGCTTTTCCCCGATGAAGCCACCTTCCAACGGATCGATATGTATCACTCGGATGTGGACAACCAGACAGCCGCCAAAAAGGCAATGGAGTATCTGCAGGCTTCGATGTACAAGGATCAGTTGCCGCTGGCGGGGCTTTACTACGAGCAGCTCGCAGACCGCGGCAAGGTTTTGAAGGCGCTGAACACGCCGAAGCTGGGCGATTCGCTACTTCAGGCCGATGGCACGCCGTGGATGGCGGATCTGGAACACATGGCGCCCAAGCTCAACTGGGACGACCTGACCCAGACGGCGGCGCTGCCTCTGGGAAGCTGGCTGAAGACCGATCCGTGGGATGACAAGGTGCACATGCTGAACGCCAAGCGGTATGCGCCCATGAACGCGCGCGACAAGATGCCGTTTGAGGTGACGCCCGTCTTCTACAAGCTGCAGCGATATGACTTGGCCAGCGCGGAGCCCGCACCTGCTTCGCCGGCGGGCAACGCTCCTGCGGCGCCAACATCCGATAATGCCGCTCCGCCTGCGGCTGGCGATCAGCCTGCGGCCGCGCCGCCCGCTCAACCGCAGAGCCAGCCGGCCGATGGCAATGCACCGGCGCCGCCGCAGGAGCAACAACCTGCTGCGGCTGCGGCGCAAAACCCACCCAAGTGAATCAAGGCTCGTGAGAAGCCGATTGCGTAACCGCGGAGTGCCGCGCGTGATGGCGCGCGGGTATGAACGCGGCAAAGAATGCAAAGACGAACGCAGCCAGAACGCAACAGAAACGCAACTTGGAGTACGAATTTCGCGTTCAACTAAGCGGAGTTCAGATTTTTTCTCAGAGGTTGAGTGCTCATGAGACGATCCTTAACCCTGGCTCTCTTTTTTCTTCTTTTCGCCGCTGCAACGCTTACAGCCCACGCACAGGTTGCGCCTGCGGCCAGTCGAAACGGACTTTCTCTGGCGGTGGGCGGCGAAGGTTCGGTCTTTCAACCGGATTACGCGGGACAAGGCATTGCGCAGACCAGTCCCAACCGGCTGTATGGGATTGGCGCGTATGCGGACCTGAGGCTCTCGCGCTGGGTGCAGTTGGAGGCCGAGGGCCGCTGGCTGCACTTCAACGAGTTTCTGGGAATCGACGAAAATAATTACCTGATCGGACCACGCGTCCCGATTCATGACTTTCATGGCTGGACGCCCTATGGCAAGGTTCTCTTTGGCTGGGGCAGCGGAAGCTTTCTCACTGGACGCGCGGGCCTGATCTCCTATGGCGGCGGCGTGGATTACCGGTGGAAGCGCAGGATCACGATCCGCGCTGTGGACTTCGAATACCAGGACCTGCACGTGACGCCAACCATCCGTCCGTACGGCGGCAGCGCGGGCATCAGCTATACGATCTTTTGAGGCAGACCTACTTATAGCGGTTCCCGAATGGATGTGAACCGAAGCCACGCATTCAAGTGGCCTTTTCCTTAAGAAAAGGCCACCTTTCCTGTAACTCAAAAAGCCGACGGTAATTCGGGAATCGCTCTAGAAGGACGGCCCGGCGCTCTGCTCGAATTCCGCTATAACTATGGCTGAAGGCGCAGGGGCGGCGCTTTGGCCGTTGGCATGGACGCGCCAAGGATGTGGGCCACGGTGGGCGCGATCTGGCGCATATCGATGATGCCGAGATCACGATGATGGGCGACTCCGGCGCCGAGAGCAAAGAATGAAGCGCGCATCTCAGGGTACTCGGGCGAGAATCCGTGCGAGCCGAAAACATTGCCGACCCGGGAAACGAAGTTGCCGCTGGTTGAGAATCCCGCATAGTAGCCGGCCTTGAGGACTACGAGAAATGCCGCGTCGGGAAAGGCTCCGAGCTGGGCGAGCCCGTTGTGGTCCCCACTGCTATGGAAGACCTGCGCGATGCCGCTATTGGGATCGGCGGCAAGCTTGGCCAGCATGGCGGCCACCAGGTTGCGGATCTGCACATCGTTGGGGTCCTTCAGCATGATCGCTGCCATTCCTCCCGCCATCCAGGGCTGGGCCTTCCATGCAATCGTGGTGGCTTTGGTGGCTGGGTCGGTTCTGTATTGCAACAGGCGGGCGTTGATGAACGGGATCTGCAGGTTCACCACGTGAGTCAGGTTCATGAAGCCGTGATCGGAGACGACAAGGACCACCGCGGCCGGGTCATCGGCGAATTCCTGTTTGGCGAGCCGGGCGACCATGCCGTCGATGGCTTCGAGAGTTCGATTGGCTTCAGCGCTGAAGACGCCGTACGTGTGCTCGGCCTCATCGAGCGAACTCAGGTGGAGGGTCATAAACGCGGGTTTATATTTGCGCAGAATCTCAAGAGCGTAGCGGGTCTTGATCTCGTCGCCATGGATCGTGGTGTCATTACCCATCATGTACGGGCCGGCTACGGGTTCAATCTCGCCGAAGAGCTTACGGGGGTGGGAGAGCGCGGCGATCAGCAGCCGGTCGGCAGGGTTCTGCGCGTCTGCGGGGCTACCGGTGCGCCAGTACTCGGGGATGAGCCAATCGATGTCGCGGGCGCCGACAGTCACAGGCCAGCCGACGCTTGCGGTGTGCAGGCCTTTGTTGTGCGCTATGCTCCACAGCGTAGGAACGCGGATCTCTTCGGCATACCAGTTCCACGCGTCACCGTAGTGCAACTCGGGATCGAATTCGAGATTCGAGTAGATGCCGTGTTCGGCGGGCCAGACACCAGTAATGAGCGTGGTGTGGCTCGGATAGGTAAGCGTAGGCCAGACGCCGGTCACGCCGTCCGCATAGGTCCCGTTGCTCAGAAATGAGCGGAGGCAAGGAATCTGGAGGCCATGGGCGTTGGCCTGCGTCACGTATTCAGGCTTGAGACCGTCGATGGAGATCATCAGAACCGGCGCGGCATGAGCACAGCCGGCTAGAACCGCTGCGCAAAGAATCATTCTGAGGAAATGGACAAAAAAGCGGCGAGGTCTTGCGTGCATTCGGGGAAGCGCTCCTCCACATTCTAAGTAGAAATGGTTGGGCCTTTCGCGCCTGTAGATAGTTTTAAGCGGACGGATGGCCCTTTCCAATTTGAAATCAGTTTGATCCGGGAGGGGTCGTGGATCAGTGATTTAGCTCACTCGATCCCCATGCATCTATGCGCCTTTGGTGGGAGGCGCGTTTCTTCGACAAATAAAGAGGGCCGCTCGCTTTGAGCAGCCCTCTTCTGTCCACTGTAAGGCTATTCACTATTCGCTGTCTTAAGCCGGCGAAGGCGAGCCTTCGGGGAATCCCGGCCCGCTGCGGCTCTCTGGCTTGAGAACCTGCTGCGGGGTACCATCGCCATCAGTGGGCGAAGCCAGCGACGAGCGCATCGGGGGCAGTTGTTTCCCTTCGATGAGCATCCGGACCTCTTCGGCGTCGATGGTCTCGCGCTCGAGGAGGGCGGCGGCAATACGGTGCATCGGGTCCTTATTGGCCTCGATAATGTTGTGCGCGGACTGATAGGCCTCGTCGATCAGGCGGCGGACCTCAAGATCGATCTGGCGAGCCGTTTCTTCTGAGAAATCGCGGTGCTGCGCGATTTCGCGGCCGAGGAAGATCTGCTCTTCCTTCTTGCCGAAGGTGAGCGGGCCGAGGCGGCTCATGCCGTATTCGCAGACCATGCGGCGGGCAAGATCGGTCGCGCTCTCGATATCGCTGCCGGCGCCGGTGGACATCTGGTTCAGGAAGATCTCTTCGGCTACGCGGCCGCCGTAGGCG
Organism: Acidobacteriaceae bacterium; assembly: GCA_030037705.1. Taxonomy (GTDB): domain Bacteria; phylum Acidobacteriota; class Terriglobia; order Terriglobales; family Acidobacteriaceae; genus Telmatobacter. Next base: position 319 of record JASHQE010000049.1, on the reverse strand, counting down.
GTGGCCAGGCGGGTTTCGAGATACTCGCGGGTGTAGTTATGGCGATCGTCCGGGAGATAGACGGTAACGCCCAGAGCCATGCCGCGCGGGATGATCGTCACCTTATGGATGGGGTCGGAGTGCTCGCGCATGATGGAGACCAGCGCATGGCCGGCCTCGTGATAGGCGGTGACGCGCTTCTCCTCGTCGGTGAGCAGCATCGACTTGCGCTCGGCACCCATCAAGACCTTGTCCTTCGCAAGCTCGAAGTCGTACATGGTGACCTGCTTGCGGTTGGCGCGGGCGGCATTGAGCGCAGCCTCGTTCACCATGTTGGCGA
>JASHQE010000048.1 GCA_030037705.1 Acidobacteriaceae bacterium | reverse complement strand
ACGGTATTCGACGCTACGGAAGAAGAGCCCTTCGATGGGCGCCGCACAGCTTATCCAACGCTTGATTGCCCTCTGCTGCTTGGCATTGAACGTCACACTGGCTGTCCCTCCCGCAACCTGTCGAACTCTACGACGAGATCGCGGATGCGTCCATTGGCGATCAACTCTTGGGGAGTCCGTCCAGCGAACGCCTCAAGGGGCGACGAGAGCCAATCTTTCTCCTTGGGAGCCACGACATAGTCGTCCATGCGGGAAAGCAATTCTCGGAGATCGCGGGTCTTCTTATGCATTTGGCTGGTCGCTTTGCCCGCTTCCCAGTTCTGCACGGTGCGAGCGGTCACATTCAAGGCATTCGCCAACTGTTCTTGGTTCAGCCCAAGCCTCTGCCGAGCATTTCCGAGCTCGAAGGTCGATTCCTCGTTCCCTTTGGATCGAGTATGAGCACGGATGTTTCGTGCCTTCAGGAGTTGTCGGAGGTGTGGCCAGTTGAAGGCCCATTCAGCCTCGGCAAACTTCTGCCGTCCAACGATCGTTCCCACGCGAAAAGCGAAATCTGCCGAGTGGTTCGGCGTATAGACCAAAAGCGTTGACACCTGGCAATCCCGAAGAGTAGCGAGGGTGCTCTCAACGGCAGCATCCTCTTCAGGCCTGGACAGGTAAAGGACACTGACCTTGGCTTTACCCACGCCGGACTTTACGTGACAGGGAATCGTCTGAAACCGGGGGGCATAGGGTGCAAATAGCGACTTCGCTTCGTCAAGGGCCTTTGGTTCGGTCCAGACAACGAGTCCTTCGGAATGAGTTGCGGTCTGCATTCTCACCTCCGGCTCCATTATACGAAATTTTTCGTGTTTGGCGAAATTATTACCCTACTATTCTACGGATTATTGATGACGGGATCGATGATCCCGACCCCCTAACTGCCGACCAAGAAAGCTCGCGCTGCGCCCATGATCTCTGGCGCCACGGTTTCGAGATCGTTTTCCCTCATGAGCCGAGGCGGGACGCGTTCGCCGAGTTCAGGGTTCAGACCGGCGAGCCAGGATTGGATTACAGAAGGACCTTTTCTTTCGGCGAGCACACGGATCAGTTGGAAGGCGAACTTCAAACGCGGTTCGGCATCACCGTGAAGCTCGCTTCCTTTCACCCACCTGTCGACGGAGCGCACGTCCCGGACACCGCCGACATAGGCGGTGAGTTTACGGCCGATCAGGCTCACAAGCTGCTCGACGATCTCCGGGATGGGGAGGCGGAGCGCTTCACGGAGCGCTGCAAGATCAGGGCGAGATGCGGGAACGATCGCCATGGGAACTCCTGGCCCAACTTAGCGCCTCGTCAGCCTGGCTGACCAGAGTTGAATGTCGGTCTTAAGGTACGCGTTCGAGCGTGGGTGGTTGTCCGCTGCCGTCGAGGATTGCTTCCCTTGCCAAATACATGCGAATGGTGAGATTGAACGGACCATCTTCCGCGGCAAGCTCGGTCCGTCAATTGCTCTCGACCCGCGATGGTTGTCAGTGAGCGGCTCATCGCCAAGAATAGAAGATCGAACACCCCGGCCAGGTAGATCTCGATCAGCGCTTCCTCCACCGAGGACTCACGCCTTCGATAACGCTCGATGATCGCGGTCTCGAACGGCAGGCTGCGCAGTTTCGGCACCGTCAATGTCACTTCTCCCGCCTTGGTCTGCAGGTGACGGTCATAGCTGCCGGCACGCGTGTCCTTGCGCCCTTCGCTCCGTTCGTACTTCCCGGCTCCGCACAATCGATCCGCTTCCGCATCCAGCAGCGCGTTCAACGTCTCTTCCACCGTTGATCGCACCACCTCGTCCAGATCGGCCTGGATCCGGCCTTCATCGATCTGTACTACAGGTCCCGCCACCGCCTGGAGGCTGCGCGTTCGCCGAACAACTGACGTCGAAAGCGTCCTCATATGTCCTTGAGATTCAAAGCGGTCAACTGATGGACTCTGAATTATCGGAAGACGAACGTCGTCGCCTGTACTTGCTTTCTGAAGAAAAGCCGAGGTGCCCTCTCACTCGATTCGGCTGGATAACTGAAGCAATTGCCTGGATGCCGCTGTGCATAGCCAGCGCCGCCGGTCATGGCCCGAATGGTCAGCACAGGCCGACAGTAACGCTGTTCGAAATCCGAATGCAATGGTCGACGCGAAGCTGTGTTGCAGCCGTTAGCGCGGCTCATTGGTGCAAGCGCAGGACTGGTGCGGATTCGGGGCAAGCGGGTCGAGGAATTTGGCCCTCTCGAACACGTCCTCAAGTGGGCACTGATTGGCCGCTTATGGCGGAGATGCTTATCGAGCAAAGCTGTTGCAGGACTACTTAATCATCGAGCCAAACTCTCAAAATGCCGACTAGCGGCGATCGTTACTGAATTCGACGCTGCAGCCATACGTCACCTCTGCGCACAGCTTTCCTCCAGGTACTCCATATACCCCAGCAGCGCTCCCCAATGGTAGAACTTGTCGCTATTGGCCACATCGTCGCCGTCCCCGGTGATGGCGTTGTAGTTTTCGTGAACATGGCGTTTTTCGTTCCATTCTTTGGAGAATAGCGCAAAGGATTTTTGTGCGAGTTCTCGACGTGCCTCGTCAATCTCCTTGCCGTGGTAATTGCAGAGACCGAGGTATACGAGGTAGTTCATTGGGCCCCAGATGCGCCCCTTCCAATAGTTCTGTTCCTTGAACGCCGGGTCATCGCGGGCCAGGGAGGGAATCACCCATTGACCCCAGAATTCCTTTGGGTTGAGAAGATGCTCTTCGACCATCCGTTTCGCTTGCTCTGCTGTCGCGGCGTGCGCCAACATAGGATAAAAGAGAGTCGGCGAGAACCTAGTACTGAACTGGCCTGTGTGAAGATCCATGTTTAAGAAAATGCCGTACTTGTTGCTCCATAGAGTGGCCAGTTTAGCCCGATAGCGTGCGCCACGTTCGCTTAGTTCTTTTGCATCAGCCGGTTTATCGAGCGTTTCGGCGATCGCAGCCAGTGCGTCGCAGTCCGCGATGTAGATGCTCATCAGTCCCACGTCAGCAAATTCCAACAGATGGGTCTCTGGATTGAAAACAGCACTGTCATAAATCGGGCTCCCGTCCATCCCTGCCTCGCCCGTGGCGGCAGCGCGGGTACCGCGAAACTTGTCGTCGGGGTCCTTCGGCTCATTCTGCGAATCGCTGCCAAAGGTCAGGTAGCCATCTATATCACGATGCTGAGCCCACCACCGATTCCAGCGCAGCAGAGGTTCGTACGCTTCTTCCAGAAACCATCGATCATGATATTTTCGGTAAAGATTCAGAACCGTTATCGAACCCACGGGCGGCTCGCTGCGGTCGGTGCTCTTCCATCCGCCCGCCCGCGCGTAGTTCGGCACAAAGCCCTGTGGGGTCTCCTCCCGCAACTCTTCGATCACGTTGGCATATGCCAGGTCTTTGTTGTCCATCCCGGCGAGAGTACCTCCGAAGAATGTGTCCCACCCAAACAGCACATAACCGCCCCAGTATGCGCTCCAATCACGGCTGACCGGTGAAATGACACGATCATGTTCCGGGTCGAAAATGGTGTCCCATCCCATCGTGGTCTCAACCGCATCCACCGTGGGGCCATCGGCTCCAGCGGCATCGACAGACCTCTCGTATGCCGCCCGCTGCCGTTCGATGATCGCTTCAATCTCCGACACGCTGCGCCACTTGCCCGTGCACAGCCCAACCGGCTCCGTCAGAGCCGCGGCCAAATATGCTCCGCCTAGCGGTACCTGCCCGTGGCCAGGACGCGCGTCACTGACCGTTCCTGCGCTGCAGCCTGTTCCCTTTCCGCTGGCACAATATACAGCAATTGTTCTGCCGCTTCCGTGGGTCTCAATCGAACCCGGAAGCTTCAAGGCCGTTCCCGGCCGGTCCCAGAGAAAGTTCACTTGAAACGCCACCGTGGCGGGCACAAAGAACTTCCCCGGTGGATCGAGCGGCGTCACAAGCAGCACAAGGTCTGCACCATCGTGCGCCGACTGTATGCGCCATTCGTGCCCCTGCCAAGTCACTCGCTGTTCTGTGTAGCTGCCGTCCCAGGAGTGGGAGCCGGGAATGGCGGTGCCCTGGCCGACCGAAGTCGAAGTCAAAAGCTCATGGCCAAAGTCGTTCCCGTTATTCAGAAAATCTACGTGAATCGCCAGCCCTTCAGGCAGCAGCACAGAGGTGGACATGCTGTTTACGTCCCACGTATTCCAACCCCGGGCAAGTTTCTGCTGAAGGTCCCAGTACTGAATTTCTGCCGAATTCGTAGACTGACGATTCACAGGGACGCTCTGTGCCGAAACTCCTGGAGGCGTTTGCAGAACAAGGACACCAAGGACCAGGAAACACCAAGGCGGAAGCCTTCCGAGAATGAATCGCGGCATGCGGCCATTATGCACCAGGGAAGATCTCAGGGGGCGAAGTATCGAGCCTCTATGATGAAAATGGATGGTCCGGTGGTGCCAGGTCATCAAACGAGTTCCTCGCGAAATACACCTTCTTGAACACGAAAGGGCTTCGGGAGATTGTGGCGGGTCCATGGCGGCCATTGTTTCACCCATCGACCTCAAACAATGAAGCACAGGCTAAGGCAACACGAGAGGGGTATCAAGGTGCGGAAGCAGCCGATTTCTTCAGTGGCCAAACTGGCTTCAATCGCATCTCTAACAGCCGCAACAATTCTCGCGGCGCAACCTGCCCACACGGACCTGGTGCTCCGGTATGACAAGCCGGCATCGAAGTGGATAGAAGCTCTGCCTTTGGGCAATGGGCGCATCGGCGCGATGGTTTTCGGCGGTATTGAGAATGAAAGATTGCAGATCAATGAGGACACGTTGTGGGGCGGTGGTCCGCATGACTATACAAGCTCCGATGCGCATACCCATCTCACCGAGATCCGACAGCTGATCTTCGCGGGCAAAATCGACGAGGCAACGAAGCTCTCGAAAACACTGATGGGCCGGCCGCCGGTGCTGATGCCCTATCAGCCCTTTTGCAATGTGC
>JASHQE010000047.1 GCA_030037705.1 Acidobacteriaceae bacterium | reverse complement strand
CCGCACGCATCCGAGTCTTTGCTTCAGCGGCCGACGATTTCGCACGGGAGTTGCTGAATTCGCTCGAAGATATCCCGACGCGGGCGCAGATGCCGCAGGGCCCTGAGGACTTCCCACGGGAGGCCGAGCGTGGCGTTTTCAAGTAGCAGCGGCGCGACGCGCACCTCGCTCGCCGAAATCAATATTACGCCCCTCGTCGACGTGGTGCTGGTGCTGCTGGTGATCTTCATGATTACCGAGCCGGTGCTGCAGTCGGGCATTGAAGTCAACGTGCCGAAGACGCGGACGGTGAAGCAGATCACCGAACAGCGGATGGTGGTAACGATCGACCGCGACCAGCAGATCTTCCTGAACGACCAGCCGATCAACATCCACGATCTTGCGGCGAAGCTGCACGCGTCGGGCGGCGATCCTGCGCACAAGTCCATCTATCTGCGCAGCGATGAGCGGGTGCCCTTCGGCGCCTTCGCCACCGTAATGGATGCAGTGAAGCAGGCGGGTATTACAAATGTCTCGATCGTGACGCAGCCGCTCGATACCAAGGGTATCGCAGGGAACCGGGGAGATTAGCACGTCGGAAGTATGAGCAGCGTTTTTGATGGATCGGAGCAACTGGAGCGGGAGCTGGCGCCGGAGCCTTTTGCCGCGCCAGCGGCAGGCGCGCTTCTGCTCCATGGCCTGCTGCTGGCTGCCCTCATCTCCTATGGACTGATCAGCGGGCTCTTCAAACATAACCTGTGGGGCAACCAGGGCTCGGGCGGAGCGATGCAGGTGAGTGTCGTAAGCAACGCGATCCCGCTGCCCAATAACCAGCCGATGAACAAAAATGTGCTGACTACGGAGACGCCGAGCCCTGCGCCCGCGCCGCCCAGTCCAAAGGAAGAACACCAGGTTGACCAAACAGCCATCCCGATTCCCGGCAAACAAGTGAAGCCGAAGCAGCAGACGACGCCGAAGACGCAGCCACATCAGCCGCCGCCTAAGCAGCAGAATCTGGCGCAGTATGGTGAACAAAACGGCACGAATATTCCCCGCGCCACGCAACCGCAAATCACATCGAATGGTCCCGTTACGGTGAACGACAGCAGCTTTGGCTCGCGGTTTCCCTGGTACGTGAACCAGATCAACACCAAAATGTCGAGCGCCTGGAACAAGTACGAAGTGGATCAACGCACGGCGCGGGGTTCGCGGGCTTACATCGTCTTCACGATCGACCGCGACGGGAGCCCGAGCCGCGTCCAGCTTGACCGGTCAAGCGGAAGTCCAACACTGGATACCTCATGCCTGCGCGCGGCGCAACGTGTAGATACGTTTGGGGCGCTCCCTTCGGCGTATAATCAGAGTACGTTGATGGTTTCTTATTACTGCGAGTACTGACAATGACTTACGGGCAAGTTGACCTTTGGCTGGCTGGCACCTGCGGTACGGTTAGTTCGCAGATGCAGGCAACCTTTCCATCCAATCTGCGTCATGCAATTTAGAGGCTTTTCAAAAGAGTCCGAACAACCATCCCGTTACCCCACAGGAAGGATTGCTCACCGCATGAAGGCAATTTTTAGGCTTTTGCCTCTGTACCTGTTTTTGTTCACGTTTTTTAACGGGTTTCAGCTCAAGGCTCAGGATTGGGTCAAGATTGGAACCAACCTCGGCAACACAACCATCCGGCTCGCAGCGGCGGATTTCAAGCCGGTGGGCGCCGACCCTCAGACCATCCCGCTCAAATCGATCTTCGATTCCACCCTTTACAGCGATCTGAATAATGCCGGCATCTTCCAGATGGTCTCGAAGAGCCTGGCGCCGCAGGCCACGCCCGGATCCCCGCAGGAGATGGTGCTCTCGCAGTGGTCCGCCGTGCCGGCCAACGCGGCCATGGTAGCCTTCGGCGCGCTGTCGGTGACGAACGGACGGCTGGTGGTGTACGGATGGCTCTTCGACACCAGCAATCCCTCCAATCCGCAGGTGCTGGGCAAGCAGTACAACGAAGCCGCCAGCGAGGACATGGCCCGCACCATTGCCCATCGCTTCGCCGATGAGATCATCGCCCGGCTGGGTGGAGGAATCAACGGCATCGCCGAAACCAAAATCTATTACGTGAGCACGGCGACCGGGAACAAGGAGATCTGGGTGATGGACTACGACGGCCAGAACCAGCATCCGGTCACCCACTTCGGCACCATCACAGTCTCGCCGCGCGTCTCGCCGGACAATTCACGCCTTGCGTTTTCCACTCTGGGCAAGTATGGATGGGCAGTCCGCATGTACTCCTTTGACCTGAGCCGTGCGGTCAGCTTTGCAGCCGGGACCGAAGGCGGAAGCAATTTCACACCTGCCTGGTCGTCGGATGGTTCGAGGATTGCGTTCTCATCCTCACGGTCAGGAGACTCCGAAATCTGGGTCTCAGACGCAAGCGGCGGCGGCGCACATCGGATTACTTCGCTCAAGGGTCCGAACATTTCACCAACCTGGAATCCGAAGACCAACGCTCAGATCGCGTTCACTGGCGGGCGCACCGGCGAGCCGCAGATTTACGTCATGGATCAGGATGGCTCCAACGTTCAGCGCATGACGGATGGCGGTTACGCCGTTTCATCCTCCTGGTCGCCGAATGGCGGGTTGCTTACCTTCGCGTGGAATCGCAAGTACGGCCCGGGCGATCCGGGCGCGCAGGACATTTACGTGATGGATATCGCCAGCAAGAACTGGCTACAGGTCACGCATGAATCAGGCAACAACGATTGTCCGGCCTGGTCGCCGGACGGACGGCATATCGTCTTCCAGCGAACCATCGGCGGGCACACACAAATTTGGACGATGCTGGCCGACGGCACCCAGCAGCGGCAGCTTACGCACGCGGGCAATAACTCCATGCCGAACTGGAGCTGGAAGTGATTTTTCCCGGTTGCAAGATGGATTCGCGGCATCTGTTGTGCGCCGGCTGTCCGG
>JASHQE010000046.1 GCA_030037705.1 Acidobacteriaceae bacterium | reverse complement strand
TGGACGGCCCAACATAAGGAGTATCTGCGGCAAACACGCACAATTCTCGGTCAGCCCGCGCTGGGCCGCGTAGATGGAACTGCCGCGATCCTTGGCGATCGAGGCTATGTTTTTCTCTTCAATCCGAATTACAAACAATTGCCCGCGGAGTTTTCTCTCGACGGCTCAATCGGTCTGACCCAGGGCGATAAATTTCTCTTGAAAGAACTTTACCCGCAGACAGGCCGAATTCTGGCAAAGCCGCACGCCGGAACTTGGCGCCGAAGCGACATGGTGCAGCTCCAACTAGATGGAACCAGCGCTACCGTTCTGGAACTGGTGCCTCTGGCCGAGTTGGAAAAGCCGGTCGTCATGAACGCTGTAACGGTAAACTTCGCGGCATCTCCCATTGCGGAAATGCACGGCACGTCTTTATCGATCCAGCACGTTGCTGGAGAACCGGGCACAATCGATGAGATCGGTGTATTGCTTCCGAATCACTCCCAAACCTCGGCCGTAACCGTGAATGGGGTAAAGCAGGACTTCACGCAAAAAGACGATTATGTCGAAGTGCCGGTTCGCTTCAAGGGAGAACGGTTCGCGCAGGCACAGGAGATTTCCGTTGCGCCTGCAGCCGATGGATCACTCAAGGGGAGCTTCCTTGTTCCGCAGCGCATCTTTGATCAGCTTGCCAAGCGCAAATTGAGTTGGCCGATCCCGTGGACCGCGGAGGACTACCAATCAACCTGGCTGGCTCCTGAGCGCCTTCTGCTTTTTGTGCAGATGGCCGACGCGAAAGACACCATGGCAGTGACTGCGCTCCTGGACGGCCAGCCGCTTCCGCTCACGCGCGCGTATAGTTCCAGCCGCGTAGATCCGCCGTGCTTTGTCGGATTTTACGCCGACCTCTCCCGAATCACGCCAGGGACGCAGCATACAATCGAGCTGCGCATTCCTCAGGCTTCGCCGGGACAATTGCAGGGCGTCTTTTTTGACAACGTGCTGCCTCAGTTCACCGAGTCACTTGCGTTTTGAGCGAATGCTCGCAAACTAAAGCAGCCATCCGTGGTTTTGTATGGACAAACCTCAAGCGTTCGGGGCGTTCTACTCTTCGAAGAAACTTATAAAGCCCATTCTCAAATGTGCGCTGTTGATCTCCTGCGCGTGGGCGCGGCCTTGTTCTGCGCAGAACCGATCCACGCAAGACACGATCGATGCAATCGCGAACTCTTTGCGCAATCACGAATTCTCGCAGGCGCTTACTCTCTGCGAATCGAAACTAAGCAAAACGCCGGACGATTTCCGGATCTGGACACTGCGCGGCATGGCGACTGCAGGGATGGGTGACCTTCCGCGAGCGCTCACCTCATACCAACGCGCGCTGAAGCTGGCGCCCGACTATCTGCCAGCACTGGAGGGTGCAGCGCAAACCGAATTTCAGCTTGGAGACGCGGGTGCTGCTGCGCTACTCGCAAAAATTCTGGCACAGCGCCCTGACGATGAAACCTCCCACGCTCTCCTCGGCGTGCTGGCCTGCCGCAAGCGCGATTGCACCGATGCCGTTGCACATTTTGAAAATGCAAAGAGCGTAATTGCCAGCCAGCCAGTCGCTCTCAACGACTACGCAATCTGTCTCGCCACAGTGGATCGCAATGAAGAGGCTATGGATGTCTTCGCTCAGGTGCTCAGGTTGGACACGGCGAAGCCCGAGGCCCGGTATAACCTGGCGTTGGCTCAATGGAATGCGCATCGCGCGGACGACGCGTTCAAGACGCTCGAACCGCTCATCGACGTAATGCCAGCCGATGAAGACGCACTTGCACTCGCCGCCGACATCTCCGAGTCAAAGGGTGATACTGTCCGTGCGGTCGAGCTCCTGCGCAGAGCATTGACGCTGAATCCGAAGGATGTACCCATTTACCTGCGCTTCGCCACGCTTTCTTTCGATCATGCATCACCGCAGGTGGGCATCGACATGATCAACTTCGGGCTTACGCAGGCACCGAACGAGCCAAGGCTTTATCTCGCTCGCGGGATCCTCCTGACGCAACTAGGAGAGTTCATGCGCGCCGCTGATGATTTCGAAACGGCAAGCCGCATCGATCCGAACGTTCAATTCCTCGAAGTGGCGCAGGGACTTGTGCGGTCCCAGCAGCACAATTCCACCGCAGCGCTAGCGAAATTCCGCGCTGCCGTCAAAGCGTACCCGAACGAGGCATATGCGCACTATCTTTTGGCAGAGGCGCTACTGGAAGGCAAACAGCTAGGAAGCCATAATTCCCGGGAGGAATTGCAGGCAGCCTCGCGGGCGGTGGAGCTTGACCCGCATATGGTTGCAGCCCAGGATCTGCTCGCCACAATATTTCTAGGAGACGGCAATGTGGATCAGGTGATCCAACATAGCCGCGCTGCGCTGGCCCTCGATCCCAACGATCAGCAAGCCATCTATCACCTGATCATCGCGCTGCGCAAGACAAACGAGAAAGATCAGATTCCGCTCCTGCTGAAGCGCCTGGTGGAGCTTCGCGCCAGCAATGGGGCCGGCCAAACCGCCAATCGCTATCGCTTATCCGACGCCGCAGCTCCATCTGCTTCGGTTTCTCACTAAATGCATGCTTGGGCACCGCCACCGGATCCTATCGAAGAGCTCATCCATTCGATCCTGCTTTCACGCGGTGAATCCGGCCAACGATCTCTCGAACGGGATCATGAGTAATTAGGCCCCCTCCGGATCATCGATTAGCAGCCGCGACGATGCTCCTGCGCTTACTGCGCCGATGCCGTCAAAAACGCGGCCCGCCGCCTCGCGCCCTCCAGCACAATGTCTTTCTGCAGGCTCCGTAGGCTTTTGCAGCAATGCTAGACGAGGAACTCGCCCGGTGTGTCAATCTCTTTTGCGAAGAGCGCAATATTGCTGCGCAGGAGAATATGGGGAGCCAGCCGATGTATGGGATCCGGCTTGGCGCCGTTGACCAGGTAATTGAGAAGCATTTCGAGTGCAATCTTGCCTTGAATAAAAGGCCGCTGATAGAGGGTCGCCAATACCTTCCCCGTTTCGATGTACGGCACAAGCTCTGGAAACAGATCGGTGGTAATCACCTGGACATCGCCCA
>JASHQE010000045.1 GCA_030037705.1 Acidobacteriaceae bacterium | reverse complement strand
AACAGCTCACGATCGGTGTTCAGATCGTTGTACTCGCTCTCGTCCGGCGTGTAGGCGGTGGTGTCTTCCACCTGGTTCGAGTTGGCGTTGGCGCCCTGCGCGAAACCCTGGCCCTCGGTGCCGTTGTAAGCCCCCACCTCGTTAATCAGCGCATTTTTGTCCGCGGTGAAGTCCTGGTCCACGCTGAGCGTATCGCCGAGAGAAACGAGCGCAACCAGATCGGCGGGCTGCAGCTTTTTGCGCAGAAAGTCCTGCGCCGCGTCGACGCTGCGCTCCAGATCTTCGGGCTGCATCGAAGTAAGATCGAAGAACATCACGATCAGGCGATGGTTGCGCAGCTCCTCGGGTTTGGCCACGACGACGGCCTTGCTGCCATTGCTGGAGGGCCCTGCGGCCAATCCGCTCACGGTTGCTTCGTTCAAAGGCGTGGCCATATCGACACTTTGAAAATCGAAGGTCGCAATCTGCTGCTCTTTGCCGTTCTCGTAAACGCGGAAGTCGCTCTGCTTGAGGCCGTGCACCACTTCGCCGGTTTTCGCATCACGCGCGACAACGTTTGTGAGCACCAGCTCGGCGCTGGTCTTGAGCACAAAACCGGCCTGCGGCGTCGAGGAGACCTGCGAAGAATCCTGCGCAGGCGCAGCGGGAAGGCCGATTGCGATCATCGCGACCGCCGCACAGATTTTTTGTATCGCTGCTTTCATCGGTTCCCTTTCCCGGCTCCGATCGCTGGATTCCAGCTCTCGATGCAATCGAAGATCTAAAACCTGAACCGCGCCATGAACTGAAACTGCCGCATGGTTCCGACCGAGGTTACCTGGCCGAAGTTTTGCGAGTTCACCGTAGTCCCGACACCTGAGTATTGCACCGTATTGAAGACGTTGTTGATGGTGGCCCGTATCTCCAGGCTGCGCGTGTCGCCCAACTGCGCGGTCTTCGAGAGCGACATGTTGTTGGAAATTGTGCCCGGCCCCTCAATCGAGTTGCGCGGCGCGTTGCCGAAGTAGTTGCAGAACCCCGGCGTATTCGTGGGGGCAACGTAGGCCGCCGGATTGAACCACTCGTGCAGCGAACCACCCCCGGCTGTCGGCGAAATCCCGGTGAGATTCGGCCGCATGACGCCGCCCGTACCACACACCGTGCTGGAGACGGACGCCTGGTAACTGGGTGAGAGCCAGGTTCCGGAAGCGAAGTCGAAGCTGCCCGAGATCGAGAAGCCTTCCAGGATATGCGAGCCGACGCCCGTGGTGACCCACGCCTTGTCATAGCCGAAAGGCAGCTCGTAAAGGTATGTGCCGCTGACCGTGTGGCGCACGTCGACGCTCGAATTGCCCAGCTCGCCCAACACGTTCTGCCAGTTCTGCACGCTGGCGGCGCCGCTGCCGAGAACGCTACCTTCCGCACCGGCATCATCGATGGAATGCCCATACTGATAGTTGGCGCCGACGGCAAAGCCCTTCGAAAGCCGTTTATTCACACGCATGGTACCGGCATTGAACTTCGAGAACGAGGCCGCTTCCTCGTAGGTGAAGTTCAAGGGATAGCAGGGCAATGCGCCGACGCATACCACCGAGGGATCGGTTGCGGGACTGTTGGGCAGCGCGCGCGGCGCGAGCACGGTATCAAGATGATTGCCGCGTGTGCCGTTGTAACCGAGATTCATCACGATGCCCCAGGGCAGCGTTTTCTGGATGTCGAGATTCCACACCTGGACATAGGGCAATCCGTAGTGCGAATCGAGCGCGTAGCTGCCGAGCGTTTGCGCCGCGGGAAATCCGTTCGAGAGCGTGAAGCAGGTTATCGGCATAGTGCGCGCGCACTGCGAAGAGGCCCCGTTGCCGGCCGCTTCCTGGTTGGTCTGCTCATTGGTGAACGGAGGCTGGTGGGCCATTGCCGTAGCGAACGTGGCGTATTCGCCGACCGTGTAGCTCATGCCGTAGCCGGCGCGCACAACCATTTGCTTGATCTTCGGTACGCGCCAGGCCAGCGCTACGCGCGGCGCAAAGGCTTTATGAAAGGGAAAAACGAGGCCGCTGGGCAGACCGGATGCACCAGCTTGCGCCTCCGTCAAGGTGGTAAATCCTTCCGCAGGGTTGGAGACCACTTCGGCAAGGCGGCCGTATTTTTCTGTATAGGGCGCAAAGAACTCCCAGCGGACACCATAGTTCAGCGTGAGCGAAGGCAGAATCCTCCAATCATCCATGGCATAGGCATCGAAGACATTGTCGCGCAGATAGCTTTTCGCAAGCGAGGAGTTCAAGCTGGTCGATTGCGGCAAACCGAGCAGAAGGTCCGCAATCGGCGAACCGGTCGTCTGATCCTGGTTCGCATCTTCGGTAAATAATCCGCTGAAGGTGAAGCTGCCGGTGGCGTTCGAGCCGGCGAGAAAATTGCGATGCACGCGGCGGTAATCACCGCCAAAGCGCAGATTGTGCTTGCCGTGAATCCAGCTCAATACCTCGGAGAACGAGATCGTCTGCGCCAGCGAAAAACTCGGCTCCTGCTCGGAGATGCCTGTTAACTCGCTGAGCTGGATCTGGGGCAAGCCGTAGTTCAGCGGAACGTTGTTCGGCACAAGGATGCCGTAGGTTGAGCCGATATTGTCGGAAGTGTTGGTGAAGAAATTCGTCGTCTGGCTGTTGCTGCGGTTCCAGTTGGCGGTGAAGATGTTCGTTACGCGGTGGTAGCCCACGGTATAGCCGGCCTGCAGCGAGTAGGAGTGCGAGAAGCTCTTGCCGCCGAGTTGCGGAATGTAATTCGCCAAGTCGGAGGCGGAAAGACTCTCGTTGAAATTGACATTGATGCTCTGCCGCAATCCTTGATTGGAGGAACCGCCGCGTCTTCCACCGCCCAAGCCGCCGAATCCGCCACGGCCGCCGGGCTGCGTCGCATTCGCGCCAAAGCTGCGCATATAGCGAATGCCGGCAAGGGTCGTATTCGATTGTGCGGTCGTGAGCAGGTGATAGTTATACCGCAGGCCGTCGCCAGGCGTAATGTTGGGCGCGGGGATAAGCGGCTGGCAGTCCGGATTCGCCGCCGGGCAGTTCAAGAGGGCATAGCCCGGCGAGGTCAGGAAGCGCGAAGGCGGAATCACATTGGAAACGCCGTTATATGTGAACTGCTGGAGCGTCGTGGGGTCGTAGATGGAGGGCAATCCCGCGGCGGAGAAGTCTCCTTGCCGCTCCGCGAGGGTGGGAACGATGGCGTATTCATCCTCGGGCGAAGACTGGCGCGTGCCGGAGAGCGTGAGGAACACCGTATCTTTGCCGCTCGGCTTCGTCAGATGCGGGATATACGGCGCGCTCATGAAGGTAATGCCAAAACGGTTCGATCCATTCGACGGCTGCGACTGCGGCTGGCCCGCGAGAGCGAACGGCTGCGCATTGAAGATCGAATTGGTTCCGTTCCAGAAGATGGCGCCGTGGGGCTGACCGGGGTTAAAGCCCCGGAAGTTGCCACGACCTCCGCCGCGGCCTCCAAAACCACCACCGCCGAAGCCTCCGCCACCAAAGCCGCCTCCGAAACCTCCGCCACCGAAACCATTACCACCGAAGCCGCCGAAGAGCCCGCCTGTGCCGGGCATCTGTCCCCCGTTCTGCTGGCGGTACGTTTCCAATTGATCGCGCAGTTGGTCGATGTTGACCCCAGCCATCGGGCTCACCTGCCCCGACTGCCCGGTAATTGCGACAGATTCATTGCTGAAATCGGTGCTGGAGGCGATCGAAGGCAATTCCGCGCCTCCTGCACCGGCCGTACCGTTTCCGGTCTCCGTGCCCTCGCTCAATGCGCTCGTCAGGCTCAGGTTCTCTGGACCACTGCTCCCCAACTGGCGAACGGCCTGCTCTGCCGCGCTCGATCCACTTCCCTGTTCCTGCTGGCGCTGTTGCTCGGCTGCCCGCGAGGCGAGAATCAGCTCGAAGTTGACGGTGCGATCCTGTGCGTCGGCATTGAGAACCGCTTCTTCCGATCCCGGTGCGAAGGCGGCAAATTGTGTGCGGATCACGTAGCGCCCATTTTGCGGAATCGTGAGCGACCAGGTGCCGGTAATGTCCGTGGTGGTCGAGTAGCGCTTGCCGGTGAGCGTGTTTTGCGCAGTGACGGTGACGCCCGGCAAGGGGATGTTCCCGCTCTTGACGATGCCGTGGAGTCTTCCGCCAGCAGCGGTTTGCGGCTCGGTATCTGCCGATGGTGCAGACGTTGATGACTGTGCGGGCGTTGGGCTTGTTGAGGGAGCCTGCCCCTGCGCCGGGATGCAGGCCCCACCGCTGACAAGAATCCCCACTGCAATTGCGCATTGCAACGCTACCCGCCGCATTCGCTCTCCTGAATCGCCCTTTACCCAGACTGACGGACCATCACTCATTAAGGTTTACGGAGATCGATCATGCGCGCCTGGCATAAACTGCGCTCGACAGCGCTGCCGCCAGCGGGACGAAGGCCATTTATCCCTACACCGCGCCGAAATCGACGGCAACGGCGCACCGCCTCTCTTGCGAAACAGGCCTTCAACCCTACGCCTGTTCCAACGACAATCCGGGCGAGAATCCGGTCGAGGACGCTGCCTGGCTTGTTAAATTTCTCCAATTCTTTGAGGTCTTTCCACACCGGTTACTCGTCAAACAAATCGGGGTTTCCTGGGTGAAGACTTTTCGTTTGTTCTTCTGCGTGGTTTGTTTGTCTTTTTGGGCGTGGGCGGCAACTGCCTGCGCTCAGCAGGCCGTTACCTTTCCGAGCGGTGACTCGGACGGCCAGGGGCTGCTCTACCTGCCGCACGGCGCCGGACAGCACCCGGCACTGATCGTCATCCACGAGTGGTGGGGCCTCAACGACTGGATCAAGCATGAGGCCGCGGGCTACGCATCCCAGGGCTATGTGACGCTGGCCGTCGATCTTTACCGTGGGAAGGTAGCGGATACGCCCGACCTGGCGCACGAACTCTCGCGCGGTCTGCCGGAGGACCAGGGCGTACGCGATTTGACCTCGGCGCTCAAGTGGCTGGCGGCGCGCAAGGACGTCGATGCGAGCCGAATCGGCGCAGTTGGCTGGTGCATGGGCGGAGGCTTTGCCATCCAGTTGGCTGTGGCAGCACCTACATTGAAGGCCGTGGCTGTGAACTATGGCGCGTTGCCCACGGAAAAGTCCGCACTCGAGCAGATTCACGCCACCATGCTGGGCAACTTTGGCGGACAGGACCGTGGCATTACGCCGGATTCGGTCCGTGCCTTTCAAACGGCGATGCAGTCACTCGGAAAACCGGTCGACATCAAAATCTACCCTGACGCCGGACACGCCTTTGAAAACCCGAATAATGCCACCGGTTATCGTCCTGCCGACGCTGCCGATGCGCTGGTGCGGGTCGACCGTTTTTTTGCACAGATGCTGCGGCCCTAATCGAAAGCCGTAACACCTAAGTGACACGGAAGTGCCAAAAGATGCGCTTGCAATCAGCGGCACCCCATGTTAACTCTTAAGGCAACACTATCTTGACTACTGCCAGCACGCAACAACTGGTGGGCATCGGACAGGAATCGAACCGGGATGAAGATCGGCACCACGATTCGCGCATACCGGCTCCAAAAGGGGCTCTCACAGGGGGATATTGAAAAGAAGACCGGCTTGCTCCGCTGCTATCTTTCCCGCGTAGAGAACGGTCACACCGTGCCGTCGCTTGACACACTTTCCAAGATCGCCCAGGCGCTCGACCTGCCCATTGCGCAGTTCTTCGCCGACGACTCTCTCGGGCGCCAGTTCAATACCCAGAAGCTCTCGGACGAGGAGTTGAAATTCCTTACCCAGATCCGCCGCTACTCCTCGAACTTGAACGAGAGCGACCGTAAGCTGCTGCTGGCGATGGTGAAGAAGTTTGCGGCTACGGCAACGCGATAGCGCTCCACTGCGCGAAACTGAAGCTTGCACTCACAGCTTTTTCGATGGATTGCCGTGCCATCAGCTCTGCGGCGCGAGATGAGCCAGGAAGAAACCGAACAGAACCAGCAATCCGGTCAGCATCCCTATGGCAATGCGCATTCGGGTTTGAAAGATATCACGCGGTGAGCCGATGCGCGGCACCAATGGCATGGCAAACAACAGGCCGGAAGCAAATCCGCCCAGATGCGCCATGTTATCGATGTTCAGTCCCGAGCGGAAGAGGAAGTTTCCACCCCAGATTGAGAAGCCGATGGCCAGATTGATCGCGGCAAAGTAGATGACCGACCTGCGCAGCCGCTTCAATTCATCGTGCGGCACCGGCAGCCGCCTTGATTTAAGCAGCACAATCAGCACACCGGCGATGCCGAAGACCGCACCTGAGGCTCCGGCGCCGGCCGGGAACAGAATGGTTCCACCTTCGCGGATGGGCCACACCCAGTTGACCAGCGTGGAGAGCAGGTTCCCCGCGGCGCCGGTGAGAATATAGGCCGCCAATAAGCCCGCAGAGCCCATGAGCGGTTCAGCCAGCAAGCCGAGGTTCCACAGGCACCACATATTTGTGGCGAGGTGAAGGATGCCCACGTGCAAAAACATCGCGGTCACGATGCGCCACCACTCGCCGGCAATCAGCACGTTTCCGGCGTTGTTGGCGCCCCAGTTCATCAACTGGTCGACCGATGGGCTCATGGGACTGATGCCCCGTGCCACCATCGCCAGAAAAACTACGCAGTTGATGCCCACCAGCAAGTAGGTTGCCGGCGCAACCGCCCATAAAGGCCGCCGGCGCGCGGGTGGGGCATCCTGCGACGCGTAACCGGAAACTGGCGGCAGAATCTCCGGCGCAGCCTCGGGAGCGTGTTCCTGCCGGTGGGGTGGAAGAACGGGAGTATAGCTTCCCATCTCTTCACTTTAATGCATTTTGAGCCGCGCAGCCGCGCGATCGTCTTGAATCTGCAAGGCGGCGAAACCTCACCGCAAGAAGCTGTTGAAATCGTGTAAAAAGCGGAGGAACGCCGGGTTGTAGTCTGGTCTGTGGCGCGTGGTCGGACGGCCGATTGCCGTGCGGAATCGCGCAGAGTCTTTTGGCAGAGTCTTTTGAAGGAGTGGCGGGGTGCACCCAGAGAGCGGCGTGAAGCAGATTCGGCGCGCGTTATTGAGCGTGACCGACAAAACGGGGCTGGTGAAATTCGCGCAGGTGCTGGCGGAATTCGGTGTGGAACTGGTTTCGACCGGCGGGACGGCGCGGGCGCTCCGAGAGGCCGGGCTGGCCGTTCAAGATATCAGCGAGTTAACTGGCTTTCCGGAGATGCTTGATGGACGCGTGAAAACCCTGCATCCGCGCGTGCACGGTGGACTGCTCTACATCCGTGGCAATCAGGAGCACGAGGCGGCCGTGGCTGCGCACGGAATTGCGCCCATCGACATGGTCGTCGTGAATCTCTACGCCTTCGAAAAGACGGCGGCTCAGATATCCCAACGATCCCGTCTCTTCGAACCACCCGTTGCTGCAGCCCCCCCTCAACCCGGCGTGCCGTTTGGCCATCTGATTGAAAACATCGATATCGGCGGACCGTCGATGGTCCGCTCTGCGGCTAAGAATTTTGAAGATGTGGCCATTGTGACCCGCGTGACAGATTATCCCGCGTTGATCGAAGAGTTAAGGGCCAAAGGCGGCGCGCTGAGCCGGTCTACGCGATGGCGGCTGGCAAAGCAGGCGTTTTCCCTCACGGCCGCTTACGATACAGCCATTGCCAATACGCTTGACCGCATGGACGAACCACCTGCTTCCGAGGCTCCGGCGGCATTGGATGCGAATTCTTTGCCTTCGGCACTGCGCATCAACCTCCCTTTGACGCAATCGCTCCGCTATGGGGAAAACCCTCATCAGCGCGCCGCCTTGTACGCAGACGGTTCCGGCCTGGGCATTGCCGGAGCGAAGCAGTTGCAAGGCAAAGAACTCAGCTTCAATAACCTGGTCGACCTCGACGCCTGCTGGGAACTGTTGCAGGAGTTTGAAGAGCCTGCGGTGATTATCGTCAAGCACACCAACCCTTGCGGAGCGGCGATGGGCGCGACCGTTCTGGAGGCATATCAGAAGGCGCTCGCTTGCGATCCGGTTTCGGCCTTCGGCGGAATCATCGGCGCCAATCGCGAGATGGATGGAGCTGCGGCAGAGGAGATTGCAAAATTATTTGTAGAGGCCATTGCTGCGCCCTCGTTCACCACCGATGCGCGTGAGCGATTCGCTGCCAAGAAAAACCTTCGTCTCGTGGAAGTTCAGGCTGCGCCGCCCAAGCCCGTGGTCAAGCAGGTTTCCGGCGGACTGTTATTGCAGGACGCAGACACGGGCCGGGTAACGGAATCGGAGTTGAAAGTGGTCACCTGGCGGCCGCCCACGGCCGAGGAGTTGCGGAACCTCCTTTTTGCCTGGCGTGTGTGCAAGCATGTGAAATCGAATGCAATCGTGTATGCCCGTGATGGCCAGACGCTGGGCATTGGCGCAGGGCAGATGAGCCGGGTGGACGCAGCCCGCTTTGGAGCCATGAAGGCTGTGCTGCCGCTTCAGGGATGCGTGGCCGCGTCGGACGCGTTTTTCCCTTTTCCGGATGGTCTGGAGACAATCGCTCAGAACGGCGCAACGGCCGTGATTCAGCCGGGCGGCTCGGTAAAAGACCAGGATGTGATTGCTGCGGCGGACCGGCTGGGGATTGCCATGGTTTTCACGGGAATCCGGCATTTCCGGCACTGACCTATCGAAGACCGCGCCAATTTGCGAAAATCCCACATTCGTTCGCGCACGCGCGACGAATGACGCGTAAAATCGTCTTTAAGTGTAGGCAGAGCTGTTCGGAACGGCTGCCTGTGCGGCTATTTTAGGGCTCGATCGGACGGATTATCCCGGCCGCAGGTGTACATGTGCGCGGAATCCCCTCAATGATGACAAAAACAACGCATTCGCCGGCTCCTTCGCTCAAGATCGCTACAGCAACCCTCCTGCTTCTGCCTGTGGCCTTTGTGTGTGGCCAAACCGCGCCTGCCGGAAGCCTCCCGGCTAGTTCAAAGCAGAGCGCGCCGCCGCCCTCAGCTATGGCAGCCAATGTGAAGCCTGATACAAATGCCGAACAGGCTTCCAACCGGGCGCAGGCGTACTTTCACTCAGCCCTGGCCGCTACTTACGAGGACAACGCGATTTCCGAGGGCCGTTCAGAAGACGTGACCCAGGCTATTGAAGAATATAAGCTGGCCTTGAATGCCGATCCAAGTTCACCGGAATTGATGAATGGGCTGGCCGATCTTTACTTCCGCACGCCTGGCCACGAACATGAGGCGGAAGTCACAGCCCGGACCCTGCTCAAAACCTATCCCGACAACGTGGATGCGCACAAGCTGCTCGGACGCATCTATCTGCGCCAGCTCGGCGAAGGCGGAAACGGCGTTTCGTCTTCATCGCCTTCCGGTAACGTGCTCGACCAGGCTATCGCCGAGTTCGAGAAGATCGTGGCGTTGCAGCCCAGGAGTATCGAAGACCGGATGGTGCTGGGCCAGCTCTACACCGTGAAACACCAGCCGCAGAAGGCGGAAGAGGAGTTCAAGACAGCGCAGGCAATCGAGCCGGAATCAGAAGACGTGGTCTTAAACCTAGCCCGTCTTTATGCCGAGAGCGGCGATCTTCAACATGCTGCGAAGGTTATTGAGGCAGTTCCGGAGTCCGACCGGACACCCAAGATGGAGTTCACGCTAGGCGCAACCTATGAACAGTTGAAGCAGCCTAAAGACGCCATCGCTGCCTACGAGCGCGCCGAGGACCTGCAACCCGGCGACTTGCGGACGATCGACGCACTGGCGCAGGCACTCTTTAACAATGAGCAGTACGATGAAGCGCTGAAACAGTATAGGCAGCTTGCCGATGACGACCCGGAGAACAACGAGGCGCTGATTCACATCTGCGAGATTCAACGCCAGCAGGGCAAATATCAGGAGGCGCTGGCCACGATTGAAAAAGCCCTCAAGATCGATCCATCTTCGCTCGAAGCCGGCTATAACGAGGGATGGCTGCTGGACGTGCTGGGCCGCTTCGACGAGGCGGAAAAGTCGTATCAGAACATGCTTAACCAGCCTTCGCTCTCCCCTGACCAGCCCTCGGTCTCCCACGCCAACGGCGCCTACACGGATGAGGAGAAGAACGATCGCGGCATTTTTCTGGAGCGGCTGGCCGCAGTTTATCTCGAGCAGAACAAGACCAGTGACGCCGTGGCTGCCTACCAGAAGATGATCGAGCTGGGCGGCGATAATGCGGTGCGCGGGTACCAGGGCGAGGTAGACGCGTATCAGACAGCCAAGCAATTCGATAAGGCTCTCGATGTCTCCCAAAAGGCAGTCGAGGCCAATCCCAAAAATCGCGATCTGAAATTGCTGCTGGCCGGAGAACTTGCAGACCAGGGTAAGCCGGATGAAGGGTTGGCGATGGCCAAGGGGCTGCTCAACAACTCTGCCGACAATGACCGCACGGTATGGTTTGCAATCGGGCAAATGGATATCCGCTTGCGACGCTGGAAGGATGCAGAGGATGCTTTTGCCAAGGCCGAGCCACTGGCAACAAAGAAGGAAGATCACACGTATCTCCTTTTCCTCAAAGGCGAACTGGCTGACCGCGAGAAACACTCGGATCAGGCAGAGCAGTTCTTCCGCCAGGCACTCGATCTGGACCCTTCGAATGCGATGACTCTTAACTATCTCGGCTACATGCTCGCCGACAAGGGTGTTCGCCTGCCGGAGGCTCTCAAGCTGATCCGTAAGGCGGTGGACATTGAGCCGATGAACGGCGCCTATCTCGATTCGCTGGGCTGGGTCTACTTCAAGCTTGGCGAGTACGAACTGGCTGAAGATAACCTGCGCCAAGCCGTGGCGCGCGATCAGACCGACCCAACGGTCCATGAGCATCTGGGCGATCTCTACGAAAAGACGGGGCGAATCCGCCTGGCAGCCGCGCAGTGGGAACTCTCTTTGGCCGAATTCGCCAAGTCGTCTTCTGCAGACTTTGAACCGGGCGATGTAACCAAGGTCCAGAAAAAGCTGGAGAGCGCGCGCGTCAAACTCGCCAAGGAAGAAGACTCGATCAACCAGCCGAAACCGGAATAGGCCGGCAATGGCCAGGAATACCGAACCGGCTGGTTCCCTGCCCCGCGGTATCGCCGTTTCCGGTGAGGAGCAGGGCGAGCTGACTCGGCGTGCGTACGCTGAGCCGGCGCATGTTTATCGGACACCCTTTGCGCGCGATGCTGCACGGGTGCTTCATGCCCGAGCCTTCCGCCGCCTTGCCGGCAAAACTCAGGTTTTCACGCGTCTCCCCGGCGATCCGCTGAACGACCATTTTCGCAGCCGGCTCACGCACACGCTCGAAGTGACGCAGATCTCCCGTACTCTTGCAAGCGCGCTGGGCCTGAATATAGAGCTGGCCGAAGCGCTGGCGCTAGCGCATGATATCGGTCACCCGCCCTTTGGCCATGCAGGCGAAAAGGCTCTGGATCAAGCGCTACAGGTACACGGGCTCAGCTTCGATCACAATCTTCATGCGCTACGCATTGTCACCTGGTTCGAAGAGCGCTATCCCGCCTTTCGCGGGCTGAACCTGACACTCGGCGTGCGGGAGGGGATAATCAAACATTCCCGGGACTATTCCGCTGCCGCGCATCCGGAGCTGGCCGAATATTTCCTGAACGAGTTTCCTCCGCTGGAGGCGCAGCTTATCGATCTGGCCGATGAGATCGCGTACCTGACCGCCGATCTGGACGATGGATTGAATTCGGGAATCCTTGCCTTGGAGCAGGTTCATGCGGGGGTTCCGTTCTTTCGCGGCTTTCACGATGCCGCGTTGCATAACCTTCCCAACGCGGCGCCAAGACTGGCGGTCTACGACGCGCTGCGCAGAATGCTCAATGCATTCGTTTCCGATTTGTTGAACGAGGTGCGTGCGCGGGTGGCAGTTCTGGAAGCTCGGACTCTGGCCGACATCCGCAGAGCTCCCGCGCGCCTTGCCGGTTTCAGTGAAGAAATGGAAACAATCCGCATCAGCACAAAGAAGTTTCTGTACGACAATCTTTACAATTCCCGGGATATGGAAGATGTACACCGCCACGCAGAGCAGGTCGTGTTGGATCTGTTTGCAGCATTCATGGCAGATCCAAACCTGATGCCCAAGGATCACCAGGCGCAGATCCCCAGCGAGGGACTGATCCGCACTACCACCGACTACATCGCCGGCATGACCGACAGTTACATTGAGCAGCTTTGGGCTCGATGCAGAGCATGATCCAAGCACGCGGCACGGTTCGCCCCTGCTTTCCGCCATCCGTATCTACTGCACAGATCCCTGCGGCCGCAGGCGGCGCATGTCCAGCGCGCAGGCAACGGCATTTTGCGCGTTGAAGCGCAGGTTATCTGAGGTTACCCAGAGCCAGAGACGCGAAATGCTGCTTGAGCCGCGCAGTGCGGGTTCCGGCCGGATGCGGACCAGAAGATTGTTTTGGCCGGTAGCGGACAGGTTTGAGGGGGAATCCGTATCTTCGAGTACCAGATCGACGTGCTCGTCGTCGAGCGCCTCTTCAAGCGCAGCAATTTCGACCGGCCGCTCCAACTCTACGGCAATTGAAAAAGCGTGGCCGTGGAAGACGGGAGCATGAATCACCTGCAAGGCCAGCTTGGGCCAGCGGCCAACACCCAGTGCTTCATAGTGGCGGCGAATTCGCGCCTCGACCGCGCCCAGATGCACAGAAGCTGCCTCGCCCAGCCCACCCAACAGGTTATAGGCTGCCTGCGCATCATAGATAGCGCGAGGAAGCGATTGAAAGCTGAGCAGGTTGACCGTCTGCTGATGCAGTTCGTCCATCGCGGCGCGGCCAAACTCGCTAGCCGGCTCAAGCAATGTAGCGGCGGCGAACCGCACCTGTGCGGCCTGCTGCAGCCGCTCCATCAGCAATCCAAGCGCCACGGCGGCGGGGTGAGCGGGAACGACTGCGGGAGTAAAGAGATCGACCGACGCCGGATCGGCACCCAACCAGGGAGCACGCACCAGAACCCCGTTCTCCTGATCGAGCGCGCCAGAGAGATCAAAGACCGTGGAGCCGGCTCGCAGCGCCTGGCGCCAGTGCCTGACCGTTAATTTCTCCGTGCCGCAGAAGAATGTAAAGTCGGCGTGATCGAATGCATCTGCGCTGATGGCCTGAATGAAAGTAACCTCATCGCCCACCTGATCCAACTGGCCCTGCGCATCCTCTTCGTCAAGCAACGTAATGTTGGCCGCAGCGAGCGGAGATTCGGAAAGAACTTCTTTCAACTCCCGGCCCACAAGGGTTGACGCTCCGGCAATAGCAATCTTGTACACGAAGATCCTTTTCTCAAGAACAACGAGTTTGCGATCTGCGGTTGGTGTAGGAATCAGGTTGTCGAGGCAAACAGCTAACCGGTGAACCGGGGCCCGTAAGAGTCAGGTTCCGCCGGCGCGCCCGGCGATTCGATATGCGGTCTTCGGCGCCGACGGCGCGACCACCCGTACACCGCACGCGCCCAGATGCCTGAAAACATATAAGCCAATGCGATCAGGAAGAGCACGACGTTCGAATAACGAAGCGCGATGTACAAGACGACGGCCAGCAACACCAGCAACTGAAATGGATGCCGGCGCGAGAAATTGATCTCCTTGCCTGACCAGAAACGCCAGGTGCTCACCATCAGGAAACCACACAGGCCGACCAGGACCAGCCACGGGATGGAGATCCACCATGACTCTACTGGAATCCCGTAGCAAAGGTGGATGGTGGCCGCGAGCAGACCGGCCGCAGCGGGAATCGGCATACCGACAAAATACTTACGGCCCGGACGGCCTGGATTGCGCGGCTGCGTATCATGGCTGATGTTGAACCGGGCCAGCCGCGAAGCTCCGCAAAGAAGAAAGAGAAAGCAAATGAACGCTCCCGCCTGTATAAGATGCTGGCGCAGCTCCGGATCCACGGATTCGGGGAGGAAATGAAATCCCCACACGAAAGCGAGCAGGCTGGGCGCAACGCCAAAGGTAATGACATCGGCCAGTGAGTCGAGTTCCCTGCCAAAGTCGCTGCAGGTATTGGTCATGCGTGCGATACGGCCGTCCAGCGCGTCGAAGGGAATGGCAAACAGAATCGCGATGGCCGCCCAGTCGAGATGCATCTGCGCATTGGCACTGATGGCTGCGATCGCCTGTGTTATGGAAAAATAGCCGGCAGCTATATTTCCGGCAGTAAACAGCGAGGGCAGCAGATACATGCCACGGCGCAGACGGGCATGCGCATTCGCTCTGGCCTGCACCGGGTTATAGTAATTCACGCAATGACTCCACGGTCCACGGCTGCCAGCACGCTTTCGCCGCCTTTCACCCGTTGGCCCACCTTCACGCGCAAAACAGCTTCAGCAGGCACAACGACATCGACTCTGGAACCGAACTTGATGAGGCCCACGCGCTGGCCTCGGGCTACGGTTTGCCCTTCACCATAACGAAACACGATGCGGCGCGCCAGCAACCCGGCAATCTGCTTGAAGGTGACTTCAATTCCATGGTCAGCGTCTTCCCCACGCACCGTAACGATGTTCTGCTCATTGCGCTCAGCCGAGTCGGGATTCATTGCGTTGAGATATTTACCGTTCTGATAACGCACCTGGCTCAGAATCCCGCCGATGGGCGCGCGGTTCACATGCACGTCAAAGACACTCAGGAAAATGCTGATACGCTGCCGGGGACCTTGTGGAGTAGCGATGATCGCGGTTTCGGTCACCAAGCCGTCGCCGGGAGAAACAATCAACCCGGAACCGGAGGGAATTGTGCGGTGGGGGTCGCGGAAAAACCAGAGGAAGAAGCCGGCAAGCAGTACGGGAGCCACAGCCCAAATCCAACTGCTGGTAAACCATACAAGAATTGCGGCAACCATCAACAGACTCAAACCATAGATGTAACCGTCGCGAACCATCCCAAACGATTATACGGTCACCGGCTTATCGCCGCAGCTATCAGAGAGCACACCGTCCTTTGGGACACACAAGAGGCCCATCGTTTCGTAAAATTGTCCGCAAGAGGCCTAAACTGCCACCGGCATCCGGCGCTCAAGGGCACATATCAGGTCTTTGGCGTGCAATTTGAGCTTCTTCAAACGCACCTCCTCAAGCTGCTCGTCTGTGCTGAGATAAGGCTTTTGAAGCAATTCCTCCAGCCGCTGAGCATAGCGACCATGTTCGGCGTGAAGACGATCGATCTCTTCGCTCAGCGCGGAATCCTTTACTTCGTCCATCAAGCACCTCCGGTTTCGGTGGCCGGAACTTGGGCCAACCGCTGGTTGCAGAACATTAACATATAGCTCCGCCGTCGGTGGGTCTGCAAGCGATAAAAGATCAAAAAGTAATAGAAGCTGTGAATTTCGGGAAGAAACTCTATCCCGCATCATGACGGTCATGCAGGGCGGGCCAAAGCACGGCCGTTTACCCTGACCATTCTGAATGGAATCGGGCTGGACAAATCAAATTACCCCCAGGGACATCAGAATTGCATCTCCTTGTGGATCAGTGTAATAGCCAGGTCGAACTCCAGTTTGCTTGAAGTTTTGCGCCTGGTAAAAATGGAGGGCCGCATGGTTTGAGGAGCGAACTTCCAGCAACAGCTCCTCGATGCCCGCTTGCCGCAGCTCCCGGACCAACGTTGCTAAAAGCCCCCGGCCGATTCCGCAGCGCTGGGCTTCCGCCGCGACCGCGATACCTTCGAGCTCGGCCTCCGGCGGAATGAGACTCGCAATTGCAAAGCCGACTATGCCTGCGCTTCGGTAATCCCAGGCAACGAGCGCGATGCGCGGTCGCGGAGAATCGGCCCTAAGCATCTCTTCATAGAAGCCCCGAGGCCAGTGCGGCGCCTCTTCCAGTATCTCGGCTATGGCCCATACAGCCTCGATATCCTCGCCGCCGAGATGCCGGATTTCGATCTTTGCCAGGTCGAAGCTCATGGCCTTCACGGCTCCGGGGCGACCGGTTCACCGAAGATCTCCGCGCCCAGGATCTCGGCATCGGAGCGGCGCAGATAATGGCCGTCGAGCAGGGCGAGATCAACGAAGGCGCCGGCAACCAGCCGCGATTCACCCAGACGCAACGCATCGCGGGCGGTGGGGGGCACAGTTCGAACCAGTTGCGTGGCCGGCCAGGCGGGCGCAAGCATCCCGGCCGCGGCATCTTCGCAGATCGCTACGCGCAACGGCGCAGGATCAATGGCCGCAAGTTCCCGGACTCCGGCAAGCGACTCGTCAGGGTCGCGGCCGGCGCGTTCAAGCCGCAGAAATAACTCGCCACGATGCGCATCGAGCGCGGACGACGGCGCTCCCGCCTTTCGCGCAAGAATCTGGAGCCGCGAAAGCGTGACGACCGGGATCCGCGTGGCTTCTGCGAGGCCCTTTACGGCGCTCAGGCCCATGCGAACGCCGGTAAAGCTGCCGGGCCCGTTTACGGCGACAATTCCGCCCAGATCGCCGATCTGGGCCCCGGCAGCGCGTAACACATCACGAACGGCTCCGATGAGGGTGGCCGAATAGGTTCTCGCCTCCAGTTCGGCCTCGCCCAGAATCTCAAGATCCCGTCCCGCGAGCCGGCCGAGGGCCACCGAGCCGAAAGAGCCGCAGGTGTCGATAGCCAGAATGGGAGCCGGGATGAGCGCGGAACTCGGCATCGCCTCTAGACAGCAGCCAGGGCCTGTTGGAGATCGGCGATCAGGTCTTCTTTGTCCTCGATGCCGATGGAAAGCCGGATGCGCCCCTCATTGATGCCCATCGCGGTGCGAACTTCTTCACTCACAGAACCATGCGTGGTCGTGGCCGAATGGGAGGCAAGCGATTCGACACCACCGAGCGACTCCGCATTGAGAAAGATCTTGATCGTCTTGAGGAATCGCGCCGCCTCCTCGCGGGATTTCAGTTCGAAGCTCATCATCGAGCCAAACCCCCTCTGCTGCTTGCAGGCAAGATCATACTGCGGATGGCATTTGAGCCCCGGATAAGCGAGCTTGCTCACCTTCGGGTGCGTCGAAAGAAACTCCGCCACGGCCCGTCCATTTTCCTCGTGCTGCCGGATACGCAGGGGAAGAGTCTTGATGCCGCGCAGGACCAGGAAGCACTCGAAGGGTGACATGACGGCACCTGCGGCCTTCTGAATCAGCAAAAAGCGCTCCTTGTGCTCAGGTTTGGAACCGATGAGCGCGCCACCCAGACCGTCCGAATGGCCATTCAAGTATTTCGTTGTCGAGTGCATGACGATGTCCGCACCCAGCGCCAAGGGGCTCTGCAGCGCCGGGGACAGAAAGGTGTTGTCTACGCTGACCTCGGCCCCGTGGGCGTGGGCAATGCGGCAAACACCGGCAATGTCGGTAAGCACCATCAGGGGATTGCTGGGCGTTTCGATATGCACGAGCTTCGTATTCGGGCGCATCGCCCGCTCAACCGCGGCCAGATCGCTCGTATCGACGTATTCAATCCCGATGCCATAGCCGCTGACGATCTGGTCAAAAAGACGCACCGTGCCCGCATAGACATCGCGCGAGCATAGAACGTGGTCACCGGCGCGCAACATGGAGACAAGCGCGGCGATGGCCGCCATGCCGGTAGTGAAGGCGTGGCCGCTCAGGCCGCCTTCGAGCGCGGCGAGAGCTGATTCCAACCGGTCGCGAGTAGGGTTGCCGGCGCGCGAGTAATCCCAGCCGCGGTCGGTCCCGATACCAGTGAGTTCAAAGGTCGAGGAGAGATAAACGGGCACGTTCACGGCGCCGGTTTGCGGGTCAGGATGCTGGCCGGCGTGAACGGCGAGAGTCGAGTACTTGTATTCGGGCATGGTTATTTTGGCTTCTAGCTCCTGCCTTCTAGCTTATCGTGTAAGGCCGGAAAGGATTGGGCAAGACGGCCCGCAAAAACGGCCGTCTATACCCGGATCCAGGTCTCTGCAACCAGGATCATACTGTTGGCAACAAAATCAGGACCAGGCTCGGAATATCGAAAGAATCTTCTCTTCAATTTCCACTGACGACGCGCTGTTTTTCCTGGTGCGCTACGGGGAAGTAGCCGGTACGGGTGCGGACGGTGAGCTTGCCCATGCCTTTGGCCTCGGCGGTCACCGCAACGCGGCGGAAACCCGGCACAGAGGTCGGCTTGGTGGACCGATAGCCGAGCGTGTATTGCGTACGGATATCGCGGGCCACCTCGGCTGCAATCTGATCGACTTCTTCGATCGATCGGGGGAAGAAAGCCATGCCTCCGGTTTCCGTGGAGAGCATCTCCAGTGCGCGCCGCGCGTGGCGCACCTCGGCGCGGCTCATCTCATCCCCAAACAAAAGACCGATCGAGTAAATCACCGGGCCGGAGAGCTCCTGCACGCGGCGGATTGTCTGCTCCAGGTTGAGAGTCGAGGCATTGTCTTCACCATCCGTGATGAGAACGAGAACCTGCTTAGGCCGCTTGGCATCATTGGCGAGCTTGTCTGCCGAAGCGACCACGGCGTCATAAAGCGCCGTGCCGCCGCGGGAGTCGATGTGCGCAAGGCCGTCACGCAGCTTGTTGGGGTCGGAGGTAAAGTCGCAATCGATAAAGGCCTCGTCGGAAAAGTTGACCACGAAGGCCTGGTCCTGCGGATTCGAAGCCAATATCAGATCGAGAGCGGATTTATTTACAGACGGCCGTTTCCGGTACATCGAGCCAGAGTTATCAATTACCAGGCCGATCGAGACGGGGAGATCCGTATGCTGAAAGCTGAGCAGCGTCTGCCTGACGCCGTCCTCGTAAACCTGGAAGTCATCTTTCGTCAGATTCTGAACGAGTTGCGTACCGTTCAGCACGGTCGCGTTCAGCACCACCTCTTCCACGTCGGTGCGGAGCACGTACCCGCTCCCTTCTTTTGGAAGCGGAGCCGGCCCGGGAACGGACGCCGTGCCTTCCGGCGAATGCACTGGATCGCTATCCGAGGGAAACGTCGCTGTCTGACCGTGGGTCTCGGTTGAGACAGGATTAGCGGCGGCCTGAGGAACAGCGGCGGACATGAAGATGGGCTGTGCTGCAAGCAAAAACGCAACCCCAGAGAGCAGAGCCGTATGAAACGCGTTATTGCAAAGGCGCATAGTAACCGGTGCGAGCATAGACGGTGAGCGGAGGCAGTCCCGGAGGAGGATTCACCTTCACCTTCACTTTACGCCACTTGCCGTCGTGGGTCAGGTCCTTGGGCTTATAGCCGATTACATATTGGTTGCGGAGCTCGGTGGAAATTTTCTCGGCGATGTCGCTCATCTCGTCCACATCGTCAACGCGGAAGAGCCGTCCGCCGGTTGAATCGCTCAAATCCTCAAGAAGCTGAGGGCCGGTGCGCTCTTCGGGCGTAGGCGCGTAAGGATCGAAGATGCCGATCGAATAGATTTCGACATCGGATTCGCGCACCTGGGCGCGGACTTCACCCTCGGTATAGCGCGAGCGATTGTCGCCACCGTCGGAAACGACCAGCAGAGCCTTCCGCTCGTGACGGGCATCCTTCATCTTGGCTACGCCGTAGTAGATTGCGTCAAGAAGCGCGGTGCGGTGGCCGCTGTGCACAGTCGCCAAGCGGGCCTGGATGTCCTCGACCGAACTCGTAAAGTCTTCAATCAATTCCGGCCGGTCATTGAATCCGATCACGAAAAACTCGTCCTGCGGATTGGCGGTCTTGATGAACTGCAGGATCGCTTCCTTAGCGCGGATAAGCTTCGAGGTCATGGAGCCGGAAAGATCGAAGATGATCCCGATCGACACCGGCGCGTCTTCGCAGGCAAAGCTCGAAATCGCCTGCTCGCCGTTGTTCTCGTAGACCTGAAAATCGCTCTTTTCGAGCCCCGTGACCAGCCGGTTCATCGGATCGGTGATGGTGACCGGCACAAGCACCATATCCACATCCATCCGGATAAAGGAGCCGGGATGCACCTTAAGCGCCTTGATGCCGCTTTCCGGAGGCGCTTCGGCGCCGGAGGGCTCTGAAGTGGGCGCAGTGGAAGACGCGGGAGGCTGCACGTGCACCCGATTCAGTTGATCGTCCTGCGCCTGGGCTCGCGCTACGCAGAACAACAGAAGCGCCAAAGTCCAGAAACCCACCCAACGGCGGACCAGATTCAGGCTGCCGCCCCCTTTTTGCGAATCGCGCGGGAAAGGAAGCGTTGTCATACGAAAACACCTAGAGTTGAACGCGATAGTAGCATGATTGGCGCTTCAGTGGTGTAACCAGATTGTAATCCAGAATTTCTCTGGTAATTTCGCGCTTCCGTATTCCCAGACCCGGGTCCATTCCGGAGACTGGGATACAATCGAGCCTGAACGCTCCGGCTTCTATTTTGAGCAAGATGGGATGCCGGCGCGCCGATTTTACCGTTTGAAACGCGGAGCACGATCTTCGTCATGGCTCGCATTTACCCGTTTCGCGCCTGGCGTTACAACCCTTCAACCGCTCGTCTGGATGATGTGGTCACCCAGCCTTACGACAAAATCTCTCCTGCGATGCAGCAGGCCTATTATCAACGAAGCCCATTCAATCTGGTCCGCATCATTCTCGGACTGCCTGAACTCTTCGATGCCGACCATGGCGAGAGTGTCTACACACGCGCGGCCCGCGATTTTCGCGCCTGGCGTGAACAAGGCGTCCTGGTTCAGGAAAAGGAGCCGAGCGTATTTGCCTACGCGCAGCGGTTCACTGTGCCAGGATCGGCAGCCGTGAAGGAACGGCGGGGTTTCATTGCCCTCGGCAAGCTGCACGACTACTCCGAACAAGTAGTTTTCCGGCACGAACAGACGCTTTCGAAGCCTAAAACCGACCGTCTGAACCTGCTCAAAGCGACCCGCGCACACTTCGGGCAGATCTTCATGCTCTATTCTGACCCCGCAAATGCGGTGGATAAGATTCTTTATGATGGCAGCGGACCGGCCGACGCCGAGGTGACCGACGAATACGGCGTCCTGCATCGGTTGTGGCGCATCAGCGATCCCGGAACCATCAACCTGCTGACTACGGCGATGGCCGACAAGAAATTGATTATCGCCGACGGGCATCATCGCTACGAGACGGCGTTGAACTATTCCAAGACATACGCGGCCAACGGGACAGCGAAGGCCGAACACAGCACGACGCAATTACCCCAGCCGCCCTATCCGGAAGCCGCAGTGATGATGACCTTTGTCAACATGGACTCGGACGGCCTGGTAATTCTGCCGACGCATCGCGTAGTCCACGGCTTGCAGGGGTTCGATGCGGGCCGGTTTGCCAAGGCGGCGGAGGCATTTTTCACCGTAAGCGCATTGCCGGCCGCGGACGCCGCAGCACATCTCGATACCTTAAAAAGGCAAAAAGGAACAGCATTTGTGGCAGCGACCCGCTCGGGAGCTTGGTTATTACGGTCAAAGCCTGACGCCGTGGCATCGGCTTTGGCCGACGTGCCGGAACGGCAGCATCAGCTCGATCTAACACACCTGCATGTGCTGCTGCTCGACCGGCTACTAGGCCTCGATATCGAGAAGGTCCGGGAACAGACCAACCTGCGGTATCTGCGCGACGCGGCTGAGGCGCTGGAACAGGTCCGCCGCGGCGAGGCGGACATCGTCTTTCTTACCAATCCGGTGACCATGGAGCAGTTGAAGGAAGTGGCCTTTGCCGGCGAAGTGATGCCACAAAAATCAACGGACTTTTTCCCTAAGCTGCTGAGCGGCTTGACCATCTATGCACTGGATTGAGAGAGCGCCTGACCGGCGCATCCGATTGACTGGAATTCCCGGACTGCTTGTCTCGTGTGCGCTTTGCGCAACAGCTTCCGGCGCGGCGCAGGAGCGGACCATATCGATGCAGGCCCCGCCGGCTCCCACGTCCCGGTTTGTTGTGGTTCTCGACGCAGCGCACGGCGGCGATGACTCGGGCGGGCACAGCGGCAGTTGGAACGAGAAATCCGTCACGTTGGCCTTGAGCGTACGCCTGCGATCCCTGTTGGAGGCGCGCGGCATTGCGGTGGTGACAACGCGCGAATCCGATACTACAGTCGCTTCCGAACAACGCATCGAGATCGCCGACCACGCCAACGCCCAAGCGTGCTTGAGTTTGCATGCGTCCCTGAGCGGCTCTGGGATCCATCTCTTCGCCTCCTCGCTCGCTCCCACGGAGCCCGCCCATTTTGAGCCTTGGCGAACGGCCCAGTCCGCTTCCATAACACGCAGCCTGGCGCTGGCTGGAGTGCTCAACTCGGCGTTGTTGCATGCGGGGATGGCCGTCACGCTCGGCCGGATGGCGCTGCCAGTAGTCGATAGCCTGACCTGTCCAGCTTTGGCCGTTGAGGTCTCTCCGGATCGCACCTCAGGCGAATCGCCTGTCGATAGCTTGAACGACCCGGGCTATCAAGCCCATCTGGCCGATGCCCTGGCAGCCGCGCTGCTGGAGTGGCAGGCAGAGGAAGGTCATTTGGGAGCCGGCCCATCGTGATTCCACGCTACCAGACCGTGCTCTTCTTTCTGCTGCTCGCCGCGTCCATCCTCATGGGTACGATTCTGTGGCAGTTGCGCAACCGCGAGCATCAGCACCTGCTGCAAGGCGAACAGTCTACTCCCACGCAGGCGCCGCAGGTTGCGCCGGCCGAACAGGCGACTCTTATGGTTGCCAACGACGCCGATGATTCGCTGGTGACAAGGGCGTTGTCGCTGCCGCTGCCGCAAAGCCCCAACGCGCGCGCACGCGCTATTCTGGACAAACTTCTGGATCTGTATGCGACTGCGGACGCATCTCATCCGGTGCCCGGCGGGGCCAGCCCCACCAGCCCCATCGATCAAGTCTTCCTGCTGCCGGTTCGTACAGCCGGCATCGCCGCGCGGCGCGCAGCCGGTAAGAATCCGCAGAGTGAATCTGAACTCGCAGTTGTCAATCTGGCAGGCGCCTTTGCGGCCAACCATCCCTCGGGCATTGAGACCGAGAGCCTGACCGTGCTCTCGATCTGTGCTACGTTGCACGCCAATTTTCCGCGCATCACGGAGGTGCATTTCCTGGTGGATGGGCAGCAGCGCGAAACGCTTGCCGGCCACGCCGATTTGACCCGCACCTATCTCACGAGCGACGTTGCCGTTACCCGAGGGGCGCAGCCATGAGCGATGCGCAGAGTGCTGGCCCTGCGTCCAGAACACCAACCATCGGCGTCTTCGATTCGGGCTTCGGCGGGCTCACGGTTCTGCGCGCGCTTGTCGCGCGGCTGCCGCAGGCGCGATTCGCTTTTCTGGGCGATACGGCGCGATTGCCTTACGGTTCCAAATCGCGCCGG
Source organism: Acidobacteriaceae bacterium (assembly GCA_030037705.1). Lineage (GTDB taxonomy): Bacteria > Acidobacteriota > Terriglobia > Terriglobales > Acidobacteriaceae > Telmatobacter. The sequence continues at coordinate 11,978 of JASHQE010000045.1, read as the reverse complement.
ACGATTGCCCGCTATGCGGTGCAGAGCGCGCAATTTTTGACGCGCGAAATGGACGCTGAATATCTGGTGATCGCCTGCAACACGGCCAGCGCACTTGCGCTCGATGCAATTCAAGATGCCGTACCGGTGCCGGTGCTGGGCGTGATCGAACCGGGCGCCGAGGCCGCGCGCGCAGCCTCAACGAGCAATGACGTGTTGGTGATTGCGACCGAGGCGACCGTGCACAGTCACGCTTATTCCGCAGCCTGCCAGGCCCAGGGTCTGCGCGCACTTGAAAAGGCCTGCCCGCTGCTGGTCCCGCTTGTCGAAGAGGGGTGGACCGATCATTCCGTCACTGCCGAAGTGATTCGTATCTATCTCGATGAGATCCGCAGAGACGCCGCAACGCAGGGCCTCAAGCCAGACACGCTCGTGCTCGGATGCACTCACTATCCGTTGCTGCGCCCGTTAATCGAAAAGGTTCTTGCCGGACGTGCATCCTGTGCGATCCGCGTAATCGACTCGGCTGAATCGACGGCCGACACTGCAGTACGGCTCCTCAACGGACGTGCAGCGCAAAGGAACATAGAAACCTCTGCACAGACTGAAATCCACTGCTTCGCCACGGATTCGGTTGATAAATTCGAGAGACTCGGCCCGCGGTTTCTTGGCCGGCCCGTTGGTCACGTGGAACTGATCGATCTGGGCGGCTGATATTCTAAAAAGCGATTCGCGCAGCAATTTCTCACACGCGGCGCGCGGGACTTTAAGGAGCAACGAAAGCATGATCGATTTGACGGGCAAGACGGCCGTGGTCTTCGGGCTGGCGAACAAGCGCTCCATCGCCTGGGGAATTGCGCAAAAACTGCATGGAGCCGGCGCGACTCTGGCCATCTGCTATCAGAACGAGCGCATGAGAGCCGAAGCAGGGGATCTGATCCACGAACTGCCTGGCACCAGCGGCTTCCAGTGCGACGTGTCGAATGATGCCGAGATCGAATCGTTGTTTGCCGCGCTCAAAGAAAAGTTCGGAAAACTCGACATTCTCGTTCATGCGGTCGCGTTTGCGCCTGCCGAAGATCTGAAAGGCGAATTCATCAACACGAGCCGCGAAGGGTTCCGTATCGCGCACGATGTGAGCGTCTACTCGCTCATCGCCGTAAGCCGCGGCGCGGCGCCCCTGATGACCGCGGGCGGCAGCATCATCACGCTCAGTTATTATGCTGCGGAAAAGGTCGTGCCTCACTACAACGTGATGGCGCTGGCCAAGGCGTCTCTTGAATCGGCGGTGCGCTATCTTGCCTGGGACCTCGGCCCCAAGAACATTCGCGTCAATGCGATCTCCGCCGGACCGATCAAGACCCTTGCCGCGCGCGGCATCGGCGCATTGGGCGACATGATGAAGGCGCACGCGGAACGAGCGCCGCTGCACCGCAACGTGGATCAGCTCGAAGTGGGCGGAACGGCGCTCTATCTCGCCAGCGATCTCGCCAGCGCTGTGACGGGTGAGACGATCTACGTCGATTGCGGCTACAACATCATGGGTTTCTAGATCATGGGTCTCTAGATCATGGATTTCTAGGCCAGCGTGGCCGCTTCCATCAGGCGTGCAGAGACCAGGTTGCGTCCATGCTCTTTGGCCTCGTACATCGCCTCGTCGGCAAGCCGCATCATTCCTTCGAAACCGCAGGCGGGGTCGAGCTGCGCCACGCCGGCGCTGATGGTGAACTTGATGGGTCCGGTTTCGAAAGGAACTTCAAGAGCTTCGACTGCCATTCTTACCCGCTCCGCAGCGAGAATGCCGGAGGCAGCAGGGGTATCGGGAAGCAGGATAGCAAATTCCTCGCCGCCGGTGCGCGCAAGCAGGTCTTGCGCGCGCAGCATACTCTTTACCTTGGCCACCAGGGCTCTCAAGGCGTGATCGCCTGCTGCGTGTCCCCGCGTGTCATTGAGATGCTTGAAGTTGTCGATGTCGATCATGATCATGCACAGCGGATAGCCGAACCGGATGCTGCGCGCTGTTTCGCGCAACGCCGCTTCTTCCATCGCCCTGCGGTTCATCGCGCCGGTAAGAGGATCGGTGTGGGCCTGTTCGGCGAGCTCGTGCTGCAGTTCCGTTACCAGGAACCAGAGAGCGCACATGATCATGAAAGCGGCAAGAAAAGCCATGCCCGCCAGTGAATAAAGCCAGCGTGGATCGGTGTGCGCATCGACCGTCTCCCACGGCCGCATATAGCGAAGGTTTGTGAGAATCGCGCGGTAGCTGGCCACAACCATGTCACCCAGAAGAACCACGGCAGTAACCCGTGAGACTGCGGTAAAGGGACCGCTCCCGTGCCGGAACAACAGCCAGGCGGATGCGCCGCAGAGGATCACGAAGGGAATGTTCGTGAGATTCCCTCCATAGGGAATGTGAGCAAAAAACATGACGGTATAGGCGAAGAGAATGAGCGTGAGCGCCACCCACGGCCAGCGTTTCTTCATCGGCTTGCGCACCACGAACCAATGCAGCGCCATAAACTGCATCGAAAACGAAATCAAGTAAAGCTCGTTTGCCACCATGCCCAAGATCGCCGGCACCTTGCCTTCCAGACCCTGCAGAATCAGCTTGGCCAGCCCGACGATCATGCTTCCGGCGAACCACTGCATTCCCTTCACGCCGCGGTTATGCCAGGCGAGAACGCTCATGCATATCGTGAACACCGTCACCGAAGCGATATTCGTGAAGAAGTATGTGCCGTAGTCCATAGTCCGAATGCAAGTCAACTAAGTGTCTCTACAGAAGACGCTTAACTGAATTTCTTTTCTAGAAGCTGAGAATTGCAATCATTCTAGTCTGCTTTCGGATTTTCTTTAGTATTTTTCGATGGCGTTTTCGGTCACTAGTAACTACAACCTTCGGGTCACGAGGTCCGGCCGCGTTCCGCATAGCCTTCCATGGAAACGTCTGCCGTCGCGCAGCTTTCCACAAGCCGCTGCCCAACCCGCTCTTTGATAGATGCCTCTGCGAAGGCTGCCTCCAGCGCCATCTGATTGGCACGCAGGAAATCTTGTCTTTCCCAGCCGAAGACGCGGTTCAGGCATTCGTACTCGCCGGTGAGTGTGGCGGGCGTCAACATGCGCGTATCGGTATTCACGCTGAGCGAGACGCCCGCGCGATAAAGCCGGTTGATGGGATGGTCTTCCCAGCATTCGATCGACGGGATGATCTGCACGTTGGACGAGGGACAGAGTTCCAGATGAATCTTCTTTCGGCGCAGGTGATCCACCAGCGTTTCATCTTCATAGCTGCGTGTTCCATGGCCGATGCGGTGCGGATCGAGCAGCCGTAAAGTCTGCCACACGCTTTCCGGACCACAGGCCTCGCCCGCGTGCGCAGTACGAAACAGGCCATGATCGCGTGCATACCGGTAGGCGGCCACGTGAGCATCCAACGGAAACCCGGCCTCATCGCCGGCGATGTCCAACGCCACCACACGGCTGCCGCGAAAGCGCTCAACCCACTGCGCCGTCTCCATACTCTGCTCTTCGCTGAAGTGACGCAGAGTGCAGAGAATCAGGACAGCCTCGATTCCCATTGCCCGGCTCAGTTGCTCTGCCGAGCGCTCCACCACGGCTACCACGCGCTCCGGGCTCAGTCCGTTCAGATTGTGGAGCAGAGGCGCGAACCGGATCTCGGCGTAGATCACGCCGTCTTCCGCAAGTTGCTCGCAGACATCCTCTGTGACCAGCCGGAGGGACTCCTCGGTTTGCATGAGGCGAAAGCCCATGGGCGCGCGGGTAAGAAACTCAGCCAGATTGGTGCAGCGCGCGGGCGCCATGTAGTCGCGTTCGTATTGTTCGCGCGTGACGCCAGGCGCCAGACACGAAACGGCCTTATAGCTCAAGGAGCAATCGAGATGCAGATGCAGCTCGATTTTCGGCAGCGCGCGGAAATTCATGGACCCAGCATAGCGCATGTTTCGGAGGTTGACGTGCTCACGATCAGCCGCAACAAACCACCGTCACATTGCCAGGATCTCTGCCCAAACGGCAGGCTCGACAGGCAGGCCCAGCTTCCGGTTCTCGGCACGGATGCGCAGTGTTTCTTCCCCCGGATAGCGGACGCGCTTCCCTTCCCTCGCCGGCTCCGAATGATGTAGTGAGGCGACGATCCCGTCGGCGATCTCGGCCAGCTTCGGCTCGGGTCCAAAGGCCTCCGGATTCATCGCCAGGAACATCTGCGAGATGCCACACTCGAAGACCGGATCGTGTGAAAGCTGATGCGTGGCCCGGCCCAGGCTCATCATCGCGGCTATCATGTCGAGCACGATGGAGAGCCCCGAGCCTTTCCAGTAGCCAACCGGCAAAGGACGCCAGGATTTTTCAATCGCAGCCGGATCGCGTGTAAGATTTCCCTCGGCATCGAAGCCGCCATCGACGGGCAGCATCTCGCCGCGTTGCCGGTAGCTTTCCAATGCTCCGTAAGAGAACTGCGACATCGCCATATCGAGAACGACCGGACCGGCAGGGCGCGGCACGGCAATGACCAGCGGATTGTTGCCGATGATGCGCTCCACCCCGCCCCATGGCGGCAAGTTCGGCATCGTATTCGTCCAGCAGATGCCGACGAATCCCGCCTCCGTTGCCTGCCATCCGTAGGTCCCGCCGCGCATCCAATGATTCGTATTCCCGAGCGCCACGCAGCCTATGCCATGCGCGCGACTGAGTGTCAGCGCGCGCGCCATCATGGCTAGCGCGTTGAGATTACCGGGGCCGCGCCGCCCATCCCACCGCTCCAAAGCGCCGAAACCTGCCACGCGCCTCGGCTCCGCATCCACCACCACACTGCCGTTTCGGATAGTGGCCACATAACGCGGAAAGCGGTTGATGCCGTGCGTGTAAACGCCGTCACAGGTGGTTTCGGCAAAGAGGCGGGCGCAGGTTTCGGCGCGCTCGGCGGCAAAACCGAGCCTGCGCAGTGCACTTGCCAGTTGCTGCTGAACGTCCTCAAAAGCAATGCGCTGCATGAGATGGATTCGATCCGGTGGTTAAACGGGATGGTCGAGGATGAGGCACGGGACCGACTTGACGGGACTGGCTTGCCGACCGGCTGACTTGCTATTCCTTCAATATCACCGTGATCTTGCGCTTATCGCCGCCTTCGGAGGAGATGACAATCTCGCCCGTAGCCCGCTTGCGAATGCTCTTGAACTTTTCGCCCCATTCGACCAACACCAGGGCATCGGGTGTTAGCAGCTCCTCCAAGCCCAGTGTCTCCAATTGCCGTTCACCTTCAAGACGATAGACATCGAGGTGGTAGAGTTTCACCGGTTTGCCGTCGCGGGTGCCGTCGTACTCATGCAACAGCGTGAAGGTGGGACTGGTCACCTCGTCGGGCTCGGCGGCATCAAGCGCCTGGGCAATCCCTTTCACCAGCGTTGTCTTGCCGGTGCCCAGTTCTCCGCGCAGGAGCAACAGTTGAGGAGGCTTGAGCAGGCGGACCAGCTTGCGCCCCACCTCGATGGTGTCCGCACCACTCTGCGTGGTGAACTCGTGAATCTTCCCTTCCGTGGTCGGTGCGGAGCTCGTCATCCTCTGGCCTCTTTCAAGGCTGCTGCCTGCGATCCCGGCAACCCCTGTATCCAAACATACCCGTTTGCGCCACGCGAGTAAAAGCGAAAAGCCTGTGAAAGATGCCGCAGGCAATCCGTGGCTAGAAATGTGTGCTCATCGCCCGAGCGCACAGCAAGGTCTGCAGCAAGCCCGTGCAGGTAAACTGCAGCTTCTACGGCGCGCGCCGGATCATGCGGATGCTGCGCAAGCAGGCCCGCAATCAGGCCGGTGAGCAGGTCACCGCTGCCGCCTTTGGCCATGCCCGGATTGCCGGTCGTGTTGACCGCAATGCGTCCGTCTGGATGAGCAATGAGCGTGCGCGCCCCTTTGAGCACCAGCGTGACGCCCACGCGCTGCGCGAACTCGCGCGCCGTTTTCAGACGGTCTGCCTGCACCTCGGCTACTGTTGTGCCGGCGAGACGCGCCATCTCACCCGGATGTGGCGTGAGCACCAGCGTGCGTTTGCCGCGCCGAGCGAGCTTGGTCAGCAACACCGGCTTGGTTGCCAGAATGTTCAGCGCATCGGCGTCGATCACTGCCGGCAGATCGGTCGATGAGAGCAGACCCGAGGCGAATTTGGCGGTTTCCGGAGTTTGCCCGAGACCGGGGCCGATGGCGAGCACCGTTTTACCGGCGAGCAGTGGAGAAATTCGGTCAGGCGTGAGATTTTCCTCTGCAACGTGACCGGCGGCAGTCGCCAGGAGTGGCCAGGTCATCAGTTCGGGCGCGACCGCGGCTGTAACCGACAACGCCGGAGCCGGCACGGCCGCAGTGACAAGTCCCGCGCCGGCGCGCAACGCCGCTAACGCTGCCATAGCAGGGGCGCCCGCCTTGCCACCGGCAAATCCGAACGTTCCGCCGACCACGAGAACATGGCCGAAGTTGCCCTTGTTCGCAGCAACGGCCCGCGGCGCACCCGCAAGCGCAGCCGCTGCGCCGGACCACTCCAACTGAAGCGTGGATACGACTGTTTCATCCGGCGAGCCGATCGGAGCCACGACCACCGGCTGATCCCACCGGCGCGTCAATTGACCCAATACGTGGGCCGGCTTGGGCGCAGTAAATGTAATCACGGCGTCAGCCGGAAAAGCAGGACCGCTCAGCATGGCGCCGGTCTCATCTGCGGGCCAGCCGGACGGTAGATCGACAGCGAGAATAGGCGCGCGGCTGGCCTTTACCCACTCGAGCGCGGCGAGAGCCAGGCCCTTGAGCGGCGGTTTGAATCCTGTTCCGAGCACTGCGTCGAAAATGAGATCCGTGTCGAGCGCACTCGTATGCCGGCCGAGATCCTCCACGGTTGTGACGACTTCGACACTGCCGTGCAGCGGGTTGGTCAACTCGCGCCAGGCTTGAGCGGCATCGCCGGTGAGCCCGTCAGGAGAGCCCAGCAGAAGCGTGGTCACGCCCATACCGTCGTGCGCCAACAGCCGCGCGGCCATCATGCCGTCGCCGCCATTATTGCCGCGGCCGCAGAGCACTGTCACGCGGCGCAGATGCGGAAACTGTTCGCGCGCAAACGCTGCGACTGAAGCTGCCGCCGCGCGCATCAGTTCAATGGATGGAATGCCGAATTGCTCTGTGGTTGCGCGATCACAGGCCTGCATCTCGGCTGCGGAGAGTACGTGCATCGCATCCATCGTACGACATGACAGAGATCAGGGATGCAAGGACGGAGCGTAAGGGATACGAAACAAAGACGCATTGCCGGTTTACTCACGCCCGCAAGCGTTCAGTGCACCAAGCGGACCTGGAGAAAGCCAGGAACATCGTGGCGTGTGAGGGTGCACGTAGCTTTGATATCGCAGCGGAAATGGACAGTCGCAGGAAAGATTTGCCATCCCGGCGCGTGGCCACGCAGTCCGTCTTTGCCGATAAAAAAGACTCTGCCAGCCTTCGTTTCAACGGTGCCCTTCGATGGGTTATCGAAGACGATCACGTCATCTCCCTCAATGGGAGCGGGTAATGGCCGGATATTAGGAATCAATGCCTTCGCGCGGGCTTCTGCGGCTCTCCGCCTCAGTTCTGCTTCGATGCCCTGCTCATGACGCATCCAGTCTTCCTGCTCCGCAACGAGGGGAAAACTCGAAACGAAATCCCACGATGCGAGGCTTTTGTACGATTTTGCAGGACAAGGCAGTTGACCATTGATCACAATCTCGTCGATCTGACCATCGGACGCAGTTACATTTTGCACAATGTCACCGCCGGCTGTCTTCGTCGGAACTAGCGGCTGCACCTGCTGCGGATTGGCCTGTCCTGCGGGATCAATGGGGAGGAGAATTTCTTTCTGGCAAACGACTGAGCCAGACATGTCCTTGAAGTGAAGATCAATCGAGATCGGGCGAGGGGGATTAGCCGCCACCGCCGCAAATCCCCCAATCTGTGCGGGAACGAGAGGATCGATGTGGAGCTCGTACTCGGCGCTTCCATCCCACTTAGCGATGAGCCGCCCACCCAATCCGGCGGACGCGATGTGATTGGTTCCCAGATCGATAAAAGGCTGCTCCGGCTCCTGCTTCTTCAAGACGATCATGGTAATCAGAACCGAGAAAAGAACGGCGAGCGCACCCACTCCCGCGATGAGAGCGATGTTTTTGGTGCCAGTCAGAGCGATCTGTCGCGGAGTCGGCGCGGGTGCCTGCGCGGGCGCGGGCTGAGGCAAAGAGGCGCGGAAAGCATAGAGATCCGTTTCATGCGCCCGCTCCGTGTAGGGCACTACCTCATACCGGCTGACCAATTCATCTTCCGGCTTGATACCCTCCGCGCTTACTCCGTGCTTACGCGGTTCAGCGTCGCTCATCAGGCAATCCCCACACGTGCGGAGTCAAAAAAACGGCCCTGGGAACAATTGTCATTGAATCACGCAAAAAGCTTTGCGGCAAGAGTACATTCACCAAAGCCGGATTCCGGCAGTGGATCAGTTTGAAAGAAGCTTTCCTCAGGGCTGAAGCCCCTGAATGATGGTGGGAGGTTAACGTACGGGCTAAAGCCCATACCCTTCAACCCGTATCCTTCAAACTGACCTACTACCCGGACTCCTACATGCTTGATGACGTGAACTACCCGGTTCTTTCCGGAAAATCATCCATTATTAATGACCTGCCGCGGTCTGAATGAGCAACCAGGCATTCAGCGCGGCGATCAGGACCGTTGTGAACCAGGCCAGCGCCTGCAGCCAACGGCCATTGACGAACTCGCCCATCCTGGCGCGATTGCCCGTGAACTGCACGAGAGGAACGACGGCAAAGCTCAGTTGCAGCGACAGGATCACCTGGCTAAGGATGAGCAGCTTCTCGGTTCCGCGCTCGCCGGTGATGGCGACCACAAGGATGGTGGGAACAATGGCCAGCGAACGCGTGATGAGCCGGCGCAGCCAGGGCGTGAGCTTGATGTGAATGAAGCCCTCCATCAACACCTGTCCGGCGAGCGTGCCTGTAATGGAGGAGTTCTGGCCCGAAGCCAGCAGAGCGATCGCGAACAAGGTGCTGGCCCCGGCCACACCCACCAGCGGACTGAGTAGCTTGAAAGCATCCTGAATCGCTGCAACTTCGAAATGTCCGCTGCGATAGAAGACGGCCGAGGCAACGATCAAGATAGCGGCGTTGACAAACAGCGCTACCGTGAGCGCAAAAGCGGAGTCGATGTTTGCCATGCGCACGGCCTCGCGCTTGCCTGCCGGCGTACGCAGGTAGCGGCGGCTCTGCACGATCGAGGAGTGCAGATACAGGTTGTGCGGCATCACGGTTGCACCGAGAATGCCGATGGCGATGTAGAGCATCTCCGGGTTCGAGATGATAGACGGCGATGGAACCACGAGATTGCGCAGGAGAGGCCAATACTCCGGCTTTGACAAAAACATTTGTACGCTGAACAGGACGATGATGGTCCCGATCAGCGCAATCACCAGCGATTCCACATAGCGAAATCCCCAGCGCTGCAAGAGCAGGATCAGCAGCACATCAAGCCCGGTGATAAGCACGCCGTAGAACAGCGGGATGTGGAACAGCAGCTCAAGTGCAATCGCCGATCCGATGACTTCGGCCAAATCGCAGGCTGCGATCGCTATCTCGGCAAGGATCCACAGCGCAAAACTGATCTTGGGCCCGTACGTCTCGTGGCAAAGCTGGGCCAGATCCCGTTCGGTAACGATGCCTAACTTAAGCGACAAACTCTGCAGCAGAATCGCCATCAGGTTCGAGGCCATGACGACGAACAGCAGCGTATAGCCGAAGCGTGAACCGCCAGCGATGTCCGTGGCCCAATTGCCGGGATCCATGTAGCCGACCGCGATGAGGAATCCCGGGCCGAGAAAGCCCAGGAGCCGCCGCCAGGAGTATGGAGAACGGGAGATGCTGACGGTCGAATGCACTTCCGGCAGGGAAGGCTCTGTAAGCGCGACGCGGGATACGGTTTCTGTGGACATGAACAAAGGGAAGTAAATAAGACCTGTCATCTACAGTATGCCATAGATAATTAATTATAGTTAATGAATTTTTTTATGAATAATTACCTAAGGCTTTGACAGAAAGTTTGATGCATGGAAATTACGCCAAAGCGCTGCAGGGGGAATTCTTCAGGCTTGAACCGCAGGACGAAGCCAGACGGCCTCCGCTGCCGGACGGCCAAGAATCGATTGTCCTGTAGATAACTCTATTTGCACGGTTTGGTCGTAGTTCTGACTCAAGACGCGGAGCGTCTGGCCCGGGCCGATGCCGGCCTTGTGAAGAAAGAGGAGCAGCTTCGGATCGCGCTCTTGAAGGCTGGTGACGGTGTAAGATGCGCCTGCGGCAGCCTCGGAGAGCGGCGTCTCGCCGCGCCGTTTGCGCTCGGCCGGCCGCTCCGGCAGGACTGCGTTGCCGTGCGGGCAGGCGCCGCCTTCGCCCAGTTTTTCCCGCAGCTTAACCTCAAAGGCAGGAGAAACGGCATGTTCCAGCCGTTCGGCCTCTTCATGGATTTCATGCCACTCCATGCCGAAGAGCTCGCTCAACATGCGTTCGATGAGGTGATGGCGCAGGGCCGTATGATAGGCGGTTTCGCGTCCTGCGGCGGTCAGGCGCACGATGCCATCCGCACCAACTTCCACATAGCCGTCCCGCTTCAACCGTTTGAGAGCCATGGTCACGGCGGGCGCGGAGACTTCAAGCCAATGAGCCAGCACTGCGGGAATCACTTCACGGCCTTCGGCCTCCGCTTCCAAAATGGCCTTAAGGTAGTTCTCCTTCGAAACGTGAATCGAATCTTTCATGCTGTGCTGCAACCCAGTCTAATGCAAAGGCAGCTTCCAGCCTTCAGTTTCTAGCTGTTAGCTTTTATCCGCCGCCCAGGCTGACTGGCAAGCAATCCTTCGTTTTTCTCTTCAAAATGCAAGCCTCCAGCTCCGCTCAGACTGGAAAACCAGTCCAGAGGAAAGCTGGAGGCTAGTATGGTGTCCAAGAAATTCGTAGCATAATTGGCAAGGAGCAACCGCAAATCCCCTTCGACTTCGCTCAGGATGACAGGCGCATTTCTGATACGAACTTCTGGAACAGGACACTAGAAGCTGACTTTCTTCACTTCACCCAGACCTTCGGCTCGACAGATAAGCCGGGACGAAGCTGGTGGTCGGGGTCTTCCTGGGCCAGGTTTGTGAAATCGATGCGCACGGGAAGGCGCTGCACCACTTTGACGTAGTTGCCAGTCGCGTTCTCGGGTGGGAAGAGTGAGAGCACGGAACCTGTGGCGCCTCCAATCTGCGTGATGCGGCCGCTATAGTCCTTGCCGGTCGAGTCGACGTGAATGGCGACTTTCTGGCCTGCCTGCATGTGACGCAACTGGGTTTCTTTGAAATTCGCAGTAATCCAGATGTCTTCAAGAGAAACCAGCGTGAGCAGGTTCTGGCCGACAGAGACGTTCTGGTTGATCTCGACGCTCTTGCGGGTGATGATGCCGGCTTCCGGGGCAAAGATCTTGGTATAGCTCAGATTTAATTTAGCCTGGTCAAGCTGGGCCCGTGCCTGCTCCACCTGGGCCTCGGCCTGCTTGGCGCGAGCGTCCTGCGCAGCCACCTGTTGAGGACCTGTTTGGGCGTATTTGAGCTCGGCCTCGGACTGCGCCAGACGGTCATGAGCCACGCGCACGCCGTCCTGTGCGGCCTGCTCGGTGGCTTGCGCGTCATCCTGCGCGGCCTTTGCAGCATCGGCGGCAGCCACAGCGGCGTCAAACTGCTGCTTGCTGATCACGTCTTTTTCCACCAGCGGCTTGTACCGCTCCAGATCAGACTGCGCCTTGAAGTTGTTTGCCTGGGCCTGCAGCACGCGGGCATGCGCGGCTGCCAGTTGCTTCTCCGCCTGCGATACCTGCGCCTGGGTGCTGCTGACATCGGCTCCGGCCGACCTCAGGTTGCTACCCGTGTTGATGGTCGTAAT
>JASHQE010000006.1 GCA_030037705.1 Acidobacteriaceae bacterium | reverse complement strand
CAGCCATCGTTATCGTAGTCGGCCACGGAACATCCGTATCCCCAGCGGTCGTTGGTTACGCCGGCTTTTGCGCTCACATCGGTAAACGTCCCATCATGGTTATTGTGAAACAGTGCGGCGTGAGGCGGCTCTTCTTTGCCATCCAATGCGTCGAAGGTCGAGCCATTGACCAGATAGATATCGAGCCAGCCGTCGTTGTCGTAGTCAACCAGGCAGACTCCCGAGCCGTTGGTTTCAACGATGAAGTTCTTTTCCGGAGTGCCCATCTTGTGGATCCATCCGGCGAGCCCGGCCTGCTTGGTAATATCCTTGAAGACCACCGTTCCCTTATCGACGAATCCACCCGCGGTGATGGGTCGTTTCTCCGCGTCATAGACGGGAGCGGCGGCTACGCCTGAAGCAACGCCACCCGTGCTGCCCTGCTGTGGTTGAGCCGAATCCTGCTGCGCGCGCGTGACAACGGTGAGAGAGAGGGCGGCATACGCAGCACAGGCAAGAATAGGGCGAAAGCGCAAACCGAAAATCCTCCGCTGGCCAGTTTACGGCAAAACCAGGGTTACGGCGCGTTACCCAACAGCCAGATAAAGCCGGTAGAGCTGCTCCTCAATGGCAGCAAAGGGTCGTAGCGTGAGCTTGCCGGTGGCGATCTTTGCCTGCCAGTCAGTTGAACCGGTGGAGACCTGCGCAGCGGTCAAAAGCTCTTCTCTGCGGAAGATGGGCGGCATTTGATCCAGAGCGAAAAGCGCAAGCGGCCCGTGTACCACCGCAGCCATGTTGGGATGCTCCGGATCAACCGCTTCAAGCGCCGTCGGCATATTGAATTCGATCTCGATTCGGTCGCCGTTTGCCCAGGTGCGATCGAGACGGGCAAATCTTCCAGGTTCGGGATCGGCAAGAATTCGCTTGCCGTTCACCGCAATCGCAGTTCCCGGCGCGGCCCAGGCCGGAATACGCAGAAAAATCGTGAACGCGTTCGCCGTATCCACATTTACTTCAATCTGAGATTCCGGGCGGTGCGGATAGTCCGTCCTTTGCGTAAGCGTGATGCGCTCGCCGCCCCGCGTCCAGGTCGCGCGCGAAGGTACATACAGGTTCACGTAGAGGGCGCTCGCGTCATGAAAGTACGAGCTGATGCCGTAGTCGGCAGTGATTTGCGGAAAGGTCCCCGAGCAGCATGGCCATTTATCGCGATGATAGCCTTTCTTCGCAAACCGATTGTTGTAGTCCGAGTAGTAGAAGCTGCTCCCATCCTCTTTGAGCGGCTTTGCGCCAAGAATCGTGTTATACAGCACGCGCTCCATGCTGTCGCCATAGCGGCTGTCGCGCGTAACGCGAAGCAGGTAGCGTGTGATCTTGAAGTGGCCGTAAGCGCCGCAAGGCGTTTCGAAGCCGGCGTGTGAAAAATTCAAGCTCGCGCCCATTTCTCCGCTACCCGGCTTGCGAAAAGTCTCCCCCGGACCCCATCCGCCGGTAGCAAAGCTTTGGTTCGTGCGCACGAATTCGAAGCCATTGCGAGCTGCGCGCAGATGTTTTTCGCTGCCCAGCACAAGGTATGCCTGCATCGCACTCGAAAGCGCATTCACGTGGCTGTAAGCGTGCTCGCCCGGCAATACATTTTGGCCTTCAGAGAGCGGCCCGAAATAGGAATCGTCTTCAAGGAAGCGCACCGCCAAGTCGCGATAACGGTTTCCTGCGCCGCGTTTGTAGGCAAGGAAGAAATTTTCCGGCAGGGTGTACGTTTCGTCCCAACAGTAGGCCTCGTCCGGGTGTGGTTGCGCATATTGCTCGGCGCGCGACATCGCCTTGGATGGCAGATGCGGCAGCACGGCATCGGTTGCGGCATTCAGCACTTCAAAGGCCAATGCTACGCCGCCGAACTCATACGCGTCGATCAGGCCACAGTTCGTTTTGTCGAAGGTATACGCAGGCAGATGGTAACCCTCATAGAACTTGGTCGTGATGGTTGGCGCAAAAGCGCTTACCAGTCGCTGTACTTTTGCCTGCGTCGGCTTCGAGCCGGTCATCGCATAAGCCCGCGCGAGACCGGAAAGATATTGCCCAAAACTATGCCCCGGTATGAAGCCATGAAAGCTTCCGTGCGGATCGAACTCCGGCGAGTTGTCGTACCAGCCACCCATATCTTCGCCTGGCGCGGGCAGACCGGCCCGCTGTCGGAATGGCTTCAGCAGCATGTCTTCGTCGAGCGCGAGAAAAAAGGCGTGGTTTGCGTCGAACTGCCGCCGCATCGGGCCTTCCAACAACTCGACGTCTCCGTAGGTGAATGGATCGAGCGGCGCAATGCCGGCGGAATCGCCGATAGCGAGAGCCGGTGCACCGTGCACTTTGGCCAAGGATGTTGCCGCCAGTGCAACGCCGGACGCGAGGAAACTTCTGCGCGACTGCATCATGTTAAAAACATCTCCTTTGCCGGCGTCACTCGAGTTTGCGGCAGATCCGGATGCCGGCAAACGTTTTCTCACCGAACGAACCATTCAATCACACTCCTCCGCTCTTTGGAAACATTCGCTGCTGAAGACGCTTTCCAGGAGACTGAAAATCCGTGCCTTCGAATGAACAGACATCGCGCAGGCGCCGCCCGTGATGCCATCCGCTGCATTGGCCGAAGACATAACCGAAGCCGCCTGCGCCAGGCAGGAAGAATTCGCCCCTCGCGCGAGAAAAGCTAAATATGGTTGATGAGCGAGGCAATGCACGCCGCGCCGAAGCCGTTGTCGATATTGACGACGCACACGTTCGGCGCGCAGGTGTTCAACATGCCCAGCAGTGCGGCCACGCCGCCCAACGATGCACCATACCCCACGCTTGTCGGCACGGCGATAACTGGAGCATTCACGAGTCCGCCGACGACGGTGGGTAGCGCGCCTTCCATGCCGGCGCAGACGATGAGCACGCGCGCCTGTTGAAGCGTGCCCTGCTGCGCCAGCAGACGATGGATACCGGCCACGCCGACATCGGCGATCAGCTCCACGGTGTTGCCCATCAGCCGCGCGGTCACTGCCGCTTCCTCGGCGATGGGCAGATCACTGGTGCCGGCGCAGACTACGCCGACCATCCCTTTGCCTTGCGCCGTCTGCATTTGCGTGAGTGTGATGGCGCGTGCGGCTTCATGAAATTCGGCGCGCGGTTCCACGGCAAGCACAGCTTCATACGCGGCGCGCGACGCTCGCGTAGCCAGCACATTGCCGCCGGCCTGGGCCATGTGCGCAAAGATTGTGGTTACCTGCGCGGAGGTCTTGCCTTCAGCAAAGATTACCTCGGGCATGCCGGTACGCAGCGCACGGTGATGATCGAGCTTGGCGAAGCCCAAATCTTCAAAGGGCAGATGCCGCAGCCGCTCAAGGGCATGCGCCACGCCCGTGCGGCCCTCGCGCACCTCGTGGAGCAGAGCCTCGATTGCCAGAGGATCCATCAGGCTCTTTCCTTTGCGCAGCCTGCGTAAGCGTGCATTGCGGCCTGCATCACTTCTTTGAGCGGAATTGCATGCTTTTGCGCAATGGCACGGCAATCTTCGTACTCAGGCGAGGCGTTCGCAATGCTGCCGGAAGACCAGCGCGCAACTTTCATGCGCACCTTTCCCCAGGGAGTGTCCACTTCAACAAATTCACGATCGAGCGCGAGTTTGCTTTCCATCCGCCAGCGCAGGCCGATCGTGGTGGTTTCGCGCAAGAGCAGCTCGCGCAATGCCGGCGCGCGATCAGGGCTGGAAAGTACCGTAAGCTGCACACCTGTCCGGCCTTTCTTCATCTGTACGGCAGCACGATAAACGTCCCATGCACCCGCTTCCAGCAACCGCTCACTCACGTACGCAAGCAATTGCGGAGTCGAGTCATCGATTACGGTTTCGATCACCGCGATGGGTTCGGTGCCGTTACCGGCTCCAGCAGCCCCGATCGCGCTCCCGTTTTCTTCGCCGATCAGCAGGCGCAGCAGATTCGGCTCTCCAGGCGTGTCGCGTCCTCCCGCGCCATATCCCGAAGCTTGAACGCGCATCGCCGGCAGCGGACCGTAGTGCACATCGAGCATTCGCAGCAGAGCTGCGCCCGTGGGCGTTACCCGCTCCAACGCAGCCCCCGCGGAATAGATCGGGGCCTCGCCCAGCAGCGACAGCGTGGCCGGCGCAGGCACCGGAAGCGTGCCGTGCTGGCACTTCACCGTGCCACTGCCCACGTTGAGCGGAGACGCCAGCCAGCGGTCGATACGGAGCGCTTCGCATCCAGCAGCGGCACACACGATGTCGGCAATGGTATCGACCGCGCCCACTTCGTGAAAGTGAACCTTCTCGACAGGAATGGAATGGATTTCTGCTTCGGCTTCGCCGAGCAGTTGAAAGGCGCGGCTGGCGCGGGCTTTCACCGGCTCGGAGATTGGCGCCGAGCGGATGATCTCGAGAATCGCAGAGAGCGATCGATGCGGCGCGTGGCCGTGCTCATGAGAGTGATGATGCGCCTCATGTGCGTGTTCATGGTGATGCGGCGCCTCATGCGCGTGCCCGTGATCATGTGTATGCGCATGCTCGGAATGTCCATGCGCATCTTCGTGCGAAGGATGTTCGTGCGATTCCGCAGAGATCACATCCACTTTGGTGGCTGTCAATCCGGCACGCATCACTTTGCGCATCTCAAGCCGCGCGCCCACATTCAGCGAGGTCGCAGTTTTCGTGAGCAGGTCAAAAGAGACTCCCGCATCGACCAATGCACCGAGCAGCATGTCGCCGCTGATGCCGGAAAAGCACTCGAGATAGCCAATACGCATCGCGTAGTGATTGTAAATGGCTCGATACGAGAAAGGAAAAATGGCTACGCGCCGCGCCGGGCGAGCACGTCGGCGGGCAGGATGGCGTTCATCGATCCGGAGCGAAAACCGGTGCAGTCGAGCGTAACGTATTTGAAGCCGGCTCGCTTCAGCGCTGCCGTGATTGCATCCAGCATCTCCATCGCGAGAGCGCGGGGCAGTTCATCGCGCGCAATCTCTACGCGGGCCAACTCGCCGTGATGCCGCACGCGCAGCTCGCGAAAGCCGAGCTGGCGCAGACTATCTTCGCTCATCTCAACCTGCTCAAGCACTTCGCGGGTCACCATGCGGCCATACTCCACGCGCGAGGAAAGGCAGGGCGCGGCAGGGCGGTCCCATACCGGATAGCCTGCTGCACGCGCCAATGCGCGCACTTCCACTTTAGTCAATCCGGCATCGGCCAGCGGCGCGAGAACTGCATGTTGCTCCGCAGCGCGCTGGCCAGGACGGAAGTCGCGAGTATCATCCGCATTCATGCCATAAGCGATGCGTTCAAAACCGAGCTTTGCGCCCAGCGCTTCCATGGTTTGAAAGAGCTCATCTTTGCAATGGAAGCAACGGTTGGCGTCGTTGCGCGCATACTCGGGCCGGTCCAGCTCGCCGGTGGCAATCACCCGCAGCGGCATAGAGAGGGAATGCGCAAACGCGACCGCCTGTTCCATGTCGCGCCGCGCCAGCGAAGGCGAATCAGCGAGCACCGCGAGCATCCGGCCGCCGAGCACGCGATGCGCAGCAGCTGCAAGGAAAGCGGAGTCTACGCCGCCGGAGTAGGCCACCATCAGGCTGCCCAGCGCAGCAAGGCGCGTCTCAAGATTGCGCAGCTTTTCCAGCGATTCCAGCCCCAGTGATTCCAGTTCGACCTGAGTTGTTTCAGCCTGCGCCGCCATGGGAGCGATTATACGCCGGGCGTCGCCTCTGCCCCGCTCTGCAGCGAGGAAGCGGATCCTTGAACACGCTCTATTTTGCGGCGTACTTTGCTCCAAACCGCCGCAGCTTTTCGAGTGTCGCCGCAGCCTGGCCAGAGTCGATGGCCTCCGCGCCCATTGCTACGCCCTCCTTCAGGTCTCCAGCCATTCCCGCGGCTACCAGGCCGGCGGCCGCGTTCAGCAGTACAATATCGCGCCGCGCACCGGGAAGACCGGTGAGCACGGCGTAGAGCAACGCCGCGTTTGTGGCCACATCGCCGCCCGTGAATTGGTCGAGCGTGGCCCGTGGAATGCCCGCCATTTCCGGCGTGATGCGAGCTGCCTTCAGCGCAGGCTCACCCGTTTCCGACTCTTCTACGCGCGCAACGATTGACTCGCCGGTAGTGGTCAGTTCGTCGATACCGTCGGTCCCATGCACGACGAAGGCGCGCCGGGCTCCCAACGTCGCCAGCGTGCGCCCCATCAGCAGCACCTTGCTGGGCGCGAGCACGCCGATCACCTGGGTGCGCGCGCCGGCTGGATTCGTAAGCGGTCCGCAGAGGTTGAAGATGGTGCGAAAGCCAAGCGCCTTTCGGAGCGGGCCTACGGCTTTCATCGCCGGGTGATAGAGCGGCGCAAAGAGGAACATGAACCCGGTCTCGCGCAGGCACTCGACGGCAAGATCGGGCGGCAACTCGACTGGAACGCCAAGCGCTTCCAGAACATCAGCCGAGCCGCAGCGCGAGGTAACGGCCCGATTGCCATGCTTGGCCACCTTCGCGCCGGCCGCCGCCGTCACCAATGCAGCGCCAGATGAGATATTGAACGTCAACGGCCCTCCGCCGCCGGTGCCCACCACATCCACAAGCTGGCCCCGCTCCGTATCCATCAACGGAAGCGGCGTGCCCCGCGCCCGCATGACTTCGACAAATCCGGCAAGCTCGGACGCCTGTTCGCCGCGCGTCGCCATCACGGCCAGCAGCGCCGCCGTTTCCACCTCCGGCGCGTTGCCGGCAAGGATCTCTTCGAGCGCGCGAGCAGCTTGCTCGCGCGTCAGCATCGCGCCGTCTTCAGCGAGCGGCTTCAGCAACTCCTTCACAAAACCCATACCACTCCATGGTAACGGCGCAGCCTGATGCCTGGGTTTCGTTTGCCCGCCCTTTGGCCGCCAATTTACTATTTGAGTACCGCTGCCACGGCCGCGCTGATCTTCGCGCCCTGAGGCCAACTTTTCTTGCACAGCGGACGGGGCGGTTCCCAAGAGATGAAAATTCACGAGTATCAGGCAAAGGAAATCCTGGCGAAATACGGTGTGCCCGTGCCTAAGGGCGAAGTGGCCAATACGTTTGAGGAAGCTTCGGCCGTGGCCCGCAAGCTATTTGCCGAGGGTGCTTCAGGCGTCGTGGTGAAGGCGCAGATTCACGCCGGAGGCCGCGGCAAGGGAGGCGGCGTAAAAGTCGCAAAGACGCGCGAAGAAGCTGAACTGCATGCCAAGAATATTCTCGGCATGCAGCTGGTGACGCATCAGACCGGGCCCCAGGGCCAGAAAGTACAGCGGTTGTTGATCGAAGAGACCGCGGCAATCGATCGCGAGCTGTATCTGGGCATTGTGCTCGATCGTGCTACCGGCAAGCTGGTTTTTATGGCGTCGCGGGCGGGCGGCATGGAGATTGAGGAAGTGGCCGCCAAGACGCCGGAGGCCATCTATAAAGAGAGCATCGATCCGGCGGTTGGCTTCGGCGCGTGGCAGGCGCGCAAGCTGGCCTTTGCGCTGGGCCTCAAGCCTACGCAGATCAATCAGGCGGTTGGCTTCTTTCAGAGCCTCTATAAAGCCTTCGCCGATACCGACGCTTCGCTGGTCGAGATCAATCCTTTCATCACGACGAAAGACGACAAGCTTTTTGCGCTCGACGCCAAGATTAACTTTGATGACAACGCTCTGTTTCGCCATGCGGATATCAAGGCGCTGCGCGATGTGGCCGAAGAGGACCCGCTCGAAGTGGAAGCCAGCAAGTACGCGCTCAACTACATCAAGCTTGATGGCTCCATTGCCTGCATGGTGAACGGCGCGGGCCTGGCCATGGCGACCATGGACATCATCCAGTATGCCGGTGGCAGCCCCGCCAACTTTCTGGACGTGGGCGGCGGCGCGACGCAGGAACAGATCGAGCACGCCTTTGAGATTTTGCTCTCCGACGCGCACGTGAAGGCCATCTTCATCAATATCTTCGGCGGCATTCTGCGCGTAGACCGTTTAGCTACCGGTGTAGTAGCAGCGGCGCGCAAACTCAATGTAACTGTGCCCATCGTGCTGCGGCTCGAAGGCACGAATGTTGAAGAAGGGCGCAAGATCTTGAAGGAGTCTGGTCTGAACTTTCAGGTAGGCGCAACGATGAAGGAAGCAGCGGAGTTGGTGGTAAAGGCAGCTTCTAGCTACTAGCTCAGACATACATCGGGAGAAGAATTTTGGCGCAGGCGTTCCAAGATCTGACGGTCTGGCAAAGAGCCATGGAACTGACCGAGGCTGTTTACGGTTTTACAAAGACGCTTCCGAAGGATGAACTTTACGGACTAATCCCCCAACTTCGGCGGGCTAGTATCTCGATCGCAAGCAATATTGCGGAAGGTCGGGGAAGAGCGACAGATCGTGATTTTAAGCAATTTCTCAATGATCGCACAAGGCTCGACATACGAAGTTCAAACACAGCTTTTGCTTGCTAAGCGACTGAAGATTGGTGATGAAGCCTCAAGGAAGAAAGCAGAGTCTCTCTGCGTCGAGACTTCCAAAATGCTTGGGGCCTTCATTCAGTCTTTAAAGAGCTAGAAGCTAAAGGCTAGAAGCTAGGAGCTTGTTTCATGGCTGTTTTGGTTGACAACAACACGCGGCTCATCGTTCAAGGACTTACCGGCAAAGAAGGCACCTTCCATGCCAAGGGCTGTGCCGAATACGGCACAAAAGTTGTTGGCGGCGTGACGCCCGGTAAAGGCGGAACGACGCACGAGGGTTGGCCGGTCTTCAACACCGTTGCCGATGCGGTGAAAGCGACCGGCGCCAACGCGACCATGATCTTCGTTCCCCCGCCGTTTGCGGCCGACGCCATTCTCGAAGCCGAAGACGCGGGCATTCCACTGATTGTCTGCATCACCGAGGGCATTCCCACGCTCGACATGGTGAAGGTCTGGGCTAAGCTCAAGACCTCGAAGTCGAGACTGATCGGTCCCAATTGTCCTGGCGTCATCTCGCCCGGCAAAGCGAAGATCGGCATCATGCCGGGCCGCATTCACAAGGAAGGCTCGGTTGGCATCGTTTCGCGCTCGGGCACACTGACCTATGAGGCCGTACATCAGCTCACACAGCGCGGCATCGGGCAATCGACCGCCATCGGCATTGGCGGCGATCCGATCATCGGCACCACGCACATCGATGCGTTGCGCTTGCTGAATGACGATCCGGACACTGCGGCCATCATTATGATCGGCGAGATCGGCGGCACAAACGAAGAGGCGGCCGCTGCTTTTGTGAAACAGCACGTCAAGAAGCCTGTCGTTGGTTTCATCGCCGGACAGACTGCCCCGCCGGGCCGCAGGATGGGCCACGCAGGTGCCATCATCTCCGGAGGGCAAGGCACGGCTGCCGACAAGATGAAGGCTATGACCATAGCCGGCATTCATGTGGTCGTTTCTCCGGCCGAGATCGGTGAGACGCTGGCCAAAGTGATCGGCAAGGGTTGATCGAGCCCATTTGCAGCAGCGCTGATACCCGTCAGCATCAAAGGCTCACAAAAATCACTCCATCTTCCACAGCAAGTTCGATGCCGGCAGCTTTTGCGGCTTCCTTAAGCGCGGCATCGAGCATCATCATCGGATCGGGGCTTACATCGAGGCGGCGCATCAGGCCTTCACCTTTCTTCGCGCCCGCGGAGAGCGTGATCTTCAAACCGCGGCGCTTGCATTTGATCGGGGTGCCGTCCTCCAGCTTCGTGTTCATCGGCTTCAAATAAGCGTCAATGTAGTGGACTCCGATGCCCGATTTATCATCCGTATGCCGTGGAAGTTTCTCCTGGGCAACGGTGTTCACGTCGCAAAGTTTAGTTCTCATGCTGGAACTCCGTTCGATTCCTAGCGCTGGATTCGAGAAATTTATCCATCACCCGCCGAAAGGCGCGGATGTGGTCGGGCGTGCTGCCGCAGCAGCTGCCAACGATGTTCGCGCCCGCCTTTAAGAGCGGCATCAGCCCCTTCACCATCTGCTCAGGCGTTTCGTCGTAGACCACCTTCATGTTCACCAGCCGCGGTTTTCCGGCATTCGGCTGCACCATGACCGGCAAGCTGGTTATGCTCTTATAGCGCTCAACGGCGGTGCGGGCCCGCTCCATGTCCATGCCTGTTCCGCAGTTCAGGGCCACGATGTGCGCGCCGTGCTCTTCCATGAATTCGGCGGCGCGCTCCGGCTCAACGCCCATCATGGTGCGGAAGGTCGAGCCGTCGAGGGTTACGTCGTAAGCCATGGATCCGATAATGCACTTCGCGCCGGCTTTTTGTGCGGATTCGATGCCGATCAAAAGCTCTTCGAGCGAGGTTTGCGTCTCGATGATGATGGCGTCTGCGCCGGCGTCCACCAATGCCGTTGCTTGTTCTTCAAAAGCGCTGCGCACCTGCGCTTCCGTGAAGTCGCCATAAGGCTCCAGCAGGCCCCCGAATGGACCGATATCGCCAAGCACGTAGCCATCGCGATCACCGAAGGCCTGGCGCGTGATCGCCACTCCTGCCTTATTGATCTCGACAACCTGATTCGCCTCGCCATGACGGTTGAGCATGATGCGCGAGCCGCCGAAGGTATTGGTGATAATGCACTCCGCGCCGGCTTCGGCATAGCGCTTCTGAATGGCGAGCACACGTTCTGGATGGGTAAGGTTCCATGCCTCACCGCAGTTGCCCTGTTCCAGCCCGGCGAGCATGAGCTGCGTACCCATGGCGCCGTCGCCCAGCAAAGGCCGTTCGCGGACTCTGTCCTGCAAAAGTTTCTTCGTCATAGCTAGCCGTCCTGCTCCAGTTCTCGCTGAACCAGAGCATAGTGAATGGTTTCGAGAACCAGGCCCCATTTGTGATCGCGGCTGGCCGCCTCACAGAAGCATCCTGCACCGGAGGGCTCGCGCCGCCAGGAAAGGACAGCATCGAGACGCTCACCCATGAGCGGCTTCTCGCGGTCGATGGCAGCCATCAGCCGCGCCGGGTCTTCGAGATACTGGCACATGCGCGTGTGGCCTGTGTCCTCCGCGGCCGGAGTGCAGTGTTGCTCGCGGATCGGATACCCTTCCTCGCGCGGCCCCAGTTTCACGCAGTAATGGAAGATCAATGGCCAGCCCATGTTGGTGCATGTGGTTCCGTCGTAGAGAAACACGGCGTCGAGTGAACCATCATCCCTGACGGTCAGCGATAGACGCTGGTCCGCCCAGCGCTTCAACGCCTTCCGATTGACGCTATACACTGCATCCCTGTCCAGCATCGGAAGGTGCGTCTGCACCTGCTCAGTAGAAGACCGCGGAGCACGCCTGTATGGCGCGCGCCTGTACTGGCAGGGCCTCAAAGAACAGCGCTCGCAGGGAACGAGGCTGGTGAGCCGGCGCAGACGCTCGGTGTGACGCGTGAGGCCGAAGACAGCCAATAAGGTTTTCTTGGGGCGCAACATGCCGGATTCAAGAACTTCCACATGAGAAGGAAAACACTCGTTGCGCGTTTGAGTAACCAACCGGAGCAATCGTGTCTGCTCCGCAATATCCCAATCGGGATAACCGGGACTGTAATGAGGCAACACCGCCATGCCGCGTTGCTCAGCCCATTCGCAAAGCTGAGCTCCGGTCATCGTGGTCAAATGCTCCACCACCGCGGATGCAAACATCTCCAGGAAAAAATACTCATCCGGTTTTTCGTCCCGCCAGCGCCGGCGCGCTTCTTCCTCCGCTTCAGGACCTGCGCCCACAGCCACCAGGATTGCGCTATGCGCTTCTGCCTGCGCGAGTGTTTGCTGCAGCTGTTTGCTGGTGAAGAGAGCGCCGTCCAGGCAAATGGAATCGCCTGTGAAAGCGAATCCTTCCGCTTGCCGGGCATAGATCCATGGCCGGCCATTCTGCGCATACCAGGCGCGTGTTGCATCGGCCAGTTCGCGCGCACGGCCTTCGAGCACCCAGCCGCGTGGATAACCGAGCAGCCGCGTATACTCTTCCGGCAATATGTTGATCTCCGGTCGGGCGCTCGCCAGTTCGATGGCCTCCTCTACCGGGCGCATGGAATCGGCTCCACAGGTTTGAACTGGCAGCCTTCGACAAAGAAGTCGAAGAAGTTGGGGTGTGTCTCCAGGCGGCAGTGCTGCACCTTCTTGACCAGGTCTTCGAGCTCACGGCGCTTCGATCTGGAGAGCAGAGCAATCGTTGCGCCTTCAATCGCGGTGTTGCCGGCTTGCACGATCTTCGCTGAATTGAGACTAGGAATGAGTCCAATGCGTTTCGAAGCTTCCACATGGAGATGCCGCCCAAAACCGCCGGCAAGATAGAAGACGTCGATGTCGTCAAAGTCGATGCCATAACTTGAAAAGACCACATGCAGGCCGGCGACGTTCGCACCTTTGGCCTGGGCGAGCTCATTCACGTCGCTTTCGAGGAGGAAAACCTCGTTCTCTTCGCCGCGATAAAGCGCGACACGCCGAACATCGTCTTCAAAGCGCCCCATCTCGTTCATGCGGCCGGTGCGGAGCAGCTCGCTCAGGACAGCGACGAGTCCGGAGCCGCAGATGCCCTCGGGCTTCGCATCGCCTATGACGCGAAGATAAAAGCTGCCGTCTTCTATAATGGCAACTTCTTCGATGGCGCCCTCCAATGCCGGCATACCGCAGGAGATCGCGCCGCCTTCGAAGGCCGGACCGGCAGGGCAGGAAGCGGCGAGAATGCGGTCTTTATTGCCGACGATCAGCTCGGTATTCGTTCCGATGTCCATAATGGCGATCATGCGTTCTTCATGCGCAAGATCGACGGCCAGCATGCACGCGGCAGCATCTGCTCCCACATGGCCGCTAATCACCGGCGCACCGTAGACACGCGCTTTGGGATGAATGGGCAAAAGACTGCGCAGACCCGTCTCAATCAGGCTCGTAGTTATGCGTTTGCCTTCGTCCATCTCGATCTCCGTAATCGAGCGGTACGGATTCTGGCCGATCGTGTATACGCTCTGCCGAAAGAAGAGATCGCGCATCGTCGAGTTGCCCACAACCACCATTTCGTAGATGGTCTTCGGATCGATTGGAAACTTTTCGATGGCATGGCTCAGATAACCGGCCAGCGTGCGCATCAGGAGCCGGCCGGGATGCTCCGTGTCGTACGCGATGCGCGACATCACATCCGATCCGCCGAAGCGCTGCGGATTTTCAAAAGATGTGTCGGCAATCAACGCACCGCTTTCGAGATCGAAGAGGCGCACCACAACTGTCGTCGTCCCGAGGTCCATGGCAATGCCGTGCATGGGGCCGGTCGAGCGTTCTACTTCCGCGCCATCGATGAGAATGCGATCGCCGTCGCGCGTTACGGCGGGATCAAGCTGCACCGGTCGATGACTTACAGGCAATTCCAGCGCCTCCCGCTCGATGCGCATCTGCCCGCGCCGCATCGTATGACAGCGAACGTGGCCGCTCCCAGCCGTGACGTAGGTCTGGCAGGAAAGCCGGAAATTGCCTTGAAGATGCCGCTCGGGCCCGGCGAGCGGCGAAAGCGCGTCCATGCCTTCAACCACTTCCACCATGCACTCTTTGCATTTGCCCTGCTTGCGGCACGATGTGGGCACATCAATGCCCATGGCTTCGGCGTGATCGAAGAGCGGCAGGCCGTTTTTCGCTTCGATTATTTGCCCGTTGATGATGAGGGTGACGGCCATTTTTGAGGATTCTTTACCAGCCTTTCGCTTCGATTTCGGCTTTGAGTGCTTCTGCCACTTCGCGCGCGGAGCCCTCGCGCTCTTTTTCGTCAGTCCATTTCCATTGGGCCAGATAATCGTCAGCGGCCTGCAGTCTCCGTCTGGCGGCGAGAATATCCACCTGTTCCATGAATCGCTCATCCAGCATCACCGTAACGTCTTCCGCATCGTCCTCGGCTTTGATCTGGGTAGGAATCTCCTGCCAGTAAAGAATCTTGTAGATAGCCACGCTACACCTGCTCTGCGAGCCGCAAAAAAAGATCCACCGCAGCGGAAGCGTTCGCTCCGTAGCCATCGGCGCCAATCTCATCGGCAAACATCTGGCTGATGGGAGCGCCACCCACGGCCATCTTGATGTCAGTCTTGCCTGCAGCCTGAAAACCATCGATGACGGTCTTCATATACATCATGGTGGTGGTCAGCAGCGCGCTCATGCCGATGATGTTCGGCTTGCACTTTTCAGCCGCGGCCATAAATTTTTCCACGCTCTGATCCACGCCGATATCGTGTACCTCGAAGCCGGCGCCTTCGGCCATCATGCCGACCAGATTCTTACCGATATCGTGCAGATCGCCGCGCACCGTGCCCATGAGCAATACGCCTTTGGGTTTGGCATTGCTGTCTTTGGAACTGAGCAGAGGTTTGAGTACCGCCATGCCGGCCTTCATCGCCCGAGCTGCGATCAGGACTTCAGGAACGTAGAGAATATTGTGCTTGAAGTCTTCGCCCACCACGCTCATGCCCGCGATCAACCCATCGTTCAGCACTTCCTGAGCAGAGCGTCCTTCGGCGAGCGCCTCTTTCGTCAGCCGCTCCACTTGGTCGGCATTGCCCTCATATAGATATTGGTTCATCAAGGCATAATCGGGCATTTATTTGTTCCTCAGCGAGCGCTTGAAACAGCGCCGGCGCGCTTCGCATTAAATTCCTCAAGCGCCTCCAACATGGCCAGGATGTTTTCGCGCGGCATGCCGGGGCTGGTGCCGCCGCCGACGGAGAGAATGATCCCCTCGCCGCCCGAGCCCTCAAGCACTTCGAGTGTTTCTTCTTTCACTTCATCCGGCGTCCCGCGGACGCCGATCTCCAGCGGATTGACGTTGCCCATCAGGCACATCCGGTCGCCCACGCGCCGCTTCACCTCGGCGATGTGCCTTTGCTTGCCCCAATTGAGCACGTTGAATCCCGTATCGGGCAAATGGTCAAGACATGCGTCCACTTCTGCGTCGTTGTGATAGAGCTTCACCCAGTCCTTGGGGAAGGCGTCGCAGATGCGTTTCAGATAAGGGTGCGCAAACTCAAGATAGTGCTCCTCGTTGATGAACCCCACGATGTCGTCGAGGATGAAGATACTCTCGACCGTATCGCCCATCACCTTCTGCTGCGCTTGGAGCCAGTCGATGATGACGCGTGTGCACAGGTCGATCAATCTATGTGCGCCTTTGGGGTCCTCTACCAGGTCAATCATGAAGTGCGTGGTGCCACGCACAAATCCGGCCGTGCAGAGCGGGCCGCGCGAGGTGACCATAGGCAGAATGTAGCCCGCATCGAGAATCCGCTGCCGGGCCATCTTGATGCGGTGCAGGGTGAGGCCGGCGAAGGCGTCGGCTTCCACCTCGTATTCAGGAAAATTGTCGATATCTTCGAGCCGGTAGAGCGTGTGGTATTCGCTCGGCGTGTTGTCCTGCCAGAACTTGATCTTCGCGCCCAGCACCGAAGGCTCAGCCGCCATGCCGTATTCCATCCACCAGGAAGGGATAAAAATAATGTCCGGAAACTCGCGCATGATCTTTAGGTTAGATTGAAACCAAAGCTCAGGATCGAGGAAATAGTCCAGGTGATTGATTCCCAGATATCCGGGAATCCACGGGCTGTCGACGATCAAGGCCATCGGGATTTTATCCAGCTTTTCGCGCCGCGCAGCGCGTTTAAATATCTCCCATTGTTCCGGCAACATAATTCTTCCTCCCAATCGCCTTCGGTAGACAGGCAATCCCCGCCAGATCATCAATCCCTGCTCCGTAGCGAACCGGATCAAAACCGTCTGCGCAAAGCCGCCAACTTATGCGTTTTCAACCCCAGGGACTGTCCCAATCCGATTTTCACGGGACGCAGCTTCATCCAAAATTTAAAAAACCGTTTTATCCCTGGAAAATGATTTTCTTCGACTCTCGCAATAATAGTGGAAGGAGAACAAGACGCACAATAGATTTGCGCCCGGCGCTGCCAAATCCCTGTCGCCGGCCCCATGCAACGGCAAGCCTTTTTGGCGTGCGCCGCGAGCAGAATCCGTTCGCCACGGTAACAGCGAACCTGCATTCCGCGAAAGTGCAGGGATTATGGTGTTGAGGATTGTACGGAATCTCTATTGCTGCTTTTCATCCGGCCGCTCGGGTGAGGTCGTTTTCATCCGGCCGAGGTCGACCCCGAAGTGCGGGTCCTGACGTGTTCCGTCTATGTGGATCGGTACCTTGGTCCCGGCTCCGTCTTTCTTGAAGAACCGGTCGGCAGGCTTGAGCAGCAATCCCTTCCATCCGCCCACCATCTGCGAAACTGTGGCCTGCATCTTCGCCGATCCCGCAAAATTCAGCGTTTCGCCCTCCAGGGTGTATGTGCCGCTCAGATCAATATCCGCTCCCGGCAAGGTGTATCTCAGATCCGGGAGGTGGATGACCCCGCGCGCCATGGTGAAATCACTCTGCATTGTGGCCTGCACCTGGGTTGCATCGGCTTTGTTTTTGGCATCTTTGGGCCTCCCCTGCCCACGCAGGCTCAGGTCAGCAACCCGGTCTTGGATCTTTGCATTCGCAAATTGCGCATCATCCAGCAAAAACTGGCCTTTCAGCCCGATGCGCCTGTGCACGGGCTCTTTCCCGGGAGGAATCTCGATCGAGGTTTTCAGCGTGAGCCAACCGGTCAAAAACGGCGCCCCGCTTTTGCTCGTGAGCCGTAGAAAATCCTCCATGGGCGCGCGCGGTACGTCGACCATCAGCGAGATTTCATGCCCTCCGAGGTGCGGCGGGGGCCCGTTTTTCTGATCTTTGCCATTCTGGTCGCCGCTCCCACGCAGGCCCACGATTTTACCCCGTACTGTAAAGTGCGACCGCCCCAGCGTGGCATTGACCGGATCCAGGTATGTATCGCCGTTGGTTGCGTCCACGTCGGCGTGGAACTGTGTGCGCAGCGCCATGGGGGTGCCAAAGTGCGTAAGGGCAAAATCCGGCGTGTCGGTCTCGCCGTCCACCGTCAGATCCTGCAGAGTGCCCCGGTAGGCGCCAATCGAGCTCAAAGTGCCGGCAATCCCTTTAAAATCGCCGAGATTCGCGTGTTCGAAGTCGTATTTGCCGGCGACCGGACTCTCGCCGGGATCTTCGACCGTCCACGGCCCGAATGTTCCCTCGGTCAAGATGGTTCCCACCGGGCGCGCATTTGTCAGGTTAGCCTCAAACTTCATGATCCCGCCTGCCTGGATATCCGTCAGCTTCAGGTTGGCAATTGCAAATTCCAGCGGCAGTTTCTGTGGATCTTTCGGCTCGAGAAGAAGGCGCGCATCGGCGCACACAATGCTTCCCACCTGAAAGGAAACGAGGGCCTGTTTCATCCCGGATGAGCCGCCACTGTGGATCTGCTCCTCCAGCGCATGGGTAAACCGCGGCCTGGACGGCACATCCACCGTAAGTCCCTCCAACCGCACCACAGAGATGTGAATCGGCTTGCCTGGCGAGTAGTGGAGCGGCGCGCGGAAATGGAACTCGCCCAGAGTAATCAGCGGCGTTTCGGGATTCGAGAGCGGCACCGTCACCCCATGCACCTCGGCTGGAGGCCAGATGCGCAACCCCTTGCCTTCTGCGCGCAGCCCGCCTGCAAGCGAAATGTGGAAGCTGTCCAGCTCCACGCGGGCATGAAAATGCCGCTCCAGCTCCGACACGATATAGGCGCGGAGCATGGGCTCGGCGCGGCGCAGCACGATAGAAACGGCCACGACAACCACGGCAAACATTGCCAGCAGGACGATTACCGCCCACTTCAGCCCGCGGTGCCTGCGCCAGAACGATGCCTGCGTTTTGCCCACTTCTTTTCTTTGTGCGTCCAGTTCGTCCATTTTCTATATAGATGCCAAATACCTTAGACTTCTTACCACAGATGAAAGCTCTGATTGAAAACCTCGTAAAGCTCCAGGCCATCGAACTCGACCGCGCCCGCATCACCCGGGAGGCGCACTCCCTCCCCGCTGAGATTGCGCAAGCGCAGGCCGCGCTGGCTGCCGCCGAGCGGCAGGCCGCCGACGCTTCGGTGGCGCTAAGCCGCGAAGAAGCCGTCCGCAACCGCCTCGAACACGCGATCGAAGCGCATCGCCAGAAGGCGGCCCGTTTTCGAGCCCAAAACGACTCCGTCAAAACCTCCGCCCAAGCCGAAGCCATCGAACACGAACTGCAGTTTGCTGATGCGGAGATCAAGCGGCTTGAAGATGAAGAGTTTGCGAGCCTCGAACGCACTGAGAAAGAGGAGGCCGTTCTGGCCCAGTCCCGTGCTCAGGTCGAATTTCTGACCGTAGGGCTCGAAAAAACCCGCGACCGCGTCGCGCTTCGCCAGCAGGAGCTTACCACCCAGCTTGCTGCTCTGAATGTGGACCGCGAATCGATCCGGTCTGAGATCGATCCGGGTTGGCTGGCCCGTTTTGACCGTCTCGCCGCCGCCCGCGGCACCGGCCTGGCGCGCGCGGAAAATCAGCAGTGTACCGGCTGCCGCATGGGCATTCGCCCGCAAACCTGGAACCAGCTCCGCGAGGGCGAACTGCTCGCTTGCGACAGTTGCAGTCGCCTGCTCTATTGGGATCCCGCTATGACGCCCGCACCCAAAGCTCCCCAGCCCGAAGTCATTCCGGGCGCAGGGCGCGCCATTCGCAAGCCATCTGCGATGGGCAGCTGACGCTCCCACGCCGCTTGCGTGAATTTGCGGAGTTCACGGCAACAGCGCCCAGAATCCCCGGCCTCATCTTCGCCCTGCTACTCTTTTCTGAAAGGACGAACTCGCATGTCGCGCATCTGCGTGGATATGGATGAGGTGATGGCAGACACCCTCGCCGAGCATCTTCGCCGCTACAATCAGGCCTTTGACGAAGATGTGACGGTGGAAGACCTGGCAGGCAAGGGCCTGTGGGAGATTGCGCCGCTCGATCGCCAGCAGCAGCTTCGCGCCTTTCTCGATGCAGAGGATTTCTTTGAAGACCTGCCGCTCATGTCCGACGCGCAGCAGGTTCTGAAGAGCCTCTCCGCGCGTTTCGAGATCTTCATCGCCACACAGGCCATGGTGGTGCCCAACTCGCTCGGCCCCAAATACCGCTGGCTGCAGCGCCATTTTTCTTTCGTGCCGCCCACGCACTACGTTTTCTGCGGCGACAAGTCGATCCTCCGCGCCGACTACCTCATTGACGATCAGCCGCGCAACCTGCAGCGCTTCAAGGGCCAGGGATTGCTTTACTCCGCACCCCACAATCTCCATGTCACGGGCTTCGTTCGCGTAAATAACTGGCTTGAGATTGCAGAATACTTTGCAAAGCTGCCGGTTGCTTCGAGCGCTCCCGCCTGAGTTACGCTTTGGCTGCATTGGATTTCACTGCCTGTTAATGCGGGTAGTCGCGACAAGTTGAAACTATGGGAAACGGGTCTACAATGCCTCCCTCTGAGGAAACCTGCGTTTTTCGTCCGATATCTCGAGTTATCCATAACTTTCTGATGGTTCTTATATTCCTGCCTGTCGCATATGGTCCCAAGCCTCTGCGCGCACAGCAAGCGGCGGAAACATGCCCGCGCCCTCAAGCCGGCAGTTTGGTCAGCGAACCGGTGGATCTGCGGAGCAAGAATGGTGTCCTTGAGCTCACGTTGATCGCACGTAATGTGAGGGAAAGCGACGGCCGCACCCGCTATTGCTTTACGGACGGCGAGGGGCATGAATCGCCGACTCTGCGCGTCAGCCGTGGCGATCTGGTGGTGATTCATCTCAAAAACGAGATGACGGATCTGGATTTGGCTTCGGCCGGGCCCATGCACACACATGCGCTTTCGCGCGCAGGGCAGGCGTGTACCAGCAGCGTGGCCATGAACCTCGTCTCCACGAATCTTCATTTCCATGGAATGACGATTCCGCCCGCCTGTCACCAGGATGATGTGCTTAAAACCTCTATTGGCCCTGGCGACCCAACGTTCACCTATCGCTTCCGCGTTCCCGAAGATGAACCCCCAGGACTCTACTGGTATCATCCGCACATTCACGGATTTTCAAAGCAGCAAGTCCTCGGTGGCGCGTCCGGAGCGCTGATCGTGGAAGGCATTGAACGAGCCAACAAGGAACTGGCCGGATTGCCCGAGCGCGTGCTTATCATCCGCGACGAGGATCTCATGAATCCCAACGCGCGGCCATCGAAGTCCGAGCCCGTGGTGCCTCACTTTCTGATCGATCGGGATGGAGATGCAGCCAACAACGGCACCGGCTTTGGGAAACCGGCGAAAGATCTCTCCATCAACTATGTTCCCGTGCCCTATCCGGACTATCCACCGGCGACCATTCAGATGAAACCCGGAGAGCGGCAGTTGTGGCGCGTGTTGAACGCCTCGGCCATCACCTATCTGAATCTCGAAGTTCTCTTCAACCGCGCGCCGCAGCCGTTGGGCCTGGTAGCAATGGACGGCGTGCCGATCGGTGTGCCCGGAGCTCGGGATGCGCAGCCGCAGGAACTCATCAACTGGCAGACGCATCTCGGCATTCCACCCGGCGCACGCGTCGAGTTCCTTGTTCATGGGCCGCCTGCGGGTGCATCCGGTTTGCTGGTCACGCGTACGGTCGATACCGGTCCCGGCGGCGAAAACGATCCTAACCGCATGTTGGCACAGATCGTTGTCTCGCCCGATGCGCCAGAGCCACGCTTTCATCTGGAGAGCAAGCCAGTGTCGCTGCCTCCACCCGTGCGTCCCTGGCTCGGCGACGTAGCTCCAGTACGCGTGCGCCGTCTCTACTTTTCAGAAAAGCTTGCCGACCCCAACGATCCGGCAAGCGCCGTCGAATTTTATCTCACGGTGGAAGGCCAGACGCCCAAGATGTTCGACATGAACTCGACTACTCCAAACATCGTCGCGCAGCAGGGAACCGTCGAAGACTGGATCATCGAAAACCGTTCACAAGAGCTGCACGCGTTTCATATTCATCAGTTGCATTTCCTGCTGCTCGACTACAATGGCATTCCGGTAAACGAAAATTTCCTGCGCGATACCGTCAATGTGCCGTACTATAACGGCCGGCAACTCGCCTATCCCAGCGTCCGTATCCGCGTCGATTTCCGTGATCCGAATACCGTTGGCGTCTTCCCGTATCATTGCCATCTTCTCGAGCATGAAGACAAGGGAATGATGGGAACCATTCAGGTGGCGCCGGCTCCTTCACCGCTTGAGCAATCTTCTGCCGGCGCTGGTGCAAGAGATTCTGCGCTGCGGAATAAGTAAGTAAAGCAAATCGTTGGTAGTGGCTCAGTTTCAATTTGCTTTGTAACAGGGCGCAACTTTAGTTGTGCCGAAATCACGGCAAATGAATGGCGGGCTTTAGCCCCTGAGGAATGTGCGTTCAAACTGAGCCACTAACAAATCGTTATATAGCAGCCCCTTCGCGCGGTAATTTTTCCGCCCAGTAATAAAAGAGCAGGCAACCCTTCGCGTTCCTCGCATTTCGCTTGCGGAATTGCAAATATTCATTCTCTGTTTAACAAATAGACAAGACCCTTTTAATTTCAGGGTCTTATTCTCCTCGCGTTGAGTCCCTATCTCGACAAACAGAGGAGAACAGTATGCTTGCAAAGCAGGTCGCAGTTACTGCTCTGAGGACAGTGCGCACCGGACTCGTTTCCGCCGCAATGCTTCAGCTTGTGCTCGGCAATACCTTCGCAGACGCTCAATTTCCCAACTCATTCCGCGACAACAATACCGTTACCCCGATCAAGCACGTGATTGTGATCATCGGTGAGAACCGCAGCTTCGATCACGTCTTCGCAACCTATGTTCCCAGGAAAGGCGAGACCGTCTGGAATCTTCTCTCGGAAGGCATTATTAAGGCCGATGGAACACCAGGCCCGAACTTCAGCAAGGCGCAGCAGTTCGCCGCGACTGACACGTCCAATGACGCGTTTTTGCTCAGCCCTGCCCAGCAGAAGTTCCCGAGCAACCAGCTTCCTACGCCTTTGGCTGGCGGTCCCAGCGGCGCGAACGGATATTTCTCCGGCTCGAATCCCTGCAACACCCCCACGGGACAAACCCCGCTTACGCCGGAGCAGTGCGCGCAGATATCTGAGAATGGATTGCCGAACGCCACCTATTATGCGGATCTGGCCAGCGGCGGCACGGGGTTGACGTCGGCAACTCCTGACACGCGCATCACGAATGCTTCGTCTCTGCCCGCCGGCCCTTTCCAGTTGACCAACGGAGACAAATTCGTCTACAACGACTATTCCGCCAGCCCGGTTCACCGCTTTTACCAGATGTGGCAGCAGTTGGATTGCGGCCTGGATCATGCCACCGACTCCAAACCAAACGGCTGCGATGAGAAGCTGTTCTCCTGGGTTGAGGTAACGGTCGGCGCAGGCACGAACGGTGTAACCCAGCCGCCTCTCTGCTCGTCGAATGGCAACACAGTGCCCTGCTTCACCACAAATTACCTGCCGAACGTACCCAAGGCTGACACCACCGGGGAAGGCTCAAGCTCCCTCGGTTTCTACAACGTGCAACAGGGCGATGTGCCGTATTTCAAGAGCCTGGCTGACAACTACGCGATGAGCGATAACTTCCATCAGTCGGTGAACGGCGGCACCGGCGCCAACCACATTATGTTCGGGCACGGTGACGCAATCTGGTTCAGCAACTCTGACGGAACGCCTGGCGCGCCGCCTAACAACGAGGTGGTATACACCGAGCCTTACAACGGAAGCCCGAATCCGGACCAGGGCACCGTGAATGAAATTGAGAATCCTAATCCCGCGACGAACACCAACAACTGGTATACCGAAGATGGTTACGGTGCGGGTGGTTATGG
The DNA here is from genome assembly GCA_030037705.1 of Acidobacteriaceae bacterium. GTDB lineage: Bacteria > Acidobacteriota > Terriglobia > Terriglobales > Acidobacteriaceae > Telmatobacter. Next base: position 7,875 of record JASHQE010000006.1, on the reverse strand, counting down.
GTCGCCCGTCTCTGGCGGAGGGTCCTATACCGACTGCTCAGATATCGATGCGCCTGGCGTGCGGCCGATCTTGGACTACCTCCAGTCCGTGCACGTCGATTCCCGCTGCGAGCCTGGCCACTACTATCTTTTGAACAACTACAATCCCGGCTGGTTCGGCAACGGCAAGGATGCGTACATCGACCAGAATCCCGCCAATACGCCGTTCACGATTCCACCTTCTTCGACGCCCAGCATCGGCGACGACCTCAACGCTCATCATATTTCGTGGAAATACTACGGCGATCAGTGGAACAACTACGTCAACGATCCGTACCAGCTGAACTACGGAACCAACGGGCCGAACGCCGACGAATACTGCAACATCTGCAATCCGTTCCAGTACGACACGTCCATCATGTCGCACCCGGATCAGGTGGCCAAGCATATTCAGGACACTGCCAATCTCTACGCGGATATTCAGAACGACACGCTTCCCGCCGTTTCCATCGTCAAGCCGAGCGGATATGTCGACGGCCACCCGTCCTCGTCGAAGCTTGACCTCTTCGAGGGCTTCACGCAGAAGATCATACAAATGGTGCAGAACTCACCCGAATGGAAGGACACGGCGATCTTCATCACCGAGGATGAGGGTGGCGGTTATTACGACTCCGGCTATGTTCAGCCGCTGGACTTCTTCGGAGACGGCACGCGCATTCCCTTGATCGTGGTGTCGCCTTATACGAATCCGGGCCACATCTCTCACGAGTACGCCGACCACGTTTCGATTCTCAAATTCATCGAGCGGAACTGGCAGATCGGCCCGGTCAGCTACCGCAGCCGCGATAACTTCCCGAATCCGGTTGCGAGACCGGCGAACCCCTACGTTCCCGTCAATGGTCCCGCGATCAGCGATCTGTTCGATCTGTTCAGCTTCCCCAACTACTACTGATCGCTTTCGATCCGTTCATCTCGAGGCCGGAGTCCCCACGCGGGATTTCGGCCTTTGCATTGAAGGCGCTACCTCTCTCGCCGTCTGCTTCCATGGGTCTTGTGTTTCCTCGCTTCGGCCCCGCTTTCGTATTATCCTGTCTGCACCTTCTTTTTCTGATCGCGCCGTCAGGGAGATTTTTCTATGAATCGCTTCGTAAGCCGATTCCTTCGCCGCCGTTTCTGCCTTCTCGCGCTTGCGCTGTCCTTCGGTTCGGTAATCGCCGCTTACGCGCAAACCGCACATAAGCTGCCGGAGATTCAATATCAAAAATACATGTTGCCCAACGGGCTTACGGTGATTACGCACGAAGATCACCGCCTGCCGCTGGTGGCTGTCGATCTCTGGTATCACGTCGGTCCGCTCAATGAGCGGCCTGGCCGGACAGGTTTCGCGCACCTGTTCGAGCACATGATGTTCGAGGGCTCTGAGCATGTCGGCGAGAAAGCACATATCAAGTACGTTCAATCCGCTGGCGCCACGGACGTAAACGGCACCACCTGGTTCGACCGCACCAACTATTTCGAGACCATGCCCTCAAATCAACTCGAGCTCGCGCTCTGGCTCGAAAGCGATCGCATGGGCTTCCTGATGGAGGGCCTGAATCGCACGTTGCTCGCCAATCAGCGTGACGTGGTTCGCAACGAACGCCGCCAAGGTGAAGGCCGGCCTTATTACGTAGCCGATGAAGCGGTCTTTCACCTGCTCTTTCCCAAGGACCACCCTTACTATGGCGAAGTCATCGGCAGCCACGCCGATATCGAATCCGCGCGCATTGCGGATGTGCGCGATTTCCACCAGCAGTTCTACACACCCAACAACGCATCGATCGCCATCGCCGGCGACTTCAACCCCGCGCAGTTGCGCGCGCTGCTGGTGAAATACTTTGGGCCGATCCCGCGTGGTCTGAAAGTCGAGCCTGTCACTGCGGTTACGCCGCCTATCACTGCGCAACGCCGTGCCACCATTACGGATACGGTCAAGCTCTCGCGCATCAGCATTGCGTGGCTCACTCCGCCCATTTACACGCCGGAATCCTACAATACGCGTGCGGCAATGTATGCACTTGGGATGGCGAAAGCGAGCCGTCTTGATGAAGCTCTCGTCATCCAAGCACAGGTCGCGCAGAGCGTCACCTGCGAAAACGAGGGCCTGAAGCTTACCGGCATCACGTCGTGCGACATCACCGCTAAGCCCGGTGTCAAGCTCGAAGATCTGGAGGCGACATTCTGGAGCGAATTGGCCAAACTGCAGCAGAAGGGCCTCACGAAGGATGAAGTTGAATCCTTCAAGGCAACCGATCTCACGGCTAAGATCGATGGGCTGCAGCGTCTGGGCGGATTTGGAGGCGTTGCCGATACGCTCGATCAATACAACCAATACACCGGCGATCCGGGTTTCCTCTCCAAGGATGTCGCCATGACGGAAGCGGTTACACAGGCCAGCGCCCAAGCCGCCGCGCAAAAATATCTCACCAAAGATTCGGCTGTGGTGGTCTATTGTGTTCCGGGCAAGAAGGTCCTCGATGACGTGCCGCGCAGCCCCGAGGATACAGACGCCAACGTAAAGATCACGAATCCCTACACGTCGGAGTTCGAAGCCTCCCAGGATTGGCGCAGGACCAAACCCGCACCTGGCCCCGCGCCGGCGCTGCATTTACCCGTGCCCACCGAGTTCAGCCTCGCCAACGGCCTCAAGGTTTTGCTTCAAGAAGACCACGCCCTGCCTGTGCTGACGGCCGAGCTTGTCTCCCGCGCCGGCAGCTTTAACAATCCCGAGGGCAAAAGCGGCCTGGCCACACTCACCTCCGAGATCATCGGCGACGGCACCGTCTCACGCGATCTCACTCAGCTTGCCGACGACCAGGAGCGCATCGGCACCCAGATTGATACATCGGCCGGCATGGACTCGAGCTCGATCTCGATGAGCCTGCTCTCTTATCACGCATCGGAGGGCCTGCAGCTTCTCGCTGATGTCGCAGAACATCCAGGCTTCCGCGCCGAGGATATCGACCGGCGCCGCAAGCAGAGGCTCGTCCGCATTGGCCAGGAGGCCGATAATGTGCAGAGCATGGCCTCGCGTGTCGGCCCCCGGCTTTTATTCGGCAGTACGCCCTACGGCATGACCTCGACCGGCACGACGGAGAGCATCACAGCTCTCACGCCTGCTGATATCTCCGGCTTCTACGCCAATCACTACAACCCGGATGACTCCGTTCTCATCATCGCCGGCGACATCACCCGTACCAACGCAGAAAAACTTGCCGGCCAATATTTTGGCGGATGGGCCGGCCATGCCATCGCCGAGCCCGCAGCTCCTCCGGCGCAGGCGCCACCTTCCACGCATATCGTCATCATTGATAAACCCGGCGCTCCACAAACCGCGCTCGCCGTCTTCGGGCTCGGTGTCCCGGCAGGATCATCGGATGCCGACGCACTGGACGTCCTCAACTACACGCTCGGTGGCAGCTTTGGAAGCCGCATCAATATGAATCTCCGTGAAGCTCATGGCTACACGTACGGAGCTTTTTCCACCTTTAAGAAATACCGCGATGGCGGCGACTTTTATAGCGGGAGCCTTGTACGCACCGATGTTACCGGACCTGCAGCCAAGGAGCTCATCTCGGAGATTCGCAATTTTGTCTTGAAGCCCTCCACAGATGAAGAACTCGCTGCTGCAAAGGAGGCATCCATCCGCTCGCTTCCTGGCGAGTTCGAGACTACGGCCGCTACGGCCCGAGCCATCGACGATCTCTTCGTCTACAATCGCCCACTCGACTATTACGCGAACCTGCCTTCCCAATATGAGCATGTAACGCAGGCTGACGTGGTCCGTGACGCGCAGCAGTACATACACCCCGATCAGCTTATCCTCGTGGCTGCCGGCGACCGCACCAAGATTGAACCGGCTCTCAAAGATGCCGGCCTCGGCCCGGTTGAGGTTCGCGACATGGAAGGCAAACTGGTCATTGACTCCAAATAATCCCGCTGCGCGTCAAGAGGGCGCGGCCCCAGCCGCGCCTTTCCCGTTTGACAACGCCGCGCACCCACCCTATAGTGTCCTGTCTTTGAAGTTCGCAGCATAACTACTACTGTCATCCTGAGCGACGTTTGGCCATTTTTTGGCCAAACGGAGTCGAAGGATCTGCGGTTCGGGATTTCGACTTATGCTATGAACTTCTGGGACACCACAATAGTTTGCTCGCTCTCCATTAAGGAAATTGTTATGTCCCTGAAGTCTTTCTTCTTTCTCGGCGTTCTTTCAGTCCTCTGCTCCTGCCTCCCGATGAGCTCCGCACGTGCGCAATCCATCGGCCTCTTTGAGGGCCAATCGGATATAGGCAGCGTGAATCCGCCTGGAACAGTGCATTATGATCTGGCCACCGGCGCCTATGCTCTCACCTCAGCAGGCGCTGATCTGTGGTCCACTGAAGACGATTTTCATTTTCTTTGGAAAAAGGCCTCCGGCGACGTTGCGCTCTCTGCTGACATCGATTTTCCCGTGAAAACCGGCACACATCACCGGTCTCGCAAAGCAATTCTCATGTTTCGCCAGAGCCTCGACGCCGATAGCGCCTATGTGGATGCAGCGCAGCACGGCTCGGGATTGGCCGCTCTTCAATTCCGCCAAGCGAACGGCGACACGACCCAGAGCATCGAACTCAATATCGATATGCCAAGCCGCGTGCGCCTGGAAAAACGCGGGGACATCCTCACGATGTATGTAAGTTCCCACGGTGAGCCGCTTCACCCATCGGGCGCAGCCATCAAGCTGCACCTCGACTCCCCGTTTTACGCAGGCATCGGGCTCTGCGCGCATAATCCCAATGCAGTGGAAACGGCCACTTTCTCGCATCTCGAATACGAACAGCTCGCGCCTCCGGCAAAGCCGCTTGCGCTCGCTGTCTACAGTACGCTTCAGGCAATCACAGTCGATCCCAACGCGCGCCACTCTACGGTCGTTTACACCGCGCAGGTCAGGGCGCAGGCGCCGAACTGGTCCCACGACGGAAGCTTGCTCCTCTTTAATCAGGGCGGGCGGCTTTACACAATCCCTGCGGACGGCAGGGGCACTCCACGGCCCATTGACACGGGTTCGGCAACGGATTGCAGCGGCAGCCATGGATTCTCGCCCGATGGCAAATGGCTTGCCATCAGCTGCTCCATACCTGGCATGGCCGGCCGCCATCTTGCCATCATTCCTTCCACCGGCGGTGCCCCGCGCGTGCTGACCGCAGACGCCGGCTACTTCCATAGCTGGTCGCCCGACGGCAAGACCATCCTCTTCACCCGCTCCAGCCGAGGTGCAAATAACATTTATGCCATCTCGGTTGACGGCGGCCCAGAAACCGCTCTCACCAGTGGAACCGGTATTAGCGATGACCCCGACTTTTCGCCCGATGGCGAGTACATCTACTTCAATACGGATCGTTGGGGCGGCATGCAGATCGCCCGCATGAGGCCCGACGGCAGCCATGTAGAGCAAATCACTTTCGACAACCTCAAGAACTGGACGCCGCATCCCTCGCCAGACGGGAAATCGATCGTCTTTCTTTCCTACAATCCCGAGGTGACAACGCATGCCTCGGATCAAGATATCTCTCTGCGCATCCTCTCGACCGCAGAGAACAAGATTCGCGTCCTCACCAGCCTGATTGGCGGAAATGGCTCCATGAATGTTCCGAACTGGTCGCCTGACTCCAGACGGCTGGCCTTCGTGAGCTATCAGTTTTTACCAGCAGAAGCGGGCGATACGACCAGGTGATATCTGGACGAGAGAGCATCGATGCGGCCGGTTGCAGCCAACGGTTATAAAACACCATCTGTGCGCTCGTCGCCTCCGTTCTGTCTGGGTACGCCTCCAAGCACGGATCTTTGACCCGGTGCGGACGTGCGGATTGGTATTGGCTGGCCAAGCGGCGGCTGGTGCATCGTCACAATGATCGCTCCGGCCGGCTTTCTGCCCACGCATTGGTAGGAGTGCGGCGTTCCGGCATCAAAATAAACTGCGTCCCCCGGCTGCAGCGTGCACTGATGTTCCCCGTGCTTCAATTCGAGTTCCCCATCCAGCACATAGAGGAATTCGAACCCCTGGTGCATATGCGGTTTGGGCTCCGCATTTCCCGTTGAGGGCATGAATTCGGCGAAATACGGATCCATGTGCCGGTCTGGAACCATGTATCCGAGGCTTTCGAAGGTATACGTAGGCGGCTCAACGCCGGTTTGCGGCAAGCGCACGCGATCCTTTTGCCGATGTACCCGGAACATGGCCGTCGGCTCGTTCTCAAAGAAATAGGAGAGGTCTTTTGAGAACACCATCGCGATTCGCGCCAGGTTCCTCAGCGTCGGCACGACCCGGCCAGTCTCCAGTTGCGAGAGGAAGCTCGCCGAAAGTCCCGTATGCTTTCCCAGTTCCACCAATCCCATGGACTTCTTCAGACGCAATCGCCTGATTCGTTCTCCGATCCGCTTCTCGGCTATAAACCGCTCCGCGGTCTCAGGATCAGCCTGCGTCTTTTGCATGTCTTCGTTCCTTACCTCAGCGCGCTCGCTCATCGCCGCCACTGCTTTCCTCCTTTAGGAATCTAGGATGCAACCCGCAGCAGTATTGTTCAAATCAAAAATTTTTCTGATATTACGAAACATCCTAACTCCTTTCAGGCGAGAGTGAAACCATGGGTCCACACGGTATTCTAGAAACTCTGGCAGTAACCACTATGTCTGACCAAAGCAGGATCGAATCCGCTCCACTCGCTACCATTGCCGGGATTGGCCGGCATGAAGGCTGTTCCGTAACTCTGCGCGGCTGGCTCTACAACCTCCGCGAGTCTGGCAAGCTCCTCTTTCCGATCTTTCGTGACGGCACCGGAACCATTCAGGGGGTTGCCCATATCAAAAGTGTCCCGCCACAAGTATTTGATGCGCTGAAAGGGCTAACGCAAGAGTCCAGCGTGTTGGTTAGGGGGAGAGTAAGGGCGGATGCGCGGGCGCCGGGAGGTTTCGAGCTCGATGTGGAAGACCTGCAGGTGGTCCAAAGAGTTCCGGAGGATGATCCATACCCCATCACTTTGAAAGAGCACGGGGTCGATTTTCTCCAGGAGCACCGGCATCTGTGGGTGCGCACACCTCGGCAGGCGTCCATTCTGCGCATTCGCGCGGAGATCATGCGGGCTGCAGCCGAGTACTTCGACCAGAACGGATTCATCCGCACCGATCCGCCGATTCTGACGCCGGCGGCCTGCGAGGGCACCTCGACACTCTTCCCGGTGGACTACTTCGGCGACCCGGCGTATCTGACCCAATCCGGGCAGCTTTATATTGAGTCGACGGCGCTGGCGTTGGGCAAAGTGTACAGCTTCGGGCCGACCTTCCGGGCGGAGAAGTCGAAGACGCGGCGCCATCTGACCGAGTTCTGGATGATCGAGCCGGAGGTCGCCTATATGGATCTCGATGGCCTGCTGGAACTCGCGGAAAACTTCCTCTCGCACATCGTGCAGTCGGTGCTCAAGAATCGCGGGACTGAGCTCAAGACGATTGGCCGCGATACGGCCAGGCTCGAAACCATCGTGCCGCCCTTCCCGCGGCTGCGCTATGACGAAGCGGTAGCCATGCTGAACCAGGCGCACAAAGACGGCCATCTCGAAAACCCGTTTGAGTACGGCAACGACTTCGGCTCGCCCGATGAGACCTGGCTCAGCTCGCAGTACGACCGGCCGGTAATGGTACACCGCTATCCGGCTGATGTGAAGGCCTTCTACATGGAGCCTGACTCCAAGGACCCGCGGTACGCGCTGTGTGTCGACGTGCTGGCGCCGGAGGGTTACGGCGAGATCATCGGCGGATCGCAGCGCGTATCGAGCTTCGAGCTCTTGAAGAAGCGGATCGAAGACCATAAGCTGCCGATCG
>JASHQE010000002.1 GCA_030037705.1 Acidobacteriaceae bacterium | reverse complement strand
ATCGCGGTCGCATCGACGATGTTCACTTGCATGTAGCCGCTGGCCAGTGCTCCGCTATTCACCGTCAGGTTTCCCGGCGTGTAGGTGAGAGCGTACTGAAGACGGAGGGCAACACTGTTGGCAATGGAAGAGTTGGCTGCGATCGGCCGCAGATGCGGCGGGCCGTACACCGGCGTCCAACTCTGGTTGATCGCATCGAGAGCGTATTGAGCGGGAAAAGTGTTGGCGTAGGGCGCGATGGCCGTGGGATCGAAGGTAAGGCCTTGTGATTGCGCTTGTTTAATCATCCATCCCAGCGTGACGTCACAGAGGCGCGTGCCTCCATCCACCGGCCCTCCCTGCGGAGTTCCGCCGCCCACATCGCCGTGGCAGCCGGAGAACCAGACCTGCTGCATGTTTTGCCCCGGCGCGGGATCGCCGGTCCACAGCGTGGCCGGGAACTGCGCTCGCTGCTCGTCGATGGCCAGAGCCTGGTATGCATTCTTCACATCCGGATGGAGCGATGTATCGAGAAAACCGTACTTGGCCTCATCCACGCCGCCGAAGATGGCTGGAATGCCGAGCGCGCCGACGGTGTCCCACACGCCGACCATCTGGATGGGCGCATTGTACAGTCCGCAGGAGCTCAGTCCCGCAAGAAGCGTGGCGCGGTTCACCGGATCGCGGTACGCTGCGAAGGCCTGCGCCACGCAGTTGTCGGTAAAACTTCCTGTTGGCAGCCCGCAGATCGCGATCATGCCCGCCAGGCTGCGCGCTGTGTACGCGCCACGGCTGAAACCGAAGAGAAAGATCTGGTCGCCCATCTCGTAAACATGGGCGATTTTCGTGTAACCATCCTGTATCTTTTGGAAAAGTCCCTGGCCGAAGGCGCCGTCGAGAACGCGGGCGATGCCGGTTGCATCTGCACCGATGCCGTCATCATAAAACGTCATTTGTTCAGCAGTGACGGTGAGCGCTTTGTAGATAAGGTAAACGTTGGTATCGGCCGCGGGCGCATCCCAGGTCCCGTCCGCGCAAAAAACGATCCGCTTGGACATACAGGTTCTCCGCTAAAGTGCCCTGAGTTACCAAGGTTTGTAACACACCGCGACGCGATGATCTATAAAAATTTGCTCTTGTCTCGGAATTCATCCTTGACAAAGAAGTAGGTGAGGTTTCCCATTCAGTTATGTTCAGCCAAAAGGGCCATAGCTTCACCGTGATCCCTGGACTGCGCCTGCACCTGGGTACGGCAGCGCTCGCACTGTGCCTGAGCTTTTTTCTCACCGGATGCACTTCCCATCTCAACAAGCACGCTGCTGCACTCTCCGCCGCAACAGCGCCTGTGGTCGATGAGGCTACGGCGGCCTATCGCGACGCTGAGGCAGCTTATGAATTGGGCTCGGACTACGAGGCGGTCACGGAGTTCGATGTGACTCAACCTGTTTACAATCCGCGCACGGTAAAAGTTTTGCTCACGGACCAACAGATTCAGGACCGTCTGGCGGTATTAGCGGCATTTCAGCTCTATGTGAAAGATCTGGTCGCAATCACCACCCGCACGGATTCGCCGGCGTTGGATGAAGCATCGAAATCGCTCGGCGGAAATCTGACCATGATCGGCAATACTCTGGGACCATCGATACAGGGCGTGTTGGGAATCACGCCGGCAGCCGGGCCCACGACCGAAACAACGGTGTCTATGGTTTCGGGGACGACCACAATAACAAGCACGAGCTCTTCCTCCACGCCGGTTCCGGTGATCTCGCAAGGCACGCAGAACATCCTGAGCACCGGGCTGAACGCACTCGGCCAATTCCTGGTGTACAGAACGATTGAAAAAGACTTGCCGCAAAAACTCGAAGCCATGGATCCGGTTGTCGAGCAACTGTGCAAACTTCTTGCAAGCGATGCGGACATCCTTCAGGGCGAAGAGCACCGGATCTACGACCGGATCATCAACCAGCAGACGCTGTTTCTTCGCGTCAACAAGGATAAGCTCGATCCCGGCGTGCGCAACACCGAGATCATGCAACTTCCAAAGCTGGGCCGCCAGCAACAGGCAGCCGATGAGAAACTCAACACGCTTAAGGCAGCTATTCTCAAGCTTTACCTCACTCACCATGCATTCGCGGCCGACGCACAAAAAAATAATCCCGCGTCTCTGACACAAGATCTGGGAGAACTGAAGGCCGCCGGTCAGAGCCTGGGCAAGTTCTACTTGTCTTTGCCGTCCCAATAATTTCGAGGAGGAGAACTCTTGAGCACATCGTCATCAGGTAACTTGCCCCCCTCGCCGGTCATTCCTCTTACGCCCGAGGTGAGGGCAGCCTATCAGGATCTCTACAACAAAATCGAAGCTGCGATCGAAGGCACGACCGATGTTACTGCACTGCAGGCGCTCAATGCGCAGCAGGCGCAGGTTGACGATGTTTTGCAGAAGGACGCTATTTGCAGGCTCGATGCGAATGCCGAGGCCTTTACCGCACTGCTTACGCAGATGAACGACACCAATAACGGCCTGAAGACGCTGCAAGGGCAGATTCAGGCGACCGCATCCCACTTTCAGACCGCCAGCGATATCCTCGGGGCCATCAACAAAGTTCTTGGGCTTTTGAGCATTCCATAACCTCCTGAGCGATGTCCAAAATTTGGGTAGTGGGTCAATCTGCCAAGCTATGTATTGGCGGTGACTGGAATTTGTGCTACCAGCTTTGGTGCGCGGCTGAGACTGACATCTTCAAGCTCCCACGCGGCGTTCCCTTGCGCGACGGCTGCGAGCAGTTGCTCCGGAGGCATCGGCCGCCCCAGCAGGAAACCTTGCAATGAGCTGCAACCCAGACTGGTTAGAAATTCCCGCTGGGCAACGGTCTCTACGCCTTCGGCGACAATCTCCAGGTTCAGCGTATGCCCCAGTGCGACGATTGCAGAGATGATCGCCGCATCGTCAGTCTCCTGGGCCAGGTCGCGTACGAAACCGCGATCAATTTTGAGTTCACCGGCGGGCAGCCGCTTGAGATAGAGAAGGCTCGAATACCCCGTGCCAAAATCGTCGATGGAGATCCGGACGCCCATCTGGTGCAGCTTCTGCAGTATGGCCATGCTGGTGTCGGGATCGCGCATCGCTGTTGACTCGGTAATCTCCAGGACCAAACAGCCCGGTTCCAGCGCATAGCGCTCGAGATTGTGGCGCACCAGCTCGATCAGTCCAGGATGATTAAATTGCACGGCGGAGAGGTTGACTGCGACGGTCCAGCCGCTATAGCCAGCGGCTCGCCATTCACGCATCTGCCGGCAAGCTTCCTGAACCGTCCACTCTCCGATCGGGAGAATCAAGCCAATTTTTTCCGCCAGCGGAATGAATTCTCCGGGCAGCAGGAGACCGTGTTCGGGATGACGCCACCGTATGAGGGCTTCGGCCCCGATCATGGTTCCGGTGTGTGCATCGAATTTAGGCTGATAGTAGAGAACCAGCTCTCCCCGGTCTATGGCCAAACGAAGATCATGCAGCACCTGAAGCTGTTTTTGTGCGTCTTCGTTCATGGACACTTCAAAGAAGCAATATGTGTTCTTCCCCAAGGCCTTAGCGTGATACATCGCTGCGTCAGCGTTCTTCAGCAGCTCATGGCGCGGCACGTCGCCGCCGCTATAGAGCGTGATTCCGACGCTGACGGTTACCTGGCAATCGTGATCCGTAATCGCATAAGGCTTCTGGACGGCAGCGATGATCTTGCTTGCGAGGTTGGCCGCATCTGCGGGCTCAGCGGTATCGGCCAGCAGTATGAATTCATCGCCGCCGACCCGGGCAATCGTGTCGCGGGCACGCACAATCGCCCTGATGCGCGTGGCGACCTCAATCAGCAAGAGGTCTCCCACCTGGTGGCCAAAGGCGTCATTAACCTGCTTGAAACCATCCAGATCCAGGAACAGCACAGAAAAAGCTTTTCCGTTTCTCTTTGCATTTTCGATCTCCTGATCGAGGCGATCCTCCAGGAGCGTGCGATTCGGCAGTTTAGTGAGGCTGTCGTGCAGTGCCAGAAATTGAAGCTCCTGATGCGCGCGGTCCAGAGACAATGCCAATACCGCGGTGCGCGCTTCCATGCGGAAATCGAGCATGGAAATGATGAGGGCAATCGAGAGAACTGACAGCGCAAAGACAATGATCAGGAGAGCCATCCAGCCCGTGGAGAGCCCGGCGTCGGCCATCGCGCAGGTGCTGTTCTTGGGAAACTGCGCTGCCGCCATGCCGGTATAGTGCATGCCGGCAATGGCGAAACCCATGACCACGGCTGCGCCCGCGCGAAGAAGCCTGATATTGGAGGAGCGCTGGCGCAGGCGGAAAGCGATCCATAGAGCAGCTCCGGAAGCCACAACCGCAATCAACACCGACAGCATGAACAGAGAGGGGATGTACTGAATTCCCGGGGTCATGCGCATGGCTGCCATGCCGGTATAGTGCATCGAGCACACGCCCGCGCCCATTAACACGGCGCCGATGCCCAATCGCGGCCAGGAAAGCTTCGCACGACAGACCATCCAGAGAGCAAAAGCCGACGAAGCGATCGCAATCAACAGCGATAGGAAAGTGATAGCGGGATCGTAGCCCATCGGAACGGGCAGGCTGAAGGCCAGCATACCAAGAAAGTGCATGGACCAGATGCCAATGCCCATGGCTACAGAACCGCCGACCAGCCACCACCGCGCAGATTTCCCCTGCGTCTCAGCGACCCTGCCAGCCATATCCAACGCGGTGTATGAGGCCAACATCGCGATCAAAAGCGACGCCAGTACGAGCCAGACGTTATAGCTTCCCACTAACAATCAAGTGTCCTCCCGCTTCTAATTTGTCTCGTTGGATTGATCCCGTGGACTTTCGCAATTGAGCACCATGGTTTTTTAGGGCGCTCAAGTACCCATATCGACTCAACCTGATGAGGAACCCGATATCTATAAAGCTTATCGGCACTTAAGTAATTGGTCAGTGGCGCGATTGTGTCACTTGAATGCCTCTTTCGGGCGCACTTCGAACATACTGGCTCTTGTCTGTTCGAGAGGTCAGCACCCATGGCATCTGGGGAGGTTTCAACTCGAAATAGACCAATCGCGTGCGGCCTGCACCGCAAGCATAGGATGATTCATCCTTCGCTCAACTGCCCGGGGCGGCTTTGTGCCTGCGCACACGGCCCTTTATGACAGAGTGAGAGGCGTAAAGTGGCTCCTTATCGAGCGGCGCCCGGCAGGATGTGACAAGCAACGACGCCGTACTGGCTCGGAGAGCCTGCCATCGTCTTGACGCTCAAAAGCATCTCGAAGTGCTTGAGCGGGCCGTGTGAGGAGACACCACATTTCTGCAATTCCGACGAGAGGCGCGGCAGATCAGTCACCAGTTTCCCGGCTGCCACCGTTCCCTCTCCGCTTATTCCCGCCAGGAGCAGGACCTGTCCATACTGGTTGGGGTTTCCCACGAAGGCGACAATTGCATACGATTCGCCGGTAGCCCCGCCTCGCGCTGTCGGAGTATAGATCGATTGTTCATTCGATTCTGGATGGACATCGCCGATGACTTCCGGCCCCAATCCTGTACCTGCGCTTGGAATGAACCGGAAGTCCAGCTCATCATTAAAGACGGAAAACCATGGATTCGAATAGGGGCTTCCCAGGAAGATGAAATTATCGTCCGTTCTTAGATCCGAGAATTTAATATCGCGCGCTCCCTCCACGTCGACCGTGCGCGCGCTCACCCCGGCCAGTTCTGCGATATCCGCAGTGATCTGCGTATCGAGGATCGCGGACTTATTGCCTTGCATCCACGGTAACCAAAAGAGTTTGTCTTCGGAAGTCAGCGCAGTCTGTTCGGGAACATAGTTGTGATTGGCATAATCCGAGACCGAAATCCGGCTGCCGGTCAATCTTTGAAGTTTGACAATATCGATATCGCTGGTGATCAGATGCGTAGGATGAGGCGAGTTGAACAGCACTGACCAGGGCAGCAAAGAAACCGGCGTGGCTTGCAGGCGCGAAGTCGTTTTTCGTAAAGATGCCCACTGTGCGCAATTCAGCGCGGCCAGCAGAATCACGACCCCGCCAAGCAAGATCGCGATCATGCGCCATGTTGAGAGAGCGGTCTCCGCGCTTGGCACTGCCGGGATTGATGCCGCCGCGGGACTGGAGGCCGGGCTCTGAGCAGAAGTTGGTTCGAAAGCCTTATCCATCACGCTAAAGGCAGGCGGCGTAACCGGTGCTGCCGGGCGCGGGGGACTGGCCTCCAGGCGCTCTGTGCTGCTTTGCGCCTCGCGGATAATCTCCGGGACATAGGAGCCTACCGGAAGACTAATGTGAAACTTGGACGCCGTTCCATTCCTGCCATAGTGTTGCAGCAGGCGCTTGCGCACATCGCTGGCGGTAACTCGAACGATCGCATCCTCGCTGGTATCGTAGGAAGGGGATCGCCCGAATACCTCAATGCCGATCACGCGTTCTTTCAAAGCCTCGAAACGGCCGGCAATTGCCTGTCCTATGATGTAGGCGAGAAACCGCCCACAGCGGTCGCTCCCTCTAAACGCTTTACCCTCGGTGATCTCCTGGACGTGCTCGTGCAGCGCCGCAATTTCTTCTTCCGATCCAGCAATTCGCGCAATGATTGCCTCGCGATCGTTCATGGAATCCATGGGCGCCTATCCACAGGCAGAGCAATTCTAGCACCCGGTCACCGAAAAAGGCACACCCACCGCTCCCACATGTAGCTACCTGTAGATGGTCGCTCATAGTTAACGATCTTCTTTTTCCAAGAGATAGGAGGACGTTAATGCAATCATTAACGTTGACGAAGCGGCTTGGATGCCGACTACAATCCTGTTCTTGCTTTGAGAGACCGGTCTCTGAAGTGCTGGAAAACTGAGCCTGCAGGGCCGGGATCAGCGAGGCCAGGGAACATTTCACGCTGAAGCTGAAGAATCAAAAGAGGGAGGAAGTTAACATGTCGGCTCGATCGATTGTGATTTATAGCCCAGTGCGCACGAGAAATTCACGCAGGAGAAAACCGGGAGATGGCAGCCGATGGTTGCTGGGGAACGTACTGCTCTTCCTTATCGCCGGCCTGTGCCCGGTAGCGGCATTTGGGCAGAACGCGTCCTTTACCGGGCACATCAAAGACCAATCCGGGGCCGCCATTGTCAAAGCCCAGATCACCGTCCGTAACGAGGACACCGGCGTCGAACAGACGACGGCCACGACCGACGCCGGAGACTATACCGTTCCCTATCTCAATCCGGGACGTTATTCGGTCAGCGCCGCAGCCACAGGGTTTAAGACCGAGAGCAAGATCGATATTGATCTGCAGACCTCCCAGGTCGCGGTGATCGATTTTACGCTCCAGGTCGGTTCCGTGACTCAATCGATCACGGTGAATAACAACCAGGCGCTTCTGGATCGAGGCAAGGCCGACCGCGGCGAGGTCGTCGAGAACACGCGCGTGACGGAACTTCCGCTCAACGGACGCAATCCCGTCATGCTCGACCGGTTGAACTCATCGGTGATCTGGAACGGCAACCTCATTTGGCAACGTCCCTTCGACGGCCAGGTCTGGACCAATCTCGACATCAACGGCAGCGGCAACTACAACACCGAGATCATGCTCGACGGCCAGCCCGATCAGACGCCGCGGCCTCAGAATGGCGGACACACCAACGGCGGATACGTCGCCCCCGACGATGCCGTGCAGGACTTCAAGATCGTGACCAACCCCTACGATGCGCAGTATGGACAGACGCGCGGGGGCGCCATTGACATGAACCTCAAGTCCGGCACCAACCAGATTCACGGCGATGTCTACGAATATCTACGGCGCACCTGGCTGGATGCCGATTGGTGGGTCAATGATGCCGATAAGATCCTTTATCCACAAAATGTGGCCTCGGGGCTGTATCACACTCCCCAGCACAAGCTGGATCAGTATGGGGCTGAGTTGGATGGTCCGCTTGTTCTTCCCAAGGTCTTTAACGGGCGCAACAGACTCTTCTTCGTCGCTCAGGTTGAAAACTGGAACGAGGTTGAGCCGGCTTTTACCCAGACCAGCGTGCCCTGCACGGCTAGCACCTGCGGCGACTGGGCCGGCGGCGATTTCAGCAACCTCACCTACAATGGCGCACCGGTAACCATCTATAACCCTTACTCGACGTATAACTGCACCGAGAGCGGGAAGCCGCAGATCTGCCGCACTCCCTTCCCCAACAACCAGATTCCCTCAGGCATGATCAACCAGACGGCGCTGGCGTACCTCAAGTACTATCCGGCGCCCAACCAGGCTGGAACCTCCGGCACACCCTGGCAACTGAACTACTATGCCCAGGAACCGACTGTCGACAAATACCGCAATGCGCTCATCAAGCTCGATTGGTCTCCTACGGATAAGGATAAGTATTCGCTGCGCTATGGATACTGGGAACGTTATGAGACCGACGACAGCAACGGAATTGCGTCAGGCTACGGTTTCTACGGAGAAGCGCCTCTTGGCGACCGCACCCACACTTTCGCCACCCAGTGGGTGCACACCTTTCGTTCCAACCTGCTCCTGAATTTCATGGCCGATGTTGACGTCAAAGCCGAGATTGCGGGCGTCGCTCCCACGGGTTTCAATCCCACATCGATCGGCTGGCCATCTTCGCTGGTCTCCCAATTGGGTGCGTTTTCGATGCTCCCTGGCATCACCCCCCAGAACACTTCCGGGATCAACTTTACAGGGCTAGGAGATACCGGAGCCGGCAACGGCCTTACGACCACCGATGCCCTCAACCTGTTCCCCAGTGTCACGTGGATCAAAGGGAAACATACGATTCACGCCGGGCTTGACTGGCGGTTCGGCCAGTATGCGATCGTGCTGAACGCGAGCACGGAAGCCAACTTTACATTCAACGATACGTGGACGCAAAACTGCTGGTCCTGCGCGGCGGGCAATGACTATGGAGGCAGCGACAACAACCTTGAGGGGAACCCAATTGCCTCGATGCTTCTCGGCTTGGCGAACAGCGGCACGGACGGCTTTGGGGCGACGGCATTTTACTCGAACAAGTACTACGCACCCTACGTGCAGGACGACTGGAAGGTCACGCCCAAGCTGACGCTCAATCTCGGATTGCGCTACGATCTGCAGCCTTATTACGTCGAGCGTCACAACCGCGCAGACTACGCATTCAACACCACAACACCGAATCCGGTGGACGCCACGCTGCCATTTACCACGCTGGCAACCGGAGCCCCCGTTCACGACCTGGGCGGCGTCACGTTTCTGGGAGTCAATGGCAATCCCCGCCGGGTGTACTCGACAAACCTGACCGAGATCCAGCCCAGGATCGGTTTTGCCTACAGCGTGCGGAACGATCTGGTGGTGCGCGGCGGATTTGGAGAGGTCTTCCAGCAAACCGATGCGTTCCCCGCCCTGGCCGGCTTCAGCTCGACCACGAGTTATGTCAACAGCCCTAACGGCGGGTTGACGCCGACTAACTGGAATGCGAGCACCGGATGCTGCTTTGGCGGCAATTTCAACGATCCGTTTCCCAGCATTACACAGCCGACAGGATCCTCGCTCGGATTGTTGACAAGTCTCGGCACCGGGCCATCCTATCTCAATCCGAACTTCCAGATTCCTAACGTCTGGCAGTTCTCCTTCGGAATTGAAGAGCAATTTACCCGCAACGACATCCTCGAGCTGAGTTATGTGGGTAATCGCGCTCCCAACAATGAGACCAGCCAGAACATCGACCACTGGGCGGCATCCGCTCTGGCCCAATGTAACGTGCAGATGGGCGGCCGGCACGAGGTCTGCGACAATACGTATTCCCAAGATCCCACGGCCATTTATGGATACGTGCCCAACCCGTACTATCACATAGCCGCGTTTGCCGGCTCTACTCCCTACAGCCAAACCACGCGCCAGGCGTTGAACTGGACGCAGGCTCTCGGCGGCGCATTCGGAGGTGTGACCGAGTATCAGTGGAACGGCGCGCGTTCCTGGTATAACTCGCTTCAGCTTACAGTGCAGCACCGCTGGAACCATGGGCTCACCGCGCACGGCACCTGGACCTGGTCGAAACTGATGGACGCAGGCGGCTGGGCAGACAACAACTATCTGATTCCCTTGCGCACGCTTGACTCGCTCGATAGAACGCAGAACGCAACCATCTCGATGGTGTGGGATCTGCCGGTCGGCCGCGGGCGCACCTTTTTCAGTGGCATGAACCGCGTCACGGACGCAGTGCTCGGCGGATGGGAGTTGGCGTCGATGCCCATCTTCCAGTCAGGCGCGCCCATGGGGATTGGGGGCGGTAGTTGGGACTACGTGCACAGCGCGAAGATCAAGCCCTTCTGGACCGCGAACCACAACCTCCAGTGGTATGCGCCCTGCTATTGGAACACGAATGCGGAAACCGGCGCGATCACCGAGTCGCAGGAAGCAATCAACTTCGGCTGCTCTCAGCCGGACTTCATCCAGATCCCGAGTTACGGGGCCGCTCCGGACAACAACGTGAATTATGCCTCGCTGCGCCAGGCATGGAACATCCTTGACGATTCCAATCTCTCCAAGAACTTCAACGTCTGGGAGAATCTGAAGATGCAGTTCCGGCTGGAAACCTTCAACACCTTCAACCATCCGTTATTTTCCGGAGGCACCTACAACGGCATCAACCAATACGCCGGCCAGATTGGCGCCACCACCGGCGGCGGCCAGAGCAACAAACCGCGGTATACGCAGCTTGCCGTAAAAATCATGTGGTAGCACTCTGCCGCATGCTCCGGGCGCGTCTTGTTCTGCGCTCGGAGCATTCTACTTCTTGGACTTCTTCGGTTTGGTCGTCTTCGTGTTGGGCTTCTTTTGGGGAGGGCGGCCCGTTCTTGGTTGCGGCACGAATGCTTCGACTACGCTCAGGGCAGGCTTTCGACTTCACAGGGCGCATAAACCGCGCCCTGTTCCGCTCAGGATGACATGTCAAATTTAACCCCTGTCATCCTGAGCGACCGACGCGTAGCGGAGGGAGTCGAAGGATCTGCGGTTGCTCCCGGTTCAGGGCAGGCTCTGGGGCACCCGGCTACTTCTTGGATTTCTTCGGTTTGGTCGTCTTTGTGTTGGGCTTCTTTTTGGGAGGGCGGCCGGTTCTTGGTTGCGGCACGAATGCTTCGACCTCAGAGCGCAGGACAACGGGGCGGCCCGCTACGACGACTTTAGTCAGGCGG
>JASHQE010000044.1 GCA_030037705.1 Acidobacteriaceae bacterium | reverse complement strand
CCTGCGCTTGCCCGCTCGATAAGTCCCCCGTGAATCAATGTGCGTAGCAGCCGGAACGTTGTTGTCTTAGGTAGCCCGGTCCGCTCCATCACTTGAGTCAAGCGCAGTTCTTCGCCAAGATGATGAAACGCCTTCAGCACTTCGCAGGCGCGCAACACGGTCTGCGATTCGTTCCGGTCTCCATTTTGGTCCGCGCCGTCTTTCTTCGCGTCCGGCTCTGGCGCGGCTTCGTTTGTCAACCCGTCACCCATGCGTCCGGTCATCCCTTCCTCCGTAGTTTCGATTGTAGGCGTAAAGTATATTCCGAGATGCGGAATTGGCAAGAGCGATCAGTCCGGTGAACCGTGGGCAAAAATCAGCGGATTCTCAATCATTCTGTGCCCGAGGTGGCGAACCGCAGATGTTTCGACTCCGTTGGGAGCAAAGAACGCTCCCAACTTCGCTCAACAGGACCGTGCTTGCTTTGTCTGCTCAACTATTTAGAGCAGTTCTCGAATGGGTGCGATTGGTGACCCTCAGCGTTAGTGTACTCGATTTTCAAATTGTGTAGTTTATTTTCAGAATTTGCTTGATCCTCGCGGCTGTAACACGTAAACTGCTCTTCGCTATGTCCCAGTGGTTCTGTCGTCTGGCTGCGTCTGCCATTGTACTTACGCTGGCTGTGCAGGCCGCTGCCCAGAAAGGGCCCCCAAAAGACATCTTTACAGTGCTTCATCCCGCTGATTACGAACATTACGCTGCTCAGTTTGCCGCCGACGAACGCGAAGCGACGGGAAAACAGCCGCTTGATGAATGGCCGTGGATGAAAGCCAATATCCCTCTCTTTGATACCTCTGAAAAACGGTTCGAGGAGATGTACTACTTCCGCTGGTATGCCTGGCAGAAACATCTGGTGGAAACGCCGCATGGGTTCGTGATTACGGAATGGCTTCCGAAGCCCCAAGATCCGGCTGGATTCTATGGAGCGCTGCCGGATGCGGCGCCGTTTCACCTGGGTGAGGCGCGCTGGCTGCGGAATCCGCACATTGCGGAGGATTACGCGCGGATGTGGAGCGAGCCTGGCGCGGGCGCGCGGAAATACAGTTTTCCCTGGGCTGCGAGCGTGCGCGGCGTGATCCTCGCGACCGGCGATATGAAACCAGGGATCGATCTTCTGCCGGCGCTTATTGAGAACTACAAAGCATGGGAAGCAAGCAATCTCGATCCTTCCGTGGGCATGTTCTGGCAGATCGATACGTGGGACGCGATGGAAAAGTCGATCGGCGGAGACGGATACAGGACGCCTCTGAATACCTATATGGCCGCGGACGCACGAGCAATCGCCGCATTTGCGCGGGCGGCAGGAAAAACGGCGATCGCGGATGAGTATGCGGCCAAGGCGGATCGACTTGAGCATCTGATCGAGACCAAGCTATGGAACCCGAAGGACCAGTTTTACGAGGATCTGTCAGCAGCGGCAGATTCAGGCATTCGCGCGCAGAAGAAGTTCAAGGATCCCGGCACGGTGCTGAAGCTTTCCGGCGTGCGGGAGCTCATTGGATATATTCCCTGGGAATATTACGCGCCCGCGCCGAGCCACGATGCCGCTTGGGAGCAGCTCTTCGATCCGCAGGGATTTGCCGGAAAATATGGTCCAACCACCGCGGAGCGCCGCAGCCCGCGCTTCCGGTTTGCCTCCGACGACCAGTGCACGTGGAATGGGCCATCGTGGCCTTATGCGACGACACAGACACTGCTCGCTCTGGCGAATCTTCTCGATGGCCGACCGCAGCCGTATATCGGAAAGCAGCAGTATTACCAGCTCTTCTCGAATTACGTTCTGTCGCAGCACATCAAGCTACCGAGCGGGCGCGTGATCGATTGGATCGACGAAGATCTCGATGCAGACACGGATGAGTGGATTGCCAAGGACATCCTGATTGCAAAGCATAGGCAGGTGGGGCGCGGAAATTATTACAACCACTCCGGGTTTGCCGATCCGCTCATTACGGGCTTGATCGGCCTGCGGCCGAACGCGGGCGAAAAGCTGGTGCTCGATCCATTGCTGCCTGCCGGTGCGTGGAGCTATTTTGCGCTCGATGGGCTGCCATACCATGGGCACCTGCTCGCGATCGTTTATGACGAAACAGGCAAGCACTACAATCGCGGGCGCGGACTCACAATTTTTGTAGATGGGAAGAAGATAGCTGGCCGTGCGACACTCGGCCCAATCGAAGCAGAACTTCCGCGCTAGTGTGGTGAATCCGTTGAAGAACAACCGCAGATCCCCTTCGACTTCGCTCAGGGCAGGCTTTCGACTGCGCTTGCCGCAAAAAGCGCGGCAAACTTCGCTCAGGATGACAAACTTAACTGATGCAAATGAATGGCTCAGGATACTAGAGCAGATTCGTGGTTTCCGTTGCACTTTGAGGAGTTACACAGCGTGTTCGATTTCAAAATGACGGCCGCACTGGTCTTCTGCATGATCTCTGTGCCTTTGTCGGCCCAGCAAACCGGCGGCATAAAATTGGCCAAGATCCCTGCAGGCTCATTCACCATGGGCGCCGATGCGCAACCACTGTCAGATGCCGTAGTCAGCGGTTTCGGCGTGAACTCCGACCGGCCCGTGCATGGAGACTTCGACGAGTATCCGGCGCACAAAGTGACGATCACGCACAGTTTCGCGATCGCCACGCATCTGATTACCGTGCAGGAGTTTCAGCGTTTCGATCCTTCCTACAAAGGCGTCGCGGCGTATGCCGACTACGCGGCGGGGATCAGCTATGAACAGGCCGTTGATTTTTGCGCGTGGCTTACGAAGAAGACGGGCAAGCCTTATCGGCTGCCAACGGAAGCCGAGTGGGAGTACACGGCGCGTGCCGGCCATCAGACGCCGTTCTTTACCGGCGAAACGCCGCCCGTACTGGATCAGGAGAATCCATGGGGTGTGACAATTGCAGAGGGCACTCCGGAGTGGGTGGCGGATTGGTATGCGTCTTATGTTGCAGGCCCGCAGACGGACCCAACCGGACCCTTGCATGGATACTTTCGCGTCGTACGCGGAGGCGGTTTGGACTTCAAGAAGTCGAAGCCGGGCGAAATCTATCCGGCCATGGCACCGTATTTCATGCGATCGGCAAATCGCGCCAGCATGGCTCCCAGTTACGAATCAAAGGAAGGCAACATCGGGTTTCGCGTAGTGCAGGCGCCGATGCCCGCGCCGCATCCCTCACCCGATGCGCAGCACTTCCTGATGACGGATGTAAAGCAGACGCTGGTTGATGTGACGGATGGGCCCGATCTCTCCAAGCCGTTTTATCACGTGCATGAGCTGTTCCCGGACCTGAACGGCAAGTCGATGCCGGAGGTGGGCTGGCGTTTGGGCCTGGCGCGTGGCCTGGGCGTGAACTACCACAACTCGGCGATTCAGGTGCTGGCGAACGGCGATGTAGTTGCAGCCTATTACAACGCTCCGAACTGGGAAGATGATCCCGATCAGACCCTTCTCATCATGCGCCGCCGCGCGGGCTCTGAAGATTGGGATATGCCTGAACCCTGGCCGTACTTTGCCGATGCTGCCTGTGCTGCGCCGGTCTTCTGGAACGATCATGGGCGCCTGTGGCTCTTCTTCGGCTTCCCGCGGCTGATCGGCGCGCCGCCGTTTGCCTATACTACTTCGGACGATAACGGCGCGACGTGGGCTCAGATCGAGTTTCCGCATTTCACCGCTCCGATTGGCCGTTACGTTTCGCAACCCATCAATTCAATTGTGCGCGCGAAAGACGGAACCATCTTTCTGCCTACGGATTCGACCGGCCGCGATGCCGACGGCAACGGCGCGATCTCGGCGGTGTGGGCTACGCACGACAACGGGGAAACCTGGTATGACACGGGCG
Organism: Acidobacteriaceae bacterium; assembly: GCA_030037705.1. GTDB lineage: Bacteria > Acidobacteriota > Terriglobia > Terriglobales > Acidobacteriaceae > Telmatobacter. The sequence goes on along the minus strand of JASHQE010000044.1, from coordinate 6,917 downwards.
GACGCACCGCGGGACGGCACACGACGATTGTGATCGCGCGTAATGGAGACATCCTTGGCTTCGGTGGAAAGAACTCGGCGATCGACGGGCATATGCCGCTGGCGACGAGCGCAGACGGAGGTAAGACGTGGGTGAAGTCGAAGACGCCCTTCGATCCGCTGGAGAGCGGCGAGCGGCCCAGCGTGATCCGGCTGGCCTCGGGACGACTGTTTTTTGTGGCTGATTCCAATCCCAACCACCAGAAGCATATTCATAAGGACGGCGCGTATGTTGCGCTGTCTGATGATGACGGCAAGACGTGGAAACAGAAGCGGCTGCCTGCCGATATTTTGACCGTCGGCTACGTGACCGCGACACAGGGGCCGGATGGAATCATTCACATCGCGACATCGAAAAACACGGTCAATTATGAAATCGAGCTGAATGAGGCCTGGGTGCTTTCGGATACGGAGGCGGCTACCCCGCAACCGGATTCGATTGCCGATGTTGAAAAGCATTATGAGAACTGGCCCGATGGAAAGCTCAAGGCGAGCTGGTCCACAGGCCGCGCAAGTGATGGCCGCATTCTGCTCGAGGGTGAGCAGACGTTTTATTACGAGAACGGACGACGGCAGTGGACGGCGAATTTCCATCTCGGCAGAAAAATTGGCGACGAAGTGTTTTATCGCCGCGACGGAACGAAATTTTGGGAAAAGACATATGCCGGTGACGGAACCTGGGCGTGGCGCAATTTCGACGCAACGGGCCAGCCGACATCCGAATCGCATTGGCGGGGGAAGGCACTCCTGGATGCAAATTTCGACACGAATCTAGCGGAGACGAAGTGAAGATCAAAATCCATGCGATGATTTGCATTGCGGCGGTGCTGCTTGCGGCGCGATGCGAACTCGCAGCTTGGGCTGCAGAGCCGGCGCAATACGAAGCCGGCCAGCGAACGCTAAAAACGCACCAGGCGCACGGCGCATGGCTGTTCGCTTATTTCAAGGAGCCGGGAAATCAAGGCATTTATCTTGCGCTCAGCGACGATGGTTATCACTATAGGGCGCTCAATGACGGTCAGCCATGGGTTATACCTGCGCAGCCCGGTGAGCTGATGCGCGATGTGTATCTCACGCGCGGGCCAGACCATCTCTTCCACATGGTCTGGACGTGGAACTGGCATGGGAACTCACTGGGCTACGTGACCTCGCCCGATCTGCTCACATGGTCCGAGCAGAAAGAGATTCCGATCATGGCGGATTTCCCCGAGACCAACAATGTTTGGGCTCCAGAGACATATTGGGATTCTGCCAAGCAGCGGTGGCTGCTGATCTGGTCAAGTTCGATGAAGGATGCCCAAACCGGAAACCGCATCTGGTTTTCGATGACACCGGATTTTAAAACTTTTTCGCGGCCGGCGGTGTTTTTCGATCCCGGCTACGTCACTATTGATGCAACAATTTTTCGCGCCAGGAGCGGGCCCTACCGGCTGATCTTCAAGGAGCAAACACAGGATCCGTTGACGTATCAGGAGCGCGTTGCTACCGGGTCGACGCTGGAGGGACCATGGATCGACCTCTCGGGGCCGATCAACGAGAGTTGGTCGGAGGGTCCGTCGGCGATTCAAATCGGAGACCAATACGTTGTGTTTTACGATCACTACCGTCCCCCACGCGCGCGCTATGAGGCTGTGGCTACGAAGGATTGGAAGCATTGGCGCGATATCACAGCGGAGATTTCTCTGCCGGCTTTCTCGAAGCACGGGAGCTTTTTGAAGATCACTGGGAAAGAAGCCGCGCAACTGATGGAGCGGCATGATGCGCAGGCGAGTTCTCCGGCAATTCCCGGCAAGTAAGGCTTTCCTCCTCTCAAAAATGAGCGCTTTTGCAGCCTTGCATATTTTCCGCAATTCCTATGCTGCCAAAACGAAACGGAATTCGCGTTACAATCAAAGAGTATTGAGCAAAAGATTATCGGGGCGTAGCGCAGTCTGGTAGCGCATCTGCTTTGGGAGCAGAGGGTCGGGGGTTCGAATCCCTCCGCCCCGACCATTCCAAACTATACATATTTCGAGCGATATGGCCGCTTCCGGCCACGCATCTGCTTTTTTCCGCTACACAGGTGTCGATGATTTTGTAGCGGTCCCTGCTCGCGAGCATTACCACTGAATTGCTATTCGCAAAACTCTTGGATTTTCCGAATGGCATTATCGGTGGAACGTCTCGCAAAATATCTGTCGGGCATCTGCAGCGTCAATTGAAAAGGACTCGCGCGCAAAGCAGATGGACGAATCCGCCATCCTTCCGAAAAGTGCGAAACACGTCCTTCCCTAAAAAATTTAAGCCAATAGGTTTCGCAGTTTCATCGAATCTCTGCCTTAACCTGGCAAGGTAAACAGGAACCGACGGAAGGGTGAGGTCAGCAGCTTCCGCCAGATTGACCGTCGAAAGCTCACAGCCGAAGTTGATCGCGAAGTGATTCATGAGCGAAAGCTGGCGAGGGCCAATCGCGAACAGCGCCCTCTCAACAGCGCCGAGAAGCCAAAATCTGGTGTACGGAGTGCGTTCAACAACGAAAGTTGGCTTTCCGTTCTCGCATCTTTGTTCAGAGATCATCTTCCTGATTGTCCAGTTGAGCTGTTCCATCGACCCGGCCACGATACATTCAGCATCGAATGCGCGAAACCTCCTATAGTATCCCGAAACGTCTCCATGCGCACTGGAAAGGTCTCCCGGCGTGCGGACCACAAATCTCGGGCAGCGAATGGCCTCTACGGAGCAGAAATCTCGCACCTTCTGCATGAGATCGAGGCCCAATCGCGGGTCTTCCAGGAAAAATGCTACGATTCCGATCGCATCTTTGTCTGCACTTAGCAATCTGAGAACATCTTCGGTCGAGTAGGCCTGCATCGTCTGATGACCTTGCGCAGATTGGATGTCGCGAGCAATGGTAGCGCAAGCAGCGGGGATTGAATCCTTCACAATTAGCTTCATCACATCCCTCCAATGCCAAAGAATGGCAGTTGTCGGGACTAAACGGAGAGGGCTATTCCGGGATGCCATTCGACTTGGCAAAGCAGATCGGCCAGCCCACGCAAGTCGTTGACATTTATAGATTTACCGGATACTCTTACTCTACATTGAGAGAATCACGTTAATCGTGGTCCGCGGAATAGTGCTCATTCCGATGTCCCGGTTGAGCACTTACCGCGCATTATCTTCGCGGTAGCCCCTTGGCGACTGACATCGTCTTGGGGCGTTTTCATATTGCCAGCTGCATCACGAGCGGGCCTATACCTCAACTCTGAACTCATCCTGAGAGGTATCTGACCAATGTCTGACCAATCGCCGCTTTTCACCTTTAGAATGAGCGATTTTCATATTTCCTCCAGCCGAGTCGAATTCGAAGGCAAGGAAACTTTCCTGACGCCTCCAAGGATGAAGGTTTTTCAGGCGATACTCCAGGACCACCCTGTGCCAGTAGATCGAAAACAGATCATAGATTTTGCATGGGGGCCGTGCAACAAACGTAATGAGAATGTTTTCGATAAAGTGCTCCCGGTGCTCGACGAGAAGCTCGCAAAGATTGGACTCGCAACTTTTAACGAGCCTTCGATCGGGTATAGGCTTGTCCGCATTCCGGCGTCCACGAAAATGCAAGACTCAAAAAGCGACTTTGGAAGCAAGAATGCCAACACGCCGAACATAAGGGTGTTTGTCTCCGCGCTTCCTATAGTCGATCCAATGCTAGTTGGACGCGAAGAGGACGTGGCATTGATCGAGAGGGCATGGGTTGAAGGAGCCAACTTCCTTCAGATCTACGGTGCCGGAGGTTGCGGAAAAACCGCCCTAGTCGATAAATGGTTTCGTAGCCATGTTGATAACGAAATAATATTTGGCTGGTCATTCGCCAGCCAAGGGAATCTTCTCAATCGCCAGATTTCATCAGATCTATTTCTGGCTGAGATCATGAGTTGGCTTCGCATTCGGATCGCTCCGTCCGAATCAGTTTTCGCCAAGATTCAGGTGATTGCTGATAGTCTTCGTAAACACAAAGTCCTCCTAATTCTTGACGGTCTGGAGCCTATGCAGGAAGACGACGGCCGCTTACGCGATTCTGCGTTAAGACTTCTGCTTCGGGAGCTGATTGTCTCGAACAAAGGGTTGGTCGTCTGCACTTCGCGCCTTCCGCTCGAATTCCCGCACGATCCTCCTCGGAGCCTCTCTAGAGAACTACTCAACCTAGATCCACCAAGTGGCGCAAGATACCTGCGGCATTTCAATATTGATGGTATAGAAGACGAGTTGCAAAAAGCGTCCGCTGAATATGGCAATCATCCTTTGGCCCTTACACTTCTCGGAACCTTTATCGCCGATTATCTCGACCATAAGATCACTCGTCGTTTCGAAATCCGTCGTTTATTGAGCGAAAAAGGCCAATCGTATGACCATGCTCGCCGCATGATATCAGCTTATGAAAGAATGTTTGCAGTGGGTCCAGAAGCCAAGATTCTCCGCGGATTAGGTTACTTTGACAGGCCTGCGGATTTGGACGCCCTGATGCTCGTCGTTGCAAACGAGGCAGCTGAGTCTTTCCGACAGGCACTGATTCGCCTCAAAGCTGCGCGGCTTCTGGTATCGAACCAATCCACTAATGTAGTGGATTGTCACCCTCTTGTTCGTGAACATTTCTCTGAGTCGACGACAAAGGAGGGACACAATGCACTCTACAAATACTTTGCAAGCCGAGAGCCGTATCTACCTTCATCGATCACCGAAATGACGCCGCTATTACAAGCTATCTACCATGGATGTCGTTCCGGCGAGTACCACGATTGTTTGAATAATATTTACCGGCTTCGTATCTTACGCAGCGACCAAGACGCGTATCTCAACAAGGTTCTAGGAGCACATGCAACGAGTATAGCTCTGCTAAGCAATTTCTTTGAGTCTCCGTGGACTAAACCAGTTTCAGATTTAGAGCCGTCCGCACAACTGAAAGTCCTCGGAGATGTCGGTTTTTCTCTTCGAGCACTAGGCAGAGTGAAAGACGCCCTGGCACCCTCTCAGGCAGCTGCGAATGCTGCGAAGAACCTAGAGGACTGGGGCAACGCTCCCTCTGCTTTTGGTAATGTCAGCGAGATAAATCTTGTTCTAGGTAAACTGTCCGAGGCGGTCTCGGCAGGGCGTCAAGCGGTGGATGCGGCAGATCGTGGCGGCATTATAGATGTTGCTAATCCCATCGGAGATTGGTATTTCAGAGTTAGGTGTCGAGCTACATTTGGGGATGCTCTTCACAACACCGGCGATTTTCAAGCGGCTTATGCACAGTTTAAAGACGCCGAAGAAATACAGCGGCACCATCAACCCGACACACTGCTCTTGTCTGTTTCGGGATACCTGTACTGTGACTTACTTTTGACATTAGGATCGAGAACCGAAGTCGTTCGGCGCGCGACCAAGGGTCTCAGCTTGGCTGAAGATCAGCGCCGTCCACTCGATATGGGACTCTACCATCTCTTACTAGGGCGAGCTCTTCCAAGGCGTTCCAAAAAGACACAGGAACATTTAGACAAGGCGACTGACTTAATTCAGCAGGCGGGTACGATTCATAGGCTTCCACTGCCGCTTCTAGCCCGCGCGACAGACTCCGACCTCACCGAAGTCCTAAAGATCATCGAATACTCAGGCATGACGGTTTACTTGGCGGATTATCATATCAATGCTGCATGGCTTTTTAGGTCTAATCGTCGCCAGGCATTGATGCATCTTCGAAGCGCAGAGAAAGCGATTGAAGATACCGGCTATCTTCGACGAGTCCGAGATGTCAAGAGAATGCACCAGAGGCTACATCTGTGAAGTCCTTCTTCGGCCCCTCAACCGAAATGGCGGACGCAATTATTGGTCTTTACGCCACGTGAGGGGCCGAAGAAGAAGTTCGTGCCTCACTCAGTCCGGCCTACAATGATTTGATTCTGTTCACGATGCCAGTAAGCGACGCCCAGCGCGATTGCATCGAAGACGCTCATGCGTGGGTGCTCTGCTTGCCATACCTTTCGCGGCGGAGGAATGTTACTTAGCAATTCCGGAAAAATGCTGGCAAGCGTAGCAGCGATCTCAGGCTTTGTGCGGCATCCGAACATTTCGAATGCTTCCCGAATGGCGTTGTCCTGAATGAGCCGAATAGGAACTGAGCGGCGGACTGCCTCGCCCTGCAATGCCGCAATGGGGTTTGCGAGATGTACGTCGGTGTGGGCCCGATCCCATCGCTCCTGTTTCAGCAAAATGAGATCAGGAGCAATTCCGCTCAGCAGTTTCGACAATCTTCTCTCCGCAATTTCCCGCTCAGCATCGCCAACAGCGGGATAATATCGCTGCCCCCACTCCAAAAGAGTCCGGTGTCCTTGAAAGGCTGCATAGCCAAGACGTCTATGTCTGAGATCGATTGCGAGCACGACTGGATCGTAAATCCTGAGTTTCATGCGCAGAGCTAGTAAGTATCAGCATTCTCTCTTTCGCAGAAGAACTCTAATTTGCGCGCATCTCTAGCTGCATCCGGCCCGCGCCCTGGCTGGTCCTCCAATCGCTTTCGCAATTGTGCGATGCGTTCTTCGACTAATGGCTCGACGGCCCGATAAAGCTTCGGAAATTGCGATGAAATCGGGGCGTGGAAAATGATCTCGTAGGCTATCGCAGTACGCAAATCGGGTATCGCTTTCGCGCACTCGTGACGGAAAGCTGGTGAGTCGCTGCGAAAGCCAAGAAGCTCGGCAACTTCCCTTTGGCTGAGGCCGCTTCTGATCCGCAGAGTACGAAGCGGCACGCCGTTCTCATGGAACGTCATATTGATAAGTAATCAGTGTTTCCTTCGACTTTGACTTAAGTCTAGCAAGCGATTCAGTGGGCTCAAGGTGGTGTATTCTGCGCGAGAGGGTGGTG
>JASHQE010000332.1 GCA_030037705.1 Acidobacteriaceae bacterium | reverse complement strand
AGGCCATTCGAAGTCGCTTTTCCGGCAACCTGACCGGCAGTTGTAAGAGCGACGACAGTCGCGTTGGGAATGACCGCACCGCTTGGATCGGTGACTTGGCCATGGATGCCTCCCATCGCGTTGGGTGCGCTCTGAGCGACAGATGGATTGGGAGCGGCTGGCGCAGCGTTCTGAGCCTGAGCGGCTGTCGCGCTCAGCATGATTCCCGTGACCATCGCCGTCGAAACAATGGACGTTGCTAGCCGACGCACGCACGTGCGCGCGCATGAAACTGAAAATTGATGTTTCATGTTTCCCACTTCAAAGCGAATTTTGCCGTGCAATCGCGGTCCCGTTTTTTGCAAACCGCTTCGTTGCCCATAGATGCATCTTTGTTCCAGCCATTTCGCCGGTTGTGCGTCTATCGTTCACGCCGAACCATCACTAGGTCTCTGACCGGATGAATTCGTACATTGGCATCCAGGTTTCCCAGGTCTCGTCCGCCGCGGCGGACGAGACCTGGGAAACCCGAGATGGTACAAAATCAAACGGTCAGAGACTTAGGTCGAGCGCTCGGTGGATCAAACCAAACCTGTCAGAACCTATACAGGTGAATCTCACCTCTGTTTTGTCTGACGAATAACCATTCAGAAAGTTGCATCGCCGTCGGTCTTCGCCCAAAGGCCACGCCACGCATGTTGTGGCTGCTGCGGAGAAATTGACTCCCGGCAATCGCCAGCCTATCTATGTGCTGCTGAAATCTGCGCAATGGGGAGTGCGGAACTTTCCTGCATAGTCCACGGAAGGTTGTGAGATGCGCAAAGACTCTTCACTGGCGCGAGGAGCATGATGAAGCAACCGAACTCTAAGCGCTGAGGAAACAGGAGAGCCCAAGAATCGTAGAGCCTGCCCGAAAAGCTTTCGTCCAATGTGCCTATTCCGGGCTGGCCTTCCAGAGATCCGTGGACAATTGAAGCAGGAGTTCTTCCTGGCCTGACCGGCCGAGAAATTGCATCGAGAGCGGCAATCCTTGAGAGGAATGACCAAAAGGAATGCTAATTCCAGGTAAACCCGCGAGATTTGCGGTTACGCTGAAAATGTCGACTAAGTACATATTGAGCGGATCAGAGGTTTTTTCGCCGATCTTGAATGCGGGGGTCGGAGCTACAGGAGTCATGATTGCGTCACATTGAAGGAAGGCTTCCTGAAAGTCGCTGCAGATGAGCTTTCGAACCTTCATAGCCTTCTCGTAGTAGGCGTCGTAGTAGCCTGCACTTAGCACGAAGGTTCCCAAGAGAATCCGCCTCTGAACCTCGCGGCCGAACCCTTCTGTTCTGGTCTTGACTAGCATGTCTCGTAAACTGGCATAAGAAGATGAGCGATAGCCATAGCGGCAGCCATCGTAGCGGGCGAGATTGGAACTCATCTCAGCGGCCGCAATGACATAATAGGTAGGCACTGCATACGGTGTATGGGGGAGCGTGATCTCTATGATTTCGTGTCCAAGCTCTCTCAATACAGATGTGACGCGCGTCGCACACGCGAGCACTTCCGAATCTACACCCTGAATAAAATATTCTTTAGGGATACCGATCTTAAGCGGTTTGAGATTTTCCGGCTCTGCGTTGGCTCCGTCTTTAAAGCCGACGCTCGTGGCATCTTTGGGATCATGCCCCGCAATCACTGACAGCAAAAGACGAGCATCTGCCGGCGTCTTGGTTAGAGTGCCTATTTGATCCAATGACGATCCGTACGCCAGCAAACCGAACCGAGATACTCGGCCATATGTGGGCTTCAGTCCCACTACGCCACAAAACGATGCAGGTTGCCGTATCGAGCCGCCAGTATCGGAGCCAATTGCCAGGATCGTTTCGTTCGCAGCAACAGCCGCCGCGGAGCCACCGCTTGTACCTCCAGGCACGTAACTCAGGTTATGCGGATTTCGAGTAATTTTGAAAGCGGAATTTTCGGTTGATGAACCCATTGCGAATTCATCCATGTTTGTCTTGCCGAGAACGATTCCATCGGCGTTCTTTATCCTGGCTATTACAGTGGCGTCGTACGGCGGCACATGGAACTCAAGCATCTTCGAAGCGCAAGTGGTACGAACACCTTCGGTACAGATATTGTCTTTAACGGCTACTGGAAGACCAGCCAACGCGCCGATCCGCTCTCCTTTGCGCCTTCTTCGGTCAACCGCCTCAGCTTCTCTCATGAGTGCTTGTCTATCTCGCACAGTGAGAAAAGCGCCAATAGATTCTTCTACCGTCTCGATTCGGTCAAGAACGGCCGCCATTACGTCGCAGTTGGAGACAGTTCCGGCCTCCAACAGCTCTTTTAGAGCCCCTGCCGAGAGTTCATTGAGTTTCAAGCTAGCCGACCTCAAATTTGATGGGCTGATGCATTCACAATGTATCCGACTGAGGAACTCAAATCCGTGGCACCTGTACCTTGGGGTACGCTTGCACAGTTCCTATCTGCATTGTGTTGGCGCTGCTGTCTGCGACAAAATCTGATTATACTCTGGCACTTTGCGCGCGATTGAGAACCGCAGCGTGCGCTATGCAAGGCCGGGAGTATGGATCTAGTGTATCCAAGCGGCCGGGCGAACTTCCTTGCATGATGCCGAGTTCATAGAAATGTGAAGACCTCTCAATGATGAGTTTGTACGCCAGTTTCGTTGAGCGGCTCACGCGTCCAGAGCAAAGATCTCTGAAGACAACTTACCCGTGGCGGCATCGAGCTTGATTCTGAATCCGCGGCCGCGGCGGGGATGGAAAATGAGGGCCGGTCGGAAACAGGCGATGCAGGCGCCGCCTTTTTTGCGGACGCTGGGATACACAATGCCATTGGATCCTGCGTAGAGAAGCGCTTCTGCCAGAGACTGCGAAGGTCCATAGCATTGCGGAACAGGCTCCGGCTGCAGGCAGTCATGCTGCTCCTGTCCGTCGAGGGCATGGAAATCGCCGGAGAAATCGGCAAGGAACTCGGCGTACTCAAATGTATGCCGGCCTGCGATGCGGCCTTCTTTCAGGAATCTTCGTTTGTGGTAAGCCACTTCCTGGATCGAAGTCTGAACCTCGACTCCGGCGTACCAGGCTCCGCGGCGCGGACTGTTGAACCGGCCGCCATGCGGGCCTGGATGACAGAAGGCTGCGTTGACGATATGCGCATTGGGAACGCCATATAGGAGCTCGTGCGGGCCGATCGCCGGATTCCCGGACCGCTCGGCAATCTTCCGCTCGTTTGTAGCTGCATCCAGCTCAGTCAGGTCGGCGATTACCTGTTCCGGAAGCGGGAGCTTCTCAAGGACACTTCTGGTACCGTACTTCGCAGGGATGAGCCTGTGCGTCGCAGCGTATTCGATTTTCTGAATATGCGCCAATTAACGACCACCCCGCGCCGCATCGAGCAAGCTTCGAATCTGCTGTAAGCCAGGAATGCCAGCCCGGATGGCGTAATCGAGCGGAGGCTGGCCACCGAAGAGCAGATTGTCATTGGGCCGGGTCATCCATTGGTCCGCCAGTTCGTCGGGCAACAGGATATGTAAAGCCTTATAGATGCCTACGAGATAGGAGATCCGGGTCAACTCGTCCACGCGCAAGGTTCCCGCCGCTGTTTTGAGCTTGTAGAGGCTCGAACGCGGCACACCGCCGAGCAGTTCTCCGATTTTATCGATGGAAAGACGCCACTGCTCGGCAATGCTAAACAGCCCGTCGACCGCGGATTGGCTGAGGCGCTCGCGTGTCTCCAGCCGGCTAAGGTCCGGAGTCGCCTCGAACTGATAGCCCGGAGCAGCAAAGGTCTGAAATGTAGCCATGCATCGCCCTCTTCAATGAAGGATTATAGTCTCATTTTAGATAATTTCAAGTTCATAATGAGACGATCCACGTTGACAACTCACATTCTTTCGAAGACGGTTGGAAAGATAGGAAGCCGCAGCAGACATTTCTTGGCGCGATACGCCTGCTTGGGCCCGAATTCGCATCCAATTCAGATGACATTGTCTTTGATCTTCGCGAATCTATGATCCCGACGATCTTATTGCAATCACGTTTCTTACGGTCCATGCTTTTGGGCGCCGCCGGATTGGTTTGCTGGCATGGGTCGCTGTTATGGTCTCAGGCGCGGGCAATGCCGAGTGCTCCGGCGCAATCGACGAACTCTGCAGAAATGCAAGATCCAACGCGTCCTGAGATGCAGCCTCCGTTGGATGTAGACCGAGATCCGATTGCCTCACCTGATCCCGAAGAGCCTGCGGCCGTGCCGGCCACTGCAATAAATGCGCCGTCCGGAGCCGTTCCAAACAGCGCAAACGGCGAGCCGCAAAAGATGCAGGACGGCATGTACGTTCTGCACGCGAATGTAGACGAAGTGCTGCTGAACTGCACGGTCATCGACGAAAAGGGCCGGACGGTGACGGATCTCAATCAGCGCGATTTTCGCGTGTGGGAAGACGGCGTGCCGCAGACTATCAATGGCTTTGAGCACATGGACCAGCCGGTATCGATGGGCATCCTGGTGGATAACTCAGGCTCGATGCGCGACAAGCGCGCCGCCGTGAACCTGGCCGCGATGGATCTTCTGCGGGAATCGAATTCGCGTGATGCAGCCTTTGTGGTGAACTTCAATGATCGGGCCTATCTCGATCAGGGCTTTACCTCGGACCTGGTAGCTCTGAACCGCAGCTTGTCACGCTTCGACTCGCACGGCACGACAGCGTTATATGACGCGGTGGCCGCGTCGGCCGACGAACTGGCCAAACATGCGAAGGATCGCAAGCAGATTCTCCTGATCATTACCGACGGCGCAGACAATGCCTCCCGGCTCGATCTGCAGCAAGCTATCCGGCGTGTGCAGGATTTAGGTGGCCCGGTCGTGTATACCATCGGGCTGCTCTTCGATGCGGATAAGGACGAGTCCGCGCAGGCGCGGCAAGCGCTGGAGATGCTGTCGCAGGAGACAGGCGGCGTCGCATACTTCCCGCGTTCACTGGACGAGGTGAACGGTATTGCGGCCCAGATCGCTCGTGTCATCCGCAATCAATACACCCTTGCGTACCGTTCGACTAAGTCGGCCAGCTTGGGCGGTTACCGGGTCGTGCATGTGGAAGCAACTTCGCCGAATGCGGGCAAGCTGCACGTGATCACCCGCCATGGCTATTACGCCAATGGTAAGCAAGAGCCAACGCAAACGGCGCAGGAAATAAAGCCGTGAAACCTCGCAAAGAATATATATAGCGCCAGTCGATATAAAAAGTAAGGCGAATGGCAAGCCCTTCTTTTCTGTCACAGCTGCAAGGAACCTGTCTGTAGCACTGCATTCCCGATTTTTTGTTTCCTTATTGAGCCGAATTGCCGGGACATATCTGCTCTGCAAGCCAGGCATCTGTTCTTAGTGCAGGCGGAAATCAACCTCAACAATCATCTGCACGGCAACGGGATGCCCCTGATAGACAGCCGGCCTGAATCTATACTGATTCACTGCCTCGACGGCTTTTTCATCGAGTCCCATACCGAGATGGCGCACCACGTGGGCATCCTGCGGATTACCTTGCGAGTCGACGATGAGCTGAATGGAGACGGTGCCGGTGTAATTCGCCTGCCGGGCCTGATCGGTAAACTCCGGCTCGACGGAATGGATAAGGATAGGCGCGCTTACGCCTCCGCCCACGCTCATCAGGCCTCCGCCGTAACCTCCACCATTACCCGTGCCCGCTCCACTACCCTGGCTGGCGCCGATGCCACCGCCAAGACCGTGCCCGAATCTGGAACCGCTGCCGCTGCCTTGCGAAGCAAGAGCAATCTGCGGTGACTGAGACACTCCAAAATTGGGAAGAGGGTTGCTCGAAGGGATATGGACCTGCATCGTCGGTTCAACAGCAAGCTTCGGATTGGCGACCCTGACAATCTGTGGGGGCAGAGTCTGGATGCGCGCAACCTTGGGCACATGTCCGCGCGTGGGCTCAATCAACTGATGCGCGCCTCCGCCACCACCGCCGCCCTGCACTTTGGCAACCGGCATTACCTGTGGAGGCGGCGGAGGAGCGTAAAGGGTAAAGTGCATCGGCGTCACAACCGTGTTCGCGGTTTCCACAACGTGAGGGTGGCTTGTCAAACTCCACCACAAAACCAGCGTGACAATGAGAACGTGAATGATGAAAGAAACAAAGCTGGACTTGCGGTCACGTTTAAATGAAACCGGTTGGAATCCCTTCCACCCTAACGCGCCAGGTGCTCCGCCCGCCATCGCGTAGCGCCGTGAGATCAGATGGGGCATATGCTGCGGCCAGGCAGAGGCCTGATCTTCAAAGGCATCCATGGCGAGCGATGACCGGTTATACGCCTCACGATCGGCAGGCCCCGTTTGCTCCGCTTCAGCCGACCACTTTGCGCGCGTTCCCGTATTGCGAGTTCCCGATAGCACGTTACGCATAAATTTTTGGCCGGAAAATCGAACTGCCCGGCGCCCCCTTTTCTGTAAGTTAGGCCATCGATACTTTTCTCAAATCCAGTGCGCGGAGCTTGTGCCGCGACTTTACCAAATCCCCTTATCGCTTCCGGTAAGCTTTTGCCCGATCACGGCTGCTGTGGCAAGCCAAGGCAGAAGGCTGAGCCGAACGGTGTTGTGCAATTCGCCTTTTCCCAGCATGCCCGCGAACTGCGATCCATAGAGACGCGCGGATTGAGGCAGAATTGGGACCCGCAGAAAGCCCTTGCCGTAGTAAATAAGATCGCCGCCAAACCGTGCCGCGTTGACGACGAAGCTTGGCAGATCGAGCCCCGAGCCGCGATAGTTCTTTGCGTAATCCGATACGATGACCAGATAAGTTGCCACACCCTCCCAGATACCGGCAAGAGAGGCCAGGGCGCGCAAGTTGTCATAGTCAATATGACCGCGATCCGCAAGCGCGGCTGAGTCCACGATGTCGCATAACCGGAAATAGAAATGGCGATACATGCGCTGCAACGTCGAGATCATCAACCGATCAGAGAACGATGGAACATCGAACGAATAACCATGGGTTGTGATACGCCGCGTGCGCTCGAGGAGCGTGGCGGCGATTGCAACCTGCTCGCCCGTCTGTCCAAGGCGCCCCATGTGAATTTCGACCGCCTCAGGTAGACCGGGCACAAGAAAATTCCATTTCGACGCAAGGCGATCACCCCAGCTCCTCGGCGCAATCCGCGCCTTGAAGCGTGTCTTCATGAATGCGCATATCTCCTGGGGCTTCGCATCGGTGTAAAGGTCGAGATCGCTGCCAAGATCGGGCCAATGGTCAAGCGACTTAATAACGGCCGCGCGATATCCGAGCTCTGCAAAAGCGGCGCAAATCTCATGGAGAAACCTGACCGCATGAGCGATGCGCCTCTGCTCGGCCTCAAGAGCCTGCATTCCCCATTCGCGGTGCGGCACGCTTTGCTCTTCGCGTAATAAGTAGAGCCAAACTTCCAGGCCGCGTATAACCACATGATTCGAGCCGGCAAGAACGACGAGCTCGTCGAAGTCATCGTGGTTCAGGCTCAGAAGTTCCTGCCTTAACTCTGCAGCAGCCGCCGAAGCATAAAGAAGTTGGATTTCCGAAGGCAACAGCAGACGCGAAAGAAAAGACATCAACTTGTTTGAATTGTTTGAAGCAATTTGCATTTTTGGTTTACTCATATATAAGGGCCCTTGATCGGAGTCAACGAGGCGACCGCGGCGCCGGGGGAGCCTTTTCTGTATCCGGAGTTGAAGGTTGTTGCGACGGTGCGGGATTTTCCTCTCCTGATGCAGCGCCGCGAGGCGTGAGTTCAATTGGGCCAGGTTGTCCGTGACGTTCCCAACTGTATTTGTTGAGTGCTCCATCAACTTTATGATCGCTTTCTGCGGCGACAGTAGAGATAGTTTTTCCCTGCGCAGAGATATCCGTTGCCAGTCCGACTTGCGCACTTGCGTCGCTGGCCCTGCGCGCCTTTTCGTAAAAGAATTTCGCGGATTCCAGATCTCCATCTCTCTCCGCGACATATCCCCGATTGTTGATGGAGAACGGATTGGCGGGATCGAGCGAGTAAGCGTTCAGAAAATCCTGTTTCGCCGCAGCCCAGTTGTTTTGATTTTCTGCGTACACACCACGCAAGTTAAACATGCGCGCCCGCACGTCATTCGAATTGGCCTGCTGCATCGCACTTTCCACACGCTTGGCACTGGCTGCCGCCATCTCGCTTACGGAACGGCCTCGCCAAGAACGATTTTCCGTGACAACGATAGGCTCCTTCGAGTGCGCATCAGCCGCTTCGCGGTAATACTTCAAAGCATTCCACTCATCGCCAACAGTTTCATTCGCGACACCGAGATTATTCAGCGTGAACGGATTCTGCGGATCAAAAGCAAGTGCCTGCTCGAGAACCGCTATGGCTTCAAAACCCCGATCTTCCGAAAGAAGCCGCATCGCATCGATATTCATCCGATTCACCCGCATGGGAAGATTACCGATATTTTCGAGAGCCACCTTCATCGGTTTACCTTGAAGGTCTTTTACACTGCTCAGATCAATGGCGGCATTGCAACCCTGCTCCGCTGCTAGCTGATAAAACTTGCGCGCCCGGTCTAACTGGCCTTCCAACTCCGAGATATAGCCAAGATTATTCAGTGTGAACGGATCTGAAGGGTCGTAGAGGTATGCCTTTAAAAAGATCGCCTCCGCTTTTTCATATTGGTGCTTGTTGATAGCCTCGACGCCCTCGCGATTCAAGCGTTGCACAGGGCTGAGTTGACTGTGCCGCGGGAGATCGATCGTGACAGTGTCCCGCGCCCAGGCCAATGGGAACGCCGATGCCGCGACGACCACTATGACCGCCATAAATTTGGCCGATGTGCTGATCATCGTGTTCTCAGAGGTTCCACTTCGCAGAGAGACCACATGTGGGTTCACAACAAATTAGATGCGAGCGATAGGGCTATGTTGTCTCCTCGGTCTCCCAGGCCACCGGAACACAGCTTGCTTCATCAAAATAATTGTCTAAACGTCGCAAACCAGGGTAAAAGCCGATATGGAACGAATTATTGTGGCGATTATTGTAGCCAGTGTGGCGCTTATGCAGCTCTCTGCGGCGCAAGCGCAACAGGAACAGCTCAGCAGTCCAACTTCGGTTTTGAAGACGGGCGAATCGGCGCCTGCTTCTGCCGACCTGCCGCCCGCGCCAGCCGGGAAAAGCACGATCTTCGGGGGTGAAATTCGAAGCATCGATCCAGTGCGTGACGAATTGGTTCTGAAGGTATACGGCGAGAAGCCAATGAAGATCTTGTTCGATGAGCGAACCCTCGTCTATTTAGATGGCAAGCGTATTCCGCTACGCGGATTGCGTCCTGAAGATCATGCCTCGATTGAAACGACGCTGGATGGGACCAATATCTTCGCCGTCAGCATTCATACGCTGTCGCGTGCTCCTGAAGGCGACTACGAAGGGCGAGTGGTGAGCTACGATCCAGGCAGCGGCGCATTGACCGTTGCCTCCTCGGCTTCGCTCGAGCCCTTCACAGTGCAGGTGGCCAGGGAAGCTTCATTCGTGCGAGAGGGGCAGCCTGCTTTTGCATCGGTGCGTTCTGGTCCGTGGGATCTGCGGAAGGGGTCGCTGGTTGCTGTGGAGTTTGAGTCAGGCCAGGGCGGCCGAGGTATGGCTGACAAGATCACAGTGCTTGCCGTTCCTGGCGCGGCCTTTGCATTCAGCGGGAATATCTCTTCGCTCGATCTGCACGCAGGCTCATTGGTCTTGATCGATCCACGAGACCAACGGAGCTATCAGATCTCTTTTGGCGCCGCTCGTATGCCGTCCAGTGAGGATCTTCATCTGGGGGAGCATGTGAGTGTAAAGGCCGAATATGACGGCCTGCGCTACATAGCCAGTCAGATTGCGCCGGACTAATTGCTTAAACCTGCGTATCCGAAAGATCGCGCGAAAGAATGATGAGCCGCACTCTTGTTGTGCACGCCGGGTCGAGCCTTGAGAGTTGGGCAACCCGCACTGCGTGCAGCCTGATGTGGAACGGGCAAATCGAGTAGACGCGAAAATCCCGCCATGTCGAATTGTTCTTTAAAAGAACTGCAGCTTTCGCTGAGCTACCGCAGGTGCAAAACTGGCAGGTGTGCACGGATCGTAACCCAGGGATTGCGCTGTTACGGGAGCTGGCGGCGTAGGCGGCGTGGCCCACGGGATGCTCGTGAAATCGAAGAAGTCCAGCAGGTTGGGTTGCGCTGCATCGCGGGCGGTCAAATGCGCCGAGCTGCCGATAAAACGATTCTCGACAAACTTGATGACAGCGGTGTGATCCATCGGTATGTGCGAGACATAGTGTTTGCGAGTGAACGGTGAGATGACGATATTAGGTAAGCGGAAGCCAAGCTGAGCCGCGAAGCCATTAACGGCCGCCGCATCGCCTGGATTGGCTCCAGGGTCGGTCGAGCTCAAATCGCAATGCGTGGTGGGTGTTCCTCCAGGAGGCACACACGGATTATAGCTATCAGGATTGACAGCGATTGACGAGATATCGGGAATCGCTCCAAGCGACGCATCGGTGTTGGCGTTAGAGGAGCCGGGCACAGGGGGAACATGGTCATACGGCCCACCGCCTTCGTCATAGCTTAAGAAGAATACTGAGTCGGACCACTCCGGGCTTGCCATAAACGCATTCACGACGTTAGCCACTTCCGCCTGGCCCTCGAGAATTGACTGGCCTGAACCTGGATGCTCATCATTGTTGCCATATCCAGCTTCGATAAAGGCAAAGCTCGGTAATGTGCCGTTCGTTAGGTCGGTGTAATACTGCGAGAGCGGCGCGATATGATTCGGATCAATGCAGAACGAGTTAGTCGAGTCGCCGACCACGCTAGAAGGTTGTGTAGGCGGTGTGCAGGCCGCGCCGGAAGGATTTTCATAAAGATATTGATAAGAGTAAGTCAGGCTTGAGAAGTCCGTGGCCGGATACTTGTCGTTTGCGGAACCTGGACAATCATCCTCTTCGAGACAATAACCCTGAGTGACCGTGTAATAAATCTTCCAGGAGACATTCGCCTGATCGAGCTCCTGAAAGATAGTTGGTATATTGAGCTGGCCGAGATTGTCGTCACTGCCAGGGTCGTTAACCAGACCTTGGGTCGTGCCTCCCGTGAACGTGGCGATCCGATTATCAATGCTCTTGCTCGCCACAGGCGAGAACCAGCGATCGGAGATCGCGAACTGCGACGCCATATAGTAGTAATAGTTGAGAAATCCCTGGTCGTAGTAACCCATCGAGCGCTGGCCGGTTGTATCGGTAAAGCTGCCTGCGCAAGTTCCGCCTGCATCAGGGGCGGAGCAGCTAATTGCGTAACCTTCGGCGTTATGGACAAAGCCATCCATGTTGATGGGCCGCGTAGTGAGGAAGT
Source organism: Acidobacteriaceae bacterium (assembly GCA_030037705.1). Taxonomy (GTDB): domain Bacteria; phylum Acidobacteriota; class Terriglobia; order Terriglobales; family Acidobacteriaceae; genus Telmatobacter. The sequence goes on along the minus strand of JASHQE010000332.1, from coordinate 36,670 downwards.
CATAGCGATTGACGTCACCGTAACTCGCCAGCCAAGCCGAGCTCATATCATCAACGCAGGTACTGGTGAATTTGAAGAGCGAATAGGATGTACCTTGATCGTCCTCATTGCTGATCGTGTTTAGCTTATCGTCAATCCCATCTACGTTGTATGTATTGCCATCGTCACCGATATTCCAACCATTCGTTTCCCGGTAAGGATTGAGCATCCCAAAGTAGTTGTCAAAAGTGTGGTTCTCTTGCAGCATGAAGATGACGTGATCGATGGACTGAACATTGCCTGGCGGCATAACGGTCACGGTGGCGCTTGCGGTTGTGCTGCCCCCGGTTCCGGTAGCCGTTGCCGTATACGTGGTAGTCGCGGTCGGGCTTACCGACTGATTCCCACCTGTGGATGAAAGATTGTATGAACTGCCGTCCGTTCCTGTGATGGAGACCTGTGTTGCGTAGCTCGCAGTCGCCGTCAAGGTAGATGAGTTCCCGGATGCAATCGTCGTCGGATTTGCCACAAGCGTTATGGTAGGAGCAGGATTCGCTATGATGGTGACAGTTGCACTGGCGGAGACTGTGCTGCCCGGTCCGGTTGCCGTAGCGGTATAGCTTGTCGTAGCGGAGGGGCTCACGGATATCGTGCCGCCATTAGGTTGCGGCATGGTGTAACTGCTGCCGTCGCTGCCAGTAATAATGACTTGAGTCGCGTTGACGGCACTGACAGTCAATGTGGACGATCCGCCTGCCGCGATAGACGAAGGGTTGGCAGAAATGGTCACGGTAGGCGCAGGATTTGCCGTTACTGTGACTAATACCGTGGCGGTCGCACTCGTGCTGGCTCCTGTCGCCGTGGCGGTGTAAGTGGTGGTTGCTGCCGGACTGACTGCCTGCGTTCCTCCGGTTATGCTCAGCTTATAGGTGCTGCCATCCGTTCCGGTTACTGTAACTTGCGCGGCATTACTCGCAGTGACCGTCAACAGAGACGAGGCGCCCGCCTTGATCGAAGCGGGATTCGCTGCAATCGAGACCTGCGGCGAAGCAGTTTCGATATTTAAATGAGGTGCGCCGCATCCGGCGATCGGCAGAAGAAGTGAGGGAGCAACAGCACTCGAAAAGAAAAGCAAGGGCAGGAATCTGCTCACACGCGTACGTAGCAAAGCATCCTCCTTCGTGCTGCTGATGCAAGCACGTTCGTCCGCGCCGTGCGCGGGCAAATGGACTAGACAATTAAAATATGCCGCTCAGCGGGTCCAATCATTCCATGCCATTACGAATCTGAGGGAACAGATTGGCTTGTGTCTGACTTCGTGTCCATTAGCCGTCAAACCATAACCCGGGAACAGAGCATTTAGTTGGATGAAGAAGAGCTAAAGGATGGATGCTCCACGGGTGCTTTTTGTTCTTATCCATCACATCAGCGATTTTCTGAAGCTGCCGTGCCCTCGTCTGCAAATGAGCCGGCAAATTTATCTACATCGGTATAGTGTCTTCCTGGTTCAAAGCTTCGAAGCGGGTTTTGCTTTTCCCGCATGGGAGCGTTCCGGCGAGGCGAAGCTTCGGCATTGGGTGATGAGCAATCCAGCTCTGAAAAACTACGAATCCGGGAAAGAACTTTTTTGTGCCTGTTGAGTTCGAACCAGCGGAGATAATTTGCCACTACATTACTCATAGTCATCTCTGCGCCGGCAGCAAAGTTTTGTTCCGCCATCTGCCGCTCCAGCTCTGGCGATTGCAGAATTGCAACGAGCTTTTCAGCCAATTGGTTCGCGTCACCGGCTTTGTGAAAGAGGATGGCCATATTTTCGTTTGCAGCCATGCCGCGGAAGTCGGCAATGTCTGCACAGACAATCGGAACACCGTATTCGCATGCCTGATGAGCCGGCCCGCTCGAACCCGTTGCCGAATCGTATGGCATCACGACAATCGACGTAGTCCGGTAAAGCTCGGGAATATCTTCTTCCGAAACATAACCCCGGAACTCAATGGGAAGATGCGATGGCTGGGCCGCACGGATCGATTCCCAATATCCGGTCTTCGTGTGATGGTTAGCTCCAGCCACGATGAGGCGGGCGTTCGGTACTTTCTCGAGTACTCGCGGAAAAGCCTCCATCAAAGTTTCAAGGCGCTTATAAGTGCCCCAGTGTCCGATGGCCAGGATGCGTTTATCAGGATTGCCGCGCTTCGTAAAGTCAGGTGGGGTGGGGACGGTGGCGAAGGTTCCATGAGTGCCCAGTAGCACATTATGAGCGGAGTACTTAGTCGTCAACGTGCGATGATAACCGGGAAGCAACACGGAGACGGAGTTTGCCGCGAGCAAGGCACGGGTGATCAAGTCCGTTCCGAGGCGGAAGAGCTTTTCCTGGCGGACACCGGCAGCAGCAAAGTCAACGTGCTCGATGATGTGATGCAGAGTAATGTGCGTGTAAAAGCCCGCCGCGCGCGTTAAAGCGGGCGTGGAAAGTCCTGCGAATGCGGCGAATGGATTGGCGGGCGTTGCGAAGCTCGAAAAGACCAGATTGTACCACACAACGTCCGGTTTTAGCTTACGGATCGTTTTTAATAGATGTATGGGATTCGCGGCGCTGCCGAATTTCCAGCAACGCACCACATTGAATCCGGGCAATTCCGTCTGGCTATCGACCGGAAGCGGGCAGCCGTTTTGATCGGTTGCAAATGCGTACTCTGTAAGCTCGTCAGCAAGGATCGTCAATTCGACCTCAGGATGACGTCGCAACTCGCGCGCAATATGAAACGCGTATTCGTTTAATTGGCGTCCGCTCGGCGGAAACGTAGCAACTAAACATATTTTCATTGCAGTCTAACCTCAAAATATGCTGACTTCGGCGTACGGCCTGAATTGCTGATTCTGAGCTCCGATGAAATTAAAAAAGGTCTCCTGCTGCATGCCGGCCGAGAAACGAATGGGATAGGCAAGATCAACGGCCCCGGAAACGTCATTGAATTTGCGGCGGAATGGTTTGGCATAGGAGATGGAGAACCCATTTTGAATGGCGTCATAGACGTGAAATCCTCGCGTGCTGGAGTACGCGCTGGAGAACTGCACGTCCCAATTCCGCTTCGGGATAAAATCGACGGCGCCGGAGGGGCGCAGGTCTTGGGCGATTCCGGAATTTGTCCCCACCACGCGCCACGCGCGGAGATCTTCCAGGATGGCCTTCACGTCTAGCCGCGGCGAAAATCGGCGCTCCATGCCGATGTATGTCGAAGTGTAGTAATCCTCATAATGAACCGGTGAGAAGACCTGGTCATTCATTCCCCATCCTGTGACAAGCGCGGTCTTACTCCACGGAGCGCCTATGCGAAAATCCAGCGCGCCAGTAAGGGCCCGGGAATGAAGATTGCTTTCGGTAAATGGGCCGGCCTCGTGAAGGACGTACCCGCTGAAAGAGACCGCATTGAAAAAGGAACTCGATGTTACGTAGGCGAAAGCGCGAAAGAGATTTTGGTTCATTTGCACGGGAGTCAGAGAGTCGCGCCGGAAGGTCTCCTGGACCCCGGCGTCGAACGAGAGTGAGTTATCTCCGATGTGGATCGTGGGGTTTACTCCGTAGTTCAACGTGGTATCGGTCGTATCGCGGTTCACAACCGAATTAGTGGCAGGCACCGAGATCGGGCCGCGCGCATTTCGAAGCTGAAAGAATCCGCCGGAGGTGATCATGTGCGGAAGGTGGAGGTGAAAGGCATCGGTCCATTCCGTTTGCAGTGAGGAACGCGGCGGTGGAAGAAGAGACGTATCCGTGCTTGGAACGGCAAATGTCGCGTCCAGTTTGGAATCCAACACATAGACGGTGGTGTCTTCGTAGATGGGCTGAATCGAAAAATCAGAAAGAAGGCTTACATTGGGAGTCACACGCAGCCCTTCATCCGCACCAATGGCAAGCATGCCTTCTTCGGCGGTTTCGTCGTCACCTTCAGCATTGGAAGCCTGCGCAAACGAGGTGAGCGCCTGAGCTCCCTGGTGCTCCTGTTGAAAGACGTTGGCCTCAGCGAGCAAATACTGATAACTGGGCGGATCTTCACCTGTTGCGCTGACGGCATTGAGCTCGGCCTGGGCGCGAGTTGTGTCTCCGAGCGCAAGATAATTGTTGGCCAGTCCGATACGCACGTCCGTATCTGGAGCTCCGGCTGACTTGGCGCGCTGAAGATATGTTTGCGACAGCTCGTAGTCATGCGTGGAGCGAAATACATCTGCCGCTGCAATGAACTGGTTTCCCGTGGGGGCCGGTGCATCGCCTGCAGCGGCCTCCATCCAGCCCAACGCGATCTGTCTTTCTGCATCGTCGGGATGGCCCTGCTGAACCATCAACTGCGCAATAGCGAGGCGGATGCCAATGCGATTGCTGCCGGGAATTTCAAGCGCTCGCCGAAAACGGTCCATCGCCGCGCTATCGTCTCCGAGAATGTCCAGTGCTTCTCCTGTGGAAACGAAAATGCGGCTTCGCATCGCGGACATGCCTGTCCCGGAGTTTTGTTCCGCCAGGTTGACATAGCGCAATGTCTGGCTATGATCGTCGAGATTTGCATACGAGCGCGCGAACAGTGCATCGACATCGGGGTCTTCGGGCGAAGCCTTCTCGGCGATCTGGAGTTCGTCAATTGCGTCGCGATATCGGTGCTCCGAAAAAATGACACTTGCCAGACCAAGATGCAAAGCGCCGTCATCGGGCGTGAACTTAAGCGCTGCCTTATATTCATCAGCGGCCTTGGCCAGCATTTCCTCGTCTGCATACGCTGTTGCACGAATCACGTGAACATCGCGGGAATCGCCGGAATCGCGCTCGGCGAGATCAGCTTCACGTATGGCCGTCTGCGATTTGTGCAGGTCCAGGCTGGCATAAGCGAGACCGAGATGCGCCTCACCATTATTCGGCTCCCTTTTCAGGGCCGACTCGAAATCTGCCGCGGCTGCTGCGGGCTGGTGAAGGTCATTCAGCATATAACCGCGATTGACATACGCGGTAACGATTTCGGGATCCCGCTTGAGAGCTTCCGTAAAATCCTCGCTTGCCTGTTCAGCGAGTCCCTGATGTTTGTGGACATATCCTTCCAGCAAGGGGATATCGGCTTCTTTCGGAAGCACATCGAGATAATTCGACGTAAGCGTCAGCAGCGCGTCGTATTGCCCGAGGTGCAGCAGATCATAGCCGAGATAGACAACCACATCTCTGTCGTGCGGAAGCACCTTGATCGCCTGACGGCCGACCTCAGCCGATTCGCTGTATCTGCCTTCGAAGCTGAGATATCTTTCTTCTTCGCGAAGAACTTGGGGTTGGTCTCGCATCTCGGCTGTGACGCGACCCCGCCAGGCGCCAGCGAGATTCAAGTTATGCGCCTCGATCGCAGCATTCATGCCTCCGGCTACAATGAGCGCATTGCGCGGGGCAATTGCGTAGCCTTTTTCATAAGATGTCTGTGCTTTGGTGAACTCGCGGAGCGCCGTGTAGAGATCGCCGAGTGCGAGATATGGGACGTACAGCGAAGGCTCGGCTTGCGCGAGGCGCTGGAAATATCTTTCCGCGTCCTCGTCGCGGCCTGCTGCCCGTGACGCGTAGCCGATCGAAGTGAGGGCAAACCGGTCGTTGGGATTTTTGGCCAGGATCTGCTTATAGATCCCGATTGCATCTTCGACACGCCCCATCTTCATGAGGATGTCGCCATCGAGCTGGAGGTCATTCCGGTCGAGCGAACTCATGGCGAGCGCATCCCTGATATCGGACAGTGCGCCGTCCAGATCGCCTGCATTCATCCTGATCGATGCGCGCAGGCGCAGGAATGGCTCTCTTCCAGGCCCGGAATGATCGACAGAGCCGATTTCGTTTTGCGCCAGCTGAAGCTGACTGTGTGCGGCGTTTTCATCTCCCTGGTTATCATAGAGCGCCACCAGATCCATGTGTAGTTGGATGCCATAGAGGGGCCCTTCGACAGGAGTTGCCGGCAGGTTAGCTAGTGCGGCTTTATATTCCGTAACCGCATCCGCATCACGATTCTGCAACTGCGCAATTTGTCCGCGAACGGCATGCAGGCGATAGTCACTCGGATTGAGTTCCTGGGCACGCTTAAGAAAAGAGTTCGCGTCGTCTAAAGCGCCGGTCGCAGCTTGCGCCTGCGCCGCGGAGAGTTGCAGTATGAGATCCCTGGGCATTGCGTTTGCAGCCGCCGCATAGAGGTTTGCAGAGTCTTCGAGCTTGCCATCGAGCTGATAGGTATAAGCCAACTCGGCTGTAACGTCCGGCTTCGGGTTGCGGATTGATTTGAGCGCGGCAATCGCTTCGGTATATTTGCCGATCTCGCGATAGTAACCTGCAAGCGATCGCTGCACATCAGGATTGTTCGGCGCACGGTGCTCCGCCATGTTGAGGTACTGGCTTGCAAGGTCCATCTGCTTAAGCTGCTGGTATGAAAGAGCCAACAGCAGTTCCGAACGTGCGTCCGGATGAAGGCGCTCTGCTCGATTGAGCCAGTCAATAGCCCCGGTATAGTCCTTAGAGCGCATATCAATATCGCCGAGCAGTAACAGATCCCCTACGCGTCCTGGATCTGCGGAGGTTACCTGCTTGAGGAGGCGCTCTGCGTCTTCCGTGCGGTTCATGAGATTGTAATCCTGCGCAAGGCCGGAGAGCCCCTCTAATGAAGAAGGACTTAAATGAAGGCCCTGATTGTAAGCGTCCACCGATTCCTGATACTTCCCGTCTAGCCGTGCTGCGTAACCAAGCAGAAACCATAACTGTGGATCATTGGGAGCGGCCTTCGCTGCGCGTTGTGCATACTCGAATGCGAGCGCGTGATCACCTCGCGTAAGGGCCTGTTGCGCGGCACTCGCAAGCCGTGCGTTTTGGATGTTCGATCCCCAGCCAAGAGATTGGCCCGGCGCCTGGGCGCCAGACTGATTTGATTGAGGCTGGGGATTGCTCGAAGCTCCGCCGCCTACTTGATAAATTTGCGCGCCAGCGGCGCAGGTCAATGCGACGAACACGAATACAGCCTTGAGAAGTGCAGGTCTAGCTATCAAGGGGGTCACCAGGGCCCTCGAAATCGGCAATGAGCAATTTGATTCCCAAACCAGCCCGGATGTTGGCTACATGAAATGCCTTTCGCATCGGATGCATTCATGTAAACGGAAAGGGCGTCCATGAGCTGATACAAAGCAACCACATTGGTACATTTCTTAATCGAACGGATAAGAGTGTAAAATTTCGGATTTTATTTTTACCCGGCAGTTCATTCGAATGACATGGCGCCGATGGAGCTATCTCCTTTCTTGACCAATTTGAATCGACCATTGTTTGGAGAAGCACCTGTGCAGAAATCTGAATCGCTGGAATTACCTCAACGCCCCATATCGATGAGCCTTCTCCTGATGGCGGCGGTTGCGGTCCATCTTCCGCTTCTCTTAATGAAGTTGCCTTTGAAGTCGTACGACACAAACTTTCACATCTTTTTCGCGTCTCACTATCTTCATCATTGGTTCGATCCTTGGAATCCCAAGTGGTACGCGGGATTTTCGCAGACTACGTATCCCCCTTTGCCGCAACAATGGGTCGCTTTGGTTTCCCATGCCGTTGGCTTGGACTTGGCCTACATGGCCGTGCAGCTCGCTGCCATCCTCTTGCTGGTAGTGGGCGTCTACCGATTTGCAAAGCTGTGGGTCAATCCGCGCGCAGCGTCCATTGCCGCGCTGGCAAGCATTTTTCTCGGTTCGGAAAGCTTTCTGGTTTACTCTGCCGGGCAGTTAGGAACAACCGCTGCAGCGCCCATTTATCTCAACGCGCTTCCTTTTCTTTTCGAGTGGATACGACGCGGGAGCTGGCGTTCATTTGTAAAAGCGAGCATTTTATTCACTGCGGCCGCAGCTGCGCACCACGCTACATTGCTCTTCGGTTCGTTCTTCTTCGCGTTGCCCGTGCTTGCGCTGGCGTTCCTCGACCGCGAAAACGGGGTGCGGGTTTCAACGCCGGCTTTTCTTGTCCGCACTTTAATCATCACCCTGGCTGTGGGTGCCGCGATTGCAATTGTGCTGCTTCCATTCTGGATCGCGCTGATTCACTACCCGGTTACGCAGACGCCCATCCCGCACCCCAGCCGGGCTAATTACATTTTGAGCCCACAGTGGGGCTTGAATTATTTCGTGGTGCCGTACGGAGCGCTGATTCTCGCGCTACCGTTTATCTTTATGCGTGGCTCGATGGTTGCCCGGCTTCGGCCGCTGCTGCTCGGCTTTTGGGTCGCATTTCTGCTCGGACTTGGCGGTACCACGCCCGTGGGTCCCATTCTGCTGGGGCGTGCATTCGACGTACTGACGATGGAGCGGTTCAGTTATTGGGCAACGCTGCTCGCACTGCCTTTCGTTGGAGCGCTCGCCGCAGAGCTATTCGCGAGATATCGCGCGCGTGCAGCCGTTAGCCTTGCCGTATTGGCTACGTTCACCTGCGCGCTGGCAGTGGGGTGGACAACCTATCATCCTGCCGACGCGGAAGACTTCGATGTGGGGTCTGCGGCCTCATGGCTCAATCGTGACGGACACGATCAGTACCGCTACGTTACGCTGGGATTCGGTAACAAGATCTCGCGGCTCGCGATGATGACCGATGCCGGTAGCGTAGATGGAGAATGGAACTCGGGACGCATGTTGCCGGAACTCACGCGTTACGGCGGCGGTCCGCTCACCAGTTCAAAGTATTTCGGCAAACCTGGGCTGGACGCACTGCGCGCCATGCTGAGCCACGCGGACCATTACGGATTGAAGTGGGTTCTGGTGCGGGACCATTACTATGATCCGCTCCTCTCCTTCGCCGGCTGGCGCCCGGTGGACAATCTCGACGAAGATACGATCACCATTTGGAGCAAGGACGGCGTGCCGCCGGCAACACCGGTAAATGCACCGCAGATGCCGCCGCATTGGCAAGGTTTGATGTGGGGCATCCTTCCGTTCGGAAGCAGTATTCTCGCAATTCTTGTCCTGCTCATCCCGGAGAAGCGGCAGCAGGAAGCGCAGGCAAAGTATCGTTTCGCCAGCGATGAAGATCGCGTTCCGGGGAGGATGGTTTCGTGAACAAAGGAGGCCTGCTGGCTGGAATGCTCGGCGCGGCGACCATAGGGCTCGTCGTTATCGGAACCGTGTGGCCTGTGTCCTCCGCGCGCGCCTACGCCGGTGGCCAAGGGTTGCTGCGTTCGTCTTCCACGCCGGAAGCAGCAGTTCAGAATCTCGGCGACCAGATCCGTGCCCAAGCATGGCAGAGAGCCTACGAAAGCCTGGCAAATAAGGCCCAGTTTACCGAGCCTGAGTTTGTTGGCGACCTGATGGGATACTACCCCAACCTCCGTACCTATTCAGGAGTGGACCATGTTGAAGTCTTTCCGCTCCATGCCTCTGACAACGATGCAGAGGTTCAGCTCAAGCTCTATTGGTCCACTGTGGTTGGTCCTTCTGTGAGCACGCGCGACCTGCATGTAGTTCGGGATGGAGATCATTGGGTGGCGGAGTGGCCCATCGTCAAGAGGCCGGTTGTGCCGCCGCAGGTGATTCCCGTGAATTACCTGCGATGGGACGTGATCTATCGTGGTCCGGGAGATGACTGGGGCACGCAGGATGTAGAGTCGCCGCATGTGCGTATTGTCGATATGCATCCGGTGCAGCGGGCTGAGGGGCTTGTCATCCTCGGCGAGCTGCTGAATGAGGATGTCGTGCCCGCATACGTCTCGGTGACGGCAACATTGCTCGGAAAAGATCAGACGCCGTTCGCGACCGAAGGCAGTTTTGACAAGATCTCTCACCTCTTATTGCCAAAGCAGGTGACACCATTCCTGATTCAATTCCCCGGGGCATCACTTTCCGATGTGCAGAGCGTGCGCATGACGCCCTTCTCCACTCTGGTTCCTGCATCGGCAGACCCGGTGATCGAGATCGACAATGAGCATCTCAACCCCGCACCCGGAGCATCACTGACGGGACAGTTGATCAACCAGAGTGGACAGGTCGTTAATGTTGCCCATGTGCTGGGGACTTTTTATGACAGCACCGGTCACGTCGTGTGGATCGCGGATCAGTACGTCGACAGCGCGCTCCTGCCGCAGACGCCGGTGCCATTTGAGATTCACATTCCCGAAGATCTTGCTCGGAAGGTCAGCAGCGAACGCACTGTAGTGGCATCGTATACCGCTGGAGGCGTGTCGTGAGAGCTGTGGCGGCATTCCTGCTGATGATTGGCGTAGCTGCTCCGGTCTGCGCGCAGAGCAGCGAACTGATGTTGCCAGCGAAGGTTGAAGCCGGAGCAGCCTTTTCTATACAAAGCACAGGAACGGGGAAGGGCACGCTGTATATCGCGGGTCTCGGGCAGGTACTCAAGCGCGATGTGCAGTTAGGAGAGACAACATGGTTCCCAGCAGGCACACTCTACAATGCCGGCCATTATGCGGTCTTTCTCGCCGGCAATGGTTCAGCCGCGAGCGGCGCCTTTGATGTAGTGCCTGTAAGCCAACCCGCTGATCTCAGTTTTCTGGCTCGGCCGTCACGATTGGCCGTAGGGCTCCATGACGGGATCACCGGAGCTGTGTTTCTTTTCGACGCGTACAAGAACTTGATCCCCGTATCCATGCCGATCGAGTTTCGGTTGACGAGTCCCTCCAGTGAGACACAATCGAGCACCGTCGTCACGCACAATGGCGCTGCATGGACAGTGATGGACTCGACCGCCAAACAAGGCACAGACAAGTTTGTCGCAAGCAGCGGCGCAATCTCCAGCACCCGCATTATCGGCCAGGTCCCGGGCGATCCGTGTGGGCTGAAGATGAGTGCCAAACCGGCGGGCCGGCAGATTCAACTGCAGACGGATCCGGTGCGCGACTGCAGCGGGAATGCAGTACCGGATGGAACGATCGTTACGTTCACCGAGGCTTACAACGGAGCGCAGTCAACCGTAGACGTTCCGCTCAAGCGGGGCATCGCACAGGTGGAGATGCCGGCGCACGCGGACGCGACCATCACTGTCGCAAGCGGAGTGATATTAGGGAACCAGATTCGGTGGGAGAAATGACAACGTTGAAATCGATTCTGATCCTCTGCGCAGTATTAGGCTCGGCCACAGGGGCGGCAGCCGCTCAGGCGACTGTGCACGTGGAGCCGGCAAGCTTCCAGGGCCCGCGGCCTCTTGCGGACCAGACTGCAAAAGCAGCCATTCGCGACTATATCGAATCCTGGCAGAGTTTGAACGCAGCTCTCGATGGCAATCGAGCAGATCTTCTGGACGCGGATTTTGTAGGAGATGCCAAAGATAAGCTCATGGCAGCAATCCAGGAGCAATCCAGGCTGGGAATCCGCACACATTATGAAGACCGGGCGCACGACGTGCAGATTGTCTTTTATTCACCCGAAGGTTTGTCGATCGAACTCACCGATACGGTGGATTACGATGTGCAGCTCCTCGATCATGACAAATCTCAAGGTATGCAGCGGGTCCACATGCGCTATCTTGTGGTTCTTACTCCGGCCGAACTGCGTTGGAAGGTGCGGGTCCTGCAGGCGGAAGCGGAGTAACGGTGCTAAAAATTTGATGGAAAGGACAAAAGAAGCACACAGGATGACTGACAAAAACGAATCTGAGAGAGAGATAGACCCAAGCTTAATTTCAGGAGCTGACATTATGGTTTCGGTAGTTGTCCCCATCTTCAACGAGGAAGAGCTTATCATTCGATTTCACGAAGCTGTTGCCAGTGCGTTGAAGGACGTTGTGAACGAATGGGAAGTCGTTTATGTAAACGATGGTTCGACGGACTCTTCGCTCGAGTTATTAAAAGGCTTGCAGCAGGTCGATCCTCATGTCGTCGTGGTGGAGCTATCCCGCAACTGGGGCCACATGGGAGCGATCTCGGCCGGGCTCAGTATTGCGTGTGGCCGCGCGGTGATTTTGATGGATGGTGATTTTCAGGATCCGCCTGAGGTGCTGCCGGCACTCATCGAAGCATGGCGCGATGGAGCCGAGGTTGTTGTTGGTGTGCGGCGGAGCCGGCAAGAGAGCCGGAAGGTTCTAGCCAAGCTTTTCCCTCTTTTTTATCGCGTGCTTGGCGCGCTTTCTGACTATCCAATTCCTCTCAATGCGGGAATTTTCAGTCTCATGGATCGCAAGGTTGTCGATTCTGTGATGGCCTTGGGTGAAAAGAACCGCTATTTGCCTGGACTGCGCGCGTGGGTTGGTTACCGGAACGCGATCATATATTACGACCGCCAAGATCGCGCAGGCGGCGATGGCAAGCTTTCTTTCATTAGCCGGATCAAGTATGCGATGGATGCGATTGCGAGTTTCAGCTACAAGCCATTGCGGCTTAGCTTCGGTCTCTTTGGGTTTTCGAGTACAGTTGCGGTGCTAATGGTTTTATCCATTCTCTTTACAAAGAATCCTGTTACTGCCGCTGCATTCGGCGTAACGGCAGCGGTATTTTTTGTGGGAAGCCTTTTGCTGCTATCCCTTGGCGTGCTGGGCGAATATATCGGACGGGTTTACGATGAAGTGCGCAACCGGCCATTGTCACTGATCAGCAGCGTTCATCGCTCACAGATCCAGATTGCGACGCAAGTGGGTATGATTGCGGTGCAAAACGGCAGCTTTGCAGTTCCAGCCGAAGCCTACTCTGACCGCGAAGTGACGCAGGCGGCATAGCGGAGCCGTTTTATCTGCAAACCTGCAGGGGATGGCTTTGCGAGAAGAAAGTATGGGAAAATTCAAGGCTTGGCCGACGGGGTGGAAGATGCTGCAGCGCGCAGCGTCAGCGGATTTTCTTGGGAACCGGAGCCGCACGTTGGAATTCCCCGCTCAATTGCCGTTCCTTCTTCGTAGTCATTCCACGTCTCAATCATGATGAACGGTATTGGATCGTCAGGGGAGAACTCGCTGCGCCAGAAATTGAAAGTATCCTGAAAAGTCTGGCCGCAGCGCGCAGCGATGTGACGGTTAAGCCCCCACGATGCTTTGCTGTCATCGAACTGCGCCCAAGCCCCACCGACGATGATCTTGTCAGGAAATTTGGTCTTCAGCGTTTCGTAGAAGTTGCTCAGATATTGTTCGCCCCAGTTGCTGCCGTTGCCGCCTTGTGCCGGATCCACCCACGCGTAGAATCCGTCAAATGCGCTTGCATCCGCTCCTGGCAGATTTTCCTGGATCAGTAATGGCGCCGGCTTCCACTGATCCACCAATGCGCGCACCTTGGGCCAGTCGGTATGCCCTCCCTTGGGGAAGATAAAAATCACGGGCCGGCCTTCATAGGTGAGATAAGCCTGATGTCCAGGAGCATGAGCAGCAAGATATGTGTCGTGAAACATAGTGAAATCGGCTATCGCTTCGTCCGTTGCATCTTCGTCATCGCTGGTTTCGTCATACATCATGGCCACGTGGAAGTGATTTTTTTGCGCCGCCTGCTGCATCAGAGCGTAACTGCGATCGATGAAAGGTTCGCGGTCACCGTACCAATCGACGACGAACGCCGAGATTCCCATCGCTTGTGCGTGGTGGATCTGGTTGTTGAGCTCGGCGGGATCCTGCGAAGAATAGCCCACGGAGATGTGTTTGGGGTGCCCAAACCACGCCTCATACAAGGCGATGATCTCCGGCGAATTGCCTGCAGCTCTGTGCTGCAGGCGCGGCGCAGGTCCAACTCCAGGACCGGAGCATCCACGGGAGGTAAAGAGACACAGCAAAAATGCAAAACTTATGTGCCTGAACATGCTTGAAAGGTTAGAAGCACCCAGCAATCACCAGGGTTGGACGGGGTCAGCGCCCACCGTTCGAAGCAGCCAGAACGTGCATTTTTGCATCGGATTAATTGCCATCGGCTGCAATCGCTACGCTTGATTTGAATTTCATGATGGATGGTCAATTTGGAGCGTCAAAGCGTGGTGCATGATGTAACCCACAAACCGAAAACGCTGCCGGCTCGCATCCTTGTCGGAAGTATGGTCCTGCTCTCAGGATCGGGCATGACCATAGCCACGAACTTGCTCTACAACATCGTTGTCGCCCGCTATCTCGGTACCGGCGGCTTCGGTCAGGCAACGGTTGTATACACCCTTCTTACACTGCTCTCCGCAGTCACGCTTTCATTTCAAATTGTTTCCAGCAAAGTTGTGGCGCAACAGAGCACTCCGGAAGGGAAAGCGGCAGTTTATCGGGGATTTCACCGGAGCGCGTGGGCATGTGGTCTGGTTGTTGGGCTTGCGTTGCTCATCTTTCGCGGTGCGATTGCGGATTACCTCAATCTTCCTGACTCAATTCTCGTGGCCTTGCTTGCAATCGGCGCGGCGTTCTATGTGCCTCTCGGGCCGCGGCGGGGCTATATCCAGGGAACCTACGGTTTTCGCGGACTGGCGATTAACCTTGTTCTGGAAGGAGCGGTTCGCCTGGGCGGGTCATGCTTTCTGATCCTCGCCGGCTTCGGGGTTCGCGGCGTGATCGCAGCCAATGCAGCTGCCACGGCCGCGGCCTACCTCGCCATTGCGCCCAAGCTGGCTGCGCGCATACCTAATCCTCTCGATTTTTCCGACGCCTTCCGCGAAACTTCGCAGGCGGGGGTCTTTTACGCGGGGCAGATGCTTATCGGCAATTGCGGCATCGTAATGGTCAATCATTTCTTCCCCGCGCACAAAGCAGGGCTCTATGCGGCGGTGGCGATGGTGGGTCGCGTGATCTTCACCATGACTTCGGCGGTAGTAAATACCACTTTCCCACTGGTGGCGGGCACCAGTGAAGAAGACAGACGGGACCTGAGGGTCATCACCACCGCGCTGCTGCTGGTATTAGCGAGCGGCGCCGGATTGGCTCTAGCGCTGTGCGTTGCGCCTTCCTGGGTGTGGACGAAATTGTTCGGTTCCAGCTTTGAGATTGCGGGGAGATACAACCTCTCTTATCTACTGGCGTTATATGCGCTGGCCATTGTTATTTATTCGCTCAGCGCGGTCATCATCACCTTTGAGATGTCCTATAAGATCGCAAATACAAGCTGGGTGCAATTAGCTTTTAGCGGAGTGTTGATTGCGGGTATCTACCGCTTCCACTCATCCCTGCGCGAGGTCATCGTAGTGCAGTTGGTATTGATGATCGCGCTGTTTGTGTTTGTAGCCTTTCCCTTCTTGGTTAACTCGCTCACCGATCCGAAAAAATTGCCGCTTCCCGGTGCTTGTCGGCCGGTGCGGTTGATTCGCCGCCTGTCAGAAGACGAGGTGATTGCAGAGTTCTTGAAAAGCGATTTCGATGGTCCCGCCTTTCGGGATTATCACCAGACTATGCGGGAGATTGTGGCCGCGCCGAACTTCGATGACGTTGGCGAGAACGCCAAGCGGCGCGCGCTGCTCTTCCTTCGCCATCTTTCTCTATGGAAGGAAATCCCCGCAGGAACGGAGTGGTACGAGGTCGAAGTGAACGAGAACGAACTGGGAAGTATCCGGGTGTTTCCGCGTGCTCAATGGAGAAAACTTGCGCGAGGTAATTATTCAATTACGCAAGTCGCAGTGCGGATGAAGACGCACAGCCACATTCTGGATGCGCCCTTTCTTTCGAAGATTGACTCGATTGGCGATGAGCTTCTTCATGATCACGGCGCGCGTGGCGCCGTAATTATGATCGGGCTCAACGGGAGCGAGCCGCTTACAGTTCTCGATGGAAACCACAGGCTGATGGCTGCCATGCTTGTGTCTCCTCAGTGTATCAAAAAGCTCAAGTTCGTCTGCGGGATATCGCCGCACATGCGGGAATGCTGCTGGTACGACACAAATCTTGGGACGCTCTTCCGGTACGCAAAAAATGTGATGGCGCACGCACTGCGCAATCCTGAAGCAGAGTTGATGCGTCTTTTACAACAACCCGAGCCGCTATGAAGCGCGAAGGAGCGCTGCTTAGCACGAACAGGGATTTGAAATACAAATCATTGGGACAGGACAGGGAGATGACATTTCAAAGACGCGCAGTGACGGTAAAGCAATTGCCGGCTGTCTTCGGCCGTGAACAGGAGCGGGCCTTTCTTCGCGAACTGGAGAGCAGCCTGAAGGTCTCGCGGCCGTGCATTGTGCTCGACTGCTCGCAGACGCAGCAGATGGATAAATCAGCTGTTCATCTGCTGCTCTGCTGCCTCGAAGAGGCCATGAAACTCAATGGCGACGTAAGGCTTGCGGCGGTCCGGCCGGGAACAAGAGTCAATCTCAGACTTTTAGGGATCGACCGTCTATTCAAAATCTTTGAAACGACCGCGGAGGCCACCGACAGCTTTCAGCGTGCGCACGGATATGCCGCGTATGGAGAAAAAAAACAACACGCGGAAAATGCGGCGTGATGCTTGGAGTGCTTCATCAAGGGCTTCCATGAATCGCTATGCCGTATGGGAGCCCATCCTGTTGCCGGATTCCACGGAGGAGAAAGATGAGAGTCGCAAGTGGTGTCACAAGACTGATCGCAAGCGGGCTGATCCTGTTCTTGGCCATTCCGCTTGAGGCAGCGGCTGCAAGCGCGCAGCAACAAGCCGCTCCATCCATCCAGTCAGAAACTTCGCAGCCAGCGTCGAATACCGTTTCTGCGGGAGATCAGGCGAAAGATGCAAATACCCCGTCTGCGCCTGTTCCGCAAAGTTCTCAACAAGCAGCGGTGCCCACGGATACGCAGAACAGCGCTGAACCGCAGAATGGCGCGGCCAAACCGGTTGGCACAGCGATCGCTCCTCGCGAGAAAACGATGGGCGTAACGGCGTCGAGACCGGCCGGAGCCGTGATTGCGCCCGCAAAACAGCGGCGCGTGCGCGCGCTTGTGATCAAGATTGGCGTGATTGTCGGCGCTGGAGTTGCAATCGGTACGGTTGCGGCTCTTTCTCACTCGAGTCCAAGCCAGCCCCACTGAAGAACGGTCGTGAAGGATTGGAGCGATGCGTAGAGGTAAAGAGAACAAAACCTTATTTGTGAGCTTTTCGGGTATGGATGGTGCCGGAAAGAGCACACAGATTGCGGCTCTTCGCGCACGGTTGGAAGAGATGGGTCTGCGGGTCCGCACGATCGCTTTCTGGAATGAGATAGCAGTCTTGACAGGGGTTCGCGAGGGCGCCGGACATGCGATCTTTGGCGGTGACAAGGGGGTGGGATCGCCCGCAGCGCCAATCAACCGGCGCGACAAGAACGTCCGCTCATGGCCGATGAGCTGCGTGCGGTTGTGCATATATTTCCTCGATGCGATTTCGGTGCAGCGCGTCGTGGCTAGGGCGATGCGGTCCTACATGGCGGATATCCTCATCTTTGATCGATATATTTACGACGAACTCGCCAACCTCTCGCTGCGGAATCCAATGATGCGCGCGTACGCATGGATCATTTTGCGATTCGTTCCCCGTCCCCGGATACGTTATCTGCTGGATGCGGATCCTGTGCAAGCTCGCACACGAAAGCCTGAGTATCCGCTCGAGTTTCTCTACGAGAACCGGCAGGTGTATCTGGATCTCAGCTCATTTGCAGAGATGACGGTGGTTGCTCCCATGCCGATGGAGGAGACAAAACGGGCCATATGGGAGCACGCCCTGAAAGGATTATCATTCGGCGCTGGCGAAAGCGAGAATGGCGCGCATGGAACGCGCGAAGACAATGGTTGCACGAATTCGACAAAATTGGACGGGCCTTTTGGCCGCCCGGCTGCTTCGTGATGCGGAGTTTGCGATAGGCCAAGACTCACAAATCTGCATCCAACTCAGTAGCAATAAGTCGTATCCGCCGTACTCATCGCATCCGGAAAGGTTTCTGCTATGCAAACAAGTTCTTTGCCCCGGCAGTGCAGAAGGCTGGTCGTGATCCTGGCGTGCGCGCTCGCGGCGAGTTTCCGCGCTCATGCTGCGGCTTGCACAACTCAGTCGCAATTGACGGCTGCGCAGCGCGCGAACCTGATCAACGCAGCGCGCACCATGCTCGGTCAGGTACAGAGCGGAGACGTGCAGGCTCTGCAGGCGAACACGATTCCCGCCGTTGCTGCAGATTTCAACGGAATTCGCAGCTCGATCGAGTATCTGAAGCCGCTGGTACAAAGCGCAACCATTACAGTGGATGAGCTGTACGTTCTGGATGCTTCAGGCGATCCGGCAGGAGCACCTCGCACGGACTTCTTTTGCGGATCGCCGGTGGTCGTGCTGAACTTCAACAGCCTGCCTCCGGCGACGTACGCGCTCGCAATCGTTCACGCCACGGGCGTGCCGCAGCCACAACAGGTCTCGCTGATCCTGGCAAAATCGACCGGAGACCGCTGGATGCTTGCCGGCTTCTTCGATAAGGCGATGATCGAAGCGGGACACGACGGCTTGTGGTACTGGAGTTCGGCGCGCAAATACGCGCAAGCCCAAGCGGATTGGGCTGCATGGTTCTACTACCGCATTGCCACGAATTTACTGGAACCGCTGGATTTTCTATCCAGCTCGAATCTCCAAAAGCTGCAACAGGAAACCGACAAGGTGCGGCCCGGCAGCGTTCCCGGCGACCATCCCATGACTTTGAATGCCAGCGGCGCTGCCTTCGCCGTAACGGCGATCGATACGACGACGACATTCGGCCCGCTTGATCTTGATGTGCACTACACGCCGGACCCGACGCAGGCAGAACAGTTGCGCGATCCGCCCTCCGCGCGCAAGCAGGTGACGGACATCATGTCGGCGCTGCTGCAACAGCACCCCGAATTGCAGACGGCCTTTCACGGCATCTGGGTCCATGCGGATCAGGGAAATACCACTCTCTTTGCGCTTGAGCTGCCGATGAATCAGATCGTCACGGCGCCGCACCCCATGGGAACCGGCGGCTCTGCACCGCGGTGATTTCTCCTAACGACCGTACATCGACATTGAGCAGCGCGCACTACTGTGATGCGAGCACCGCCACATCCAATGGGCCAAGCGAGATCTGAGTTATGTTTACCCGCTTGTTCACGAGGTCGTTCATCGGCGCCGGCAAATCGATCTTCTCGTGCGCAGTTTCAGTCAGGTTCAAAAGAAAGTAATACGTAGTTCCGGACTCTTCCCGGCTCGTTATCTCCACTCCATACGGAGCCGAGATAAGGGGTGCAAGTTTTCCTGTAGTACCGATGATGCGCGCCAATGCCTCGTAGAAGCTATCGTCGTCCGAATCAGTTCCCACATAGAAGACCCAACCTTGGCCATGACGGTTGCGCGTGACAGCGGGTCTGCTGTCCATCGGCCCGCCGCCCTGCACTGTAGCAAGAACCTCCGCACCCTCCAGCACAAGAGACTCGACGATGGTGCGAGGCTTGAATACGGCATTGCCATCCGCAAAGCGGATGCCCAGCTCCGCCTGGTGCTTTTCGTCGAGCATTCCATTCTGCGTGTTGTATTCGAAGAGGTCGAGCATTGCTTCGGACCGCACGCCGGCAATCTCTGCAAACGGGCCGGGCGCCAGCGTTCTGCGCATGCTGTTATCCGGGTTCTGTGTGCCTGCGCGGTAATTCAGCACGAGAATCCCGCCGCCGGATGCAAAAGCTTTTAGCTGCTCCACGATTGCGTCATCCACGAGCCGCAGGTTCGATGCGACGACAACCTTATACCGGGACAAGTCCGCAATCAACGGCACCACATCGAGATTGCGCTGCAATACCTTGAGGCCGTTGTAATAGCCCTGCATCTCGCCGTTGTAGCGGGGATTTCGATCGCCCACGCCGCCGAGTCCCTGTGCCCATTCGTTGGTGAAGTCGTAGAGCAGGGCAATATCGGCACGCGTAGTTGCCTTCGCTACTTGTGGACCAAGATGCGCAAGCTCCTTGCAGATTTGCGCAAGCACCAGCCCGTCGGGATTGATTTTCCCATCGAAGCCCTTGATGAAAGATGGACGATGCTCTTCATTGCCGGCAAGCGGCCGCCGCCACTCAAAGTAGAGATGTCCGTGCGCGCCGTGCGCCAGATCGCAGTAAGCTTGCAAACGCAGCCCTTCGGCCAACGCATCCGGCGGAACGTACGCATTCTGCTCTGCGCAGAGAAACCGTTGATGCGGCCCTGCGCACCTGCAGAAATCGCTCAGGAAACCTGCGGTATATTGGCGCTGAAACCGGCTCAGCCCCGGCGCGCTTACGTAATTGTCCCACGCTGTCGCATCCAGAAACTCTGCGGCAGCCTTGAAAACATCGACTGACCAGGTGGGAGCCGGCCAGTTGGTGAAGACAAACTGATTCGCCGTGTGCGCATGAAGAATGTTTGCCTGGCGGCGCAGATGATTCAGGAAGGAATCCGAGAAAAAACGGCGATAGTCCAGGCTGATGGCCGGTTGCCAGCCGCCCTCCGCGGAGTTCCTCGGAAAATGGATTTGTGACCAGTCGGAGTACGCATTACTCCAGAAAGCGCCATTCCATACGCGGTTCAACTCGTCCAGTGTTCCGTAGCGCTGTTTGAGCCAGCTCTGAAACGCGCTTTCGGAGATGGGATCGTAGCTCTGAAACGGATAGCCTGGCTCATTATCGAGTTGCCATCCGATCACCGTGGGATTCCGGCCGTAATGCTCCGCAAGCGCGGTTACGATGCGCTTGCTGGCAGCCAGATAATTGGGACTGCTGGTGCAGTACCCTTTACGGCCACCGTACGTGTACGGGCCAAGATCATTGCCGCTCAGAACATCAGGATGTTCCTGGTAGAGCCATGGAGGGACCGAAGCGGTTGGCGTGCCAAGAATCACACGGATGCCGTGATGGCTTGCGAGATCGACGGCCTGATCCATCCAGGAAAAGTCGAACTTTCCCGGCGCAGGTTCAAAGAGTGCCCAGGCAAACTCACCCATGCGGACCGCATTGATGCCTAGCGCCTGCATTGCGCGAAAGTCGATTTCCCATTCCGAGGAGGACCACCATTCCGGATAATAGGCAGCTCCCACAAGATAGTGGTCCCACGAACCGTGCGCTTCTTTTTGTGCGGCATGTGTGGTCGAGGTTTCATCCTGTTCATAGGCCAGAATCTCTCGTGGTCTGGCCGCGGCACCGACTGCAGCTAAGCCGGCAAATTTGCTGAATGTTCTTCTGTCCACCTTGCACCCTATATTCACAAACACAAATCTGAGGCCTTCAGCGGAAGGCAGCCCAGGTGAAGCCTCAAATAACGAGGGTCATTCAAGATGTGCTTTGCTGCCAACTGGAAGAGAAGCGGGCATACGGCACGTCATTGATTTTTCAAATTTTATTCCAAAAGTCTTGAAGACTCATCCTTGAGCGCCCGCGACGGGCTACCCGAGGAGCTGCCTTCGATGATTCTAGGCCGTGAGCGCGCGATATTCGAAGAACATGCTCATCCGCCAGCGCAGGATCATGCCGAAGGCGAGGACGAAAAAGAGCCCGCCGGTCTGCTCCATGGTCATCAGCCTGTCGAAGTATCCGCGCGCCAAATAGCGGATGGCAGCCAACACAACCACCACGGCGAAGAATGCGCCTGAGCGCTTCATCATGATGGTTTCGCCATTCCGTTCGAGCCGGGAGGTAAGCAGCAAGGGATACGCCAGTGCGATGGCGCCGATCAGGAAGGCACCGATAGCCCAGGTGAGCGGAACACGAAAGGCCGGAATCACGAACATCGAAAATCCTGTGGCCATGCCGACGGGCGGGATGAGTATCTTGCGGATCGTTACTGCGGTCCGGCCTTCGCGGACGCGCCAAGCCAGGACGGCTACAAGGCCTGCAACGGCGGCAATCACTGAGAATCCGGGGGGAATCGACATGGACAAAACCTCTGAACGGAACCTCTACTAAACGGGAGCGGATCTCCGGCTCCACGCGGCTCAGGAGACCTCTATCCAAAGAATAGCGGGAATGCGCGGACCCGGTACAGGAACTGCAGCGTGGGGCGGTTGAAACAGTTTTGCCGGCACGCGTTTGAGAAGGATCTCAAAACGTGGCGCGCTGCGGTTGCGCAGCCGCAAGCGTGCGGTGTATTCTCGGGTTGGTTCCGCGCGGAGCGCCGTCTTTTGCGTGCAGCCATTATGGCCGAAAGGATCGACCCCTCCTGATACTGGATACATTCAAGCTGAACGGCAAGACGGCGCTGGTGACGGGATCGTCGCGCGGGCTGGGTGCGGCCATTGCCATTGCGCTGGCGCAAGCGGGAGCCAATGTGGCGGTTCACGGTTCGAGCCACGCACCCGAGACGACCAAGCAGAAGGTCATCGCTGCGGGCACACAATCAATTGCTCTCACGGGTGACGTGGGCCAGAAAGAAGTGTGCGCGCGCCTGGTGGAAGAGACCGTGCGGCACTTCGGTACCATCGATATTCTGGTAAACAATGCCGGCACGATTCGCCGCTCTCCGGCCATCGAGCACTCGGAAGAAGACTGGAAGCTGCTGATCGATGTAAATCTTAGCAGCGTCTTTCGCCTGACGCAGCACGCAGGCCGGCATATGTTGGCGCGTGGCTCGGGCAAAATCATCAATATCGCCTCGCTCCTGACGTTTCAGGGCGGCATTCTCGTGCCGTCGTACGCCGCGGCTAAAGGCGGCGTAGGGCAGCTCACGAAAGCCTTCGCCAACGAGTGGGCGGCGAAGGGTGTCAACGTGAATGCCATCGCGCCTGGCTACATGGAAACCGACAACACCGAAGCGCTCCGGAATAATCCCGAACGGGCGCCCAAGATCCTGGAACGCATTCCAGCGGGTCGATGGGGTGAGCCCGAGGATCTGGCCGGTGCGGCTGTGTTTCTCGCCTCCAGCGCGAGCGATTATGTGCACGGCCACATTCTTATTGTGGACGGCGGATGGATGAATCGCTAAGTTGGTCTGAGCCGACGAGCGTTATTCCTGTGCTGTTTGCGGTGCGTGGAAAAGAATGGAGAAGAAATGTCCAACCGCGGAGTGGTTTACGCTGCAACCGACGCAACCCAAGTGACGACTCCGGAGCCGGGAATGCGGCGCCAGGTACTGGCTTACAGTCCACAACTGATGCTGGTTCGCCATACCTTTGAAAAAGGTTGGAACGGCGCACGCCACACGCATCCGCATCATCAAATGGTGTACGTAGTGCGCGGCCACATCCGGTTTGAAGCCGAAGGCAACAGCTGGGATTTGCGTAGCGGCGACAGCGTAGTGGTGAACGGCGATATCGATCACCGGGCGTCTGCGTTCGAAGACTCCGAAGTGCTGGATATCTTTACGCCCTATCGCGAAGACTATGCTGGATGAGCACTTCCGCGGCTCTGGAGGATTGATTCAACATGAAGAGGATCCGGTGGATTTCCATTTTGGCGTTCGTCGTTCTGAACGCAAGTGTGCTCTGCTCCAGTGCGCAGGCCCCTCAGCCGACAGGCCAGATTATGGGTATTGCGCACGTTGCCTATCGCGTAAAAAATCTTGAACAGGAGCTGGCCTTTTTGGCGAAGCTCGGCTACGAGGAATCCTTTGCCTCGACTGCGAACGGCAAGACGACCGAAGTCTTCGTCAAGATCAACGACCGCCAGTTTCTTGAGATCTATCCGCAGACCGATCCCTCGCAGCAGCTCGGCTGGATGCATGTTTGCTATGAGGTCGGCGACCTCGACGCGTTTGTACCCGTGCTCAACGCCCGCGGCGAGAAACCGACGCCCGTGAAAAAGGCCGGCGCCGGCAATCTGCTTTCCGTAGTCATTGATCCTGACGGCCGCGTCACCGAGTTCACGCAGTACATGCCCGGCTCACGCCACACTCTCGATAAAGGTCAACATCTCGGTCCCAATCGCATCTCCACTGAGCTGCTGGGTTTCGAGCTTCCAGTCACTGACTTGAAGGCGGCGCGCCGCTTTTACACCGATCTTGGTTTCGATGTGGACGACACGGGGAGCGGCCTTCGCCTTAGTCTCTCCGGAAATGACGACCTGCGCATCGAGCTGCCTCAGTACAGGCCGGGTCTCAAGGTGCAATCGCTTTTTCCGGTTGCCGATGCGCGCAAGGCGGCTGAGCAACTGCAGGCAGCCGGGTTGAGCGCAAACCTGCAAAAGAAGCTCGTTTTCGTGCAAGACCCCGATGGAAATTCGTTCGTGCTTCTTGAGACGGGAACGGCGCAGTAGTCCATCGCGCAATGCATAGGTCGCTTCGCGCAGCCGTCACTTTTCCGTAGCGCGAACTTGCGCCTGAGAGTTGAGCTCGGCCAAAAGTCTTTCCGGGCAGAGATGATTGGCTTCAAGCCGGTCAAGCTCGGCTTCGGTTTCGATGGATAAGGCGATGCTGAAAAAACAATCGAGACAGCGGGAGTTGTAAGTGCCGTCGTCGTCTTGTATGCGTCTTTACATGTCAATTCCCGCCAACTTCGCGCTTGTTTAGAGGTTTTCCCATTGATCGGGATGCTGGCGCAGCCGCCAGCAAGGATCGTGGCCTCCCTGCGGGAACAGGGAGACGGAACACGGCACGGTGAAGCTGCCAAGGTAATCGTACTCCTCCTTTTGCCCCTTAAGAGGAACGCCCATATAGCGATTGATGGTTGCCGTGGCCATGGGCGAGCCGCGCAGGTGAAAGACGGTCCAATCGCCGGTGTAGGTCACCAGAAAACAGACCGCCATTGAGATGAAGGCGCGGAAGATCCACTGGCCGAGAATGCTGAACACGCTTCAACCTTTCTGAAGCAAACCTGCCTCGTTTTTGAGCGCCACGCCGGTGAGCTGCAGGCGCCGCGCTGCACTCAGGATAACCTCAAGCTGCGCCGCAGCCCGTGTGCAGCTAAGTCCTTCGGCGCGAATGTTTGAGATGCAGTTGCGCTCGGCGTCCACACGGCCGGGCTGCGGTTCCCAGGTGATGTAAGCGCCGAGCGAATCGGGAGAGCTCAGTCCTGGCCGCTCGCCGATCAACACCACTGCGATCTGTGCGCCGAGCAAAGCGCCGATCTCGTCACCAATGGCCACGCGGCCCTGCTCGACGATGCACATGGGAGCGAGCCGCCAGCCCGCGAGCTTCGGCAGCAACTCCTCGAACAGCGGAGCAACATGCCGTTCGACAGCAAGTGCGGAAAGGCCGTCGGCGACGATCAAGGCCAAATCGCGCGATTTTGATTCTGCCCGTTCCAGCAATAAGGTTCGGCTTGTCTCATCGAGCCTTCGGCCTAGATCAGGCCGCTGCAGATACGTTGCGCGATCCGTCGCCGCCGAATGCAGACGAAAAACGCTGCCTCCAACGATCGCGCCTAGAGTTCTTGCCAGAGCTGCGCTCTCCAGGCGCGCTTGAACGGCATCGCGCGCCAGCGCGTGGCACCGTTGAAAGTCGAGCAGATCGCGAGTGGCCACGCTCGCCCCCGTGCGGCCCAGGCCCACGCGAGCCGGCGTCAACGCGCGCAGCCGCGCTGCCAGACCGGCGACCGGGCCGGCAACCGGCTTGGCGCGCGTGATTCCGCTCATACCGTCAGCAGTCTTTCCGGATGGCGCGCTTCGAGCGCGAGTCGGCCAAACCCATCGCCTTCCATCCACGCCTCAAACTCCGGCGCGGGCCTGAGGCCGAGCACGCGGCGTAAATAGAGAGCGTCATGAAAGCTGGTGCTCTGGTAATTGAGCATTACGTCGTCTGCGCCGGGCACGCCCATGATGTAATTCACGCCGGCCACTCCCAGCAATGTGAGCAGCGTGTCCATATCGTCCTGGTCGGCCTCGGCGTGATTCGTGTAGCACACATCGCAACCCATGGGCAGGCCCAGCAGTTTGCCGCAGAAGTGGTCTTCCAGGCCCGCGCGTAGAATCTGCTTGCCGTCATACAAATATTCGGGTCCGATAAAGCCCACCACGGTATTCACGAGCATAGGCCGGAAGTGTCTAGCCACAGCGTAGGCGCGTGCTTCGAGGGTCTGCTGGTCAACTCCGAGACCGCCTGCGCCGTAATGTGCATTGGCTGAGAGCGCGGAACCTTGACCGGTTTCAAAGTACAGGATATTGCTGCCGATCTGCCCATCCACACACACCGCACCCCTCTTGAGCGCTTGCCCTGCTTCATGTGCTTCCGTGAGCAGTGCGAGATTGACTCCAAAGCTGCGATTGGCCGCTTCGGTTCCGGCGATCGACTGAAACAGCAAGTCGACGGGCGCATCATGCGCGAGCGCGGCCATCTGCGTGGTGATGTGCGCCAGCACGCAGCTTTGCACCGGAATGCGGAATCGCTCGCGCAGAGTGTCCATCATGCGCAACAGTTGTGCGGTCACCTCTACGCCGTCGCCGGCAGGATTCACGCCGATGACAGCGTCGCCGGACCCGAGCAGCAGGCCGTCGAGAATCGAAGCCGCGATGCCAGCGGGTGAGTCTGTTGGATGATTGGGCTGCAGCCGTGCGCTCAGCCTGCCGGGCAATCCGACCGTGGTGCGAAAGCGGGTCACTACGCGAATCTTCGCGGCCGCGGCGATCAGGTCTTGCACGCGCATCAGCTTGCTTACGGCTGCAACCATCTCCGGCGTAAATCCCGGTCCCAGCGCGGCAAGACGCTCCAGCGTGGCTTCGTCGCTGAGCAGCCAGTCGCGCAGCTCGCCTACTGTAAAGGAACGCACCGGGGCAAATGCTCCTGCGTTATGCGTGTCGACAATGAGCCGCGTGACCTCGTCGTCTTCATACGGCACAACTTGCTCAGAGAGAAAATGCGCAAGCGGCAAGTCAGCCAGCGCGAACTGCGCGGCCACGCGCTCCTCTGCAGATTCAGCGGCTATCCCGGCAAGCACATCACCGCTGCGCAAAGGCGTAGCCTTGGCCAGCAGCTCGCGCAGGCTGCCAAAGGTGTAGCGGCGGTTAGCAATCGTGTGCGCGAAGCTCATGCGGTTGCAAACAGAATAGCCGCAAACCTGAATGGCGGTGTGCACTTTGTGGTTTTGTGAACCGATAAGAAGAGAAATGCTCTAAAACTTTACGCTGGCCGCCCGCGGCGAAATCCCGCTCAACTCCGCGGCCCGGGCTTCGGCATAAGCCGCAGCGCCAATCAGCGCGGTGCGGCTTTCAAGAATCACGCGCACAGGCATATGCAGCAGCAACTGGCTCAGACGGCCTTTGTCGCTGAAGGCCTTCATGAACGTGCCGTCTTTGAGCTTCTCGAGAATCCGCGGCGCGATGCCGCCGCCCACGTAAAGACCGCCAGCCGAGAGAATCTTCAGCGCCAGGTTTCCCGCCTCCGCCCCGTAAGCGGAAACAAACATATCCAGCGCCTTCTCGCAAATTTCGCTCTTAGCTGCCATGGCCAGCTCAGTAATGACGGCGTTCGGGTCTCCCGTGGTCATGCGCTCCGCCAGCCATGCCGGCTCTTCCACGCCACGCACCTCGCGCAGAAACTCGTAGCAATTGGTCAGTCCCTGCCCGCTCACCACGCGCTCAAAGCTGATGCGCCCATTGTACTTCTGCATGAGGAAGCGCAGCAGATCGATCTCATCCTCATTGCGTGGCGCGAAGTCCGAGTGGCCGCCTTCAGAGGGATATGGCACGTAATCGCGGCCATCCCAGATGAGGAAGGCCTCGCCAAGACCGGTTCCCGCCGAGATGAGCGCGCGGTTGCCGATCTGGCGCGCGTCGCCCTCGCTCAAGGTGTAGACCTGCTCAGAGGAGAGCTCCGCAATGCCATAGCCGTTGGCCTGGAGATCGTTAATGAGGAAGACATAGTCGATCTTGAGATGAGTGGAGAGCTCGCGGCTATCCAGCGTCCAGGGCAGGTTGGTCAGGCGCAGACGGCCTTCGCGGACGGGGCCCGGCACGCCAAAGCACGCCGCCGTCACCTTTTCCGTGACGATGAACTCTTTGACGATTTCTTCCAGACCTGAATACTCCTTGGCTGGAAACTGTTGATCGCGGGCATGTTTCAGGTCCCCATCCGTAAACTCATACAGCGCCAGGTGGACCTTGGTGCCGCCTACGTCTCCCGCCAGAATCATCCTTCCCTCTCAAAAAAGCCGTAACCCTGCTTGTCTGTCACAGGCAGCAGAGCGGCCGCAGCTTTGTCCAGAAGCAGAGTCAGTATACCGCCGGCGGGTGCGATGAACTGGCTAGGCAGGCGCCCCGGATCGCGCGGCCCAGTCATTACTTCTTTCAAGACTTGCGCCTTATCCGCTCCGGCAATGAGGAAGAAGACGCTTGCG
This sequence comes from Acidobacteriaceae bacterium, assembly GCA_030037705.1. Taxonomy (GTDB): domain Bacteria; phylum Acidobacteriota; class Terriglobia; order Terriglobales; family Acidobacteriaceae; genus Telmatobacter. The sequence continues at coordinate 8,635 of JASHQE010000332.1, read as the reverse complement.
CCCTGATTGATCACCGGCCGTGTGAGCGTGATGCGCCAGGCATCCTTGTTCTGCACATGATTCGCGACCGCAAGCCGGCTCACTTCGTTGAGAGCGGCCGTATGCGGAAAGAGCGATGCCGTATGCCCATCGGGACCCATACCCAAGGCGATCAGGTCGAAGCGCGGCGTCTCGGCCCCTTCTAAGCGAAAGCCGTTTCTCAGCGCCGACTCGTAGCGTGCCGCGGCCGCCTCGGGCTCCAACTCGCCTTCCATGCGATGGACCTGCGCGGACGTAAGCGGCACGTAATCCAGCATCGCCTCGCGGGTCATACGGTAGTTGCTGTCGGGATGGTCCGGAGGAACACAGCGCTCATCCACCCAATAGAGTTCGAGCTTATCCCATGGCATCCGCGCGCGCCACGGCTGCGCGGGATCGGCAAGTAATTTGAAAGCGGCCTTTGGTGTGGACCCTCCGCTGACGGCGATGCGAGCGCGTCCCCGTGCCGCGACAGCCCGCTCTGTTTCTTCAACAAAATGCCGTGCAGCGCGCTCGGCGAGGGAAGCAGCATCGGGTTCGACGAAATATTCAATCTTGAGCTTGTGAGGCATGAAGGCAAGTCCTCCGATTTCTACCTTACACGGCGAGAGGCCGGCGAGTGATCGATGGGGCTTACTGCCTTAACGATTGGATGGCTGGAGGTATGAAATTTACGATGAGCGCGCTACGCAATGGACGGTTGATCAATCACCCAGAGCCATGTTCCGTCACTTTGCCGGCGGGCCACTTCAGCAGTCAGGTTGCCATTGGGAAGACGGGTCGAGGTGAGAGCCAAATCTTCACCGACTAAAGCTTCACGCTGATCGCCGAGTTCAAATTGAATACCCGACGCAATGAGCCCGGCGTAGAACGAGCGGATCGCCTCTCTGCCCACGGCCAATCGTCCGCCGCCACAGTCCAGAATGGCATTGGGTTCGTAGAGCGCAGCCATCCCATCAGCATCTCCCGCTCTTTCCCGCGCAATCAGCATTCGGGCCAAGTCCTGAGGATCACGCGCCGGCGCTTGGCTCGCATTGGCTCTCATGAGAGTTCCTTCCCGAGAAAAAGAAATACATCCCATCAACAGCTATTTGCCCAGATAGAGCCGATACTGTTGTTCCAGCACACCGCAGGAACGCGCCAGCAACACCTTGGATACGTTGTATTGATAGAGGCTCTCAACCAGATTATTCTGCGCGGAGGCCAGCGCAGCCTGCGCCGTCACCAGCGGCAGATTGTCGTCTACCCCGGCATTCACGCGGTCGGTCTCGTCGCTCAGCGCCCGCGTGGCGAGGTCGACATTGGAGCGCGCCACCTCTACCAATTTTTGATTGGCTGCCACATCGAGCAGCGCCGAGCGTACCTGCTGGTCGATATGTGTACGCAGGTCGGCAAGCTGGTCGTTCACCGCTTGCATCTGCGCCAGCGACGCATCTTCGTCGCCGCGCAAGCGGGCTTCGCGGAAGATGGGCACGCTCAGAGTGCCGTAGGCGATTAAGTTGCCGCGCGTGCCGGCTCCATCCACCGTACTGGTGCCGTAATAGCTTGTAAATTTGAGCGTGGGCAATCGCTGGCTGCGGTAAGCCGCGTGCACCGCTTTAAACTCGACGGCCTGATTCTGCAGGTTCTGGTAATCCTGGCGATCCTTGTAGGCAGTCGCCAGCGCCTCTTCCGGTGTCTGCGCGGCGAGTTCGCTGTACGGAGCGGGATCAGTAAGTTCGATCTTCTGCCCAGGATCGATACCGATCTCGCGTTTCAACAAGATCAGGTCCTTGTCGAGTTGGTTTTGTGCGGCGATCAAGGCCTGTTGCTGGGTTTGCAGCTCAACCTGCGCGCGCAGTTCGTCGAGGTTGGCCACAGTTCCAGCCACGTGCGCCTGGTGCTGGTGATCGTACAGTACCTGCGCCTCGTCTGCTTGCGCCTTCGCGTCTTCCACTTCGCTCGCGTCGGCGATGCAGCGCAGATACGTGGTTGCCACATCCTGCACTACCTGGCCCCGTGCCGTCATCTTCGCGAAGTAGGCCGAGCGCTCCGCTGCGCCTGCCGCTTTATAACCGGCGATCACCGGCCCGGAAAAGAGGGTCTGACTGAAGTGGATCTGCGCCTCGGTCAGATCGTCCCGCGTGAGCGTGGAAAATCCCGCAGGCACCTGCCCACCGGGGAAAAACCCTTTGAATTGCGAAAGCAACGTCGGTTTAAATCCCAGTGCCACCAGATTGTGTTGGTAATAGCCGGTGTCGCCAGTAAAGGTGATGGTGGGCAGAAACTCCTGCAAAGCCTGATTCTTCTGGCCCTTAAGCGTCAATTCGTCGCTCTCGGCTTCCCGGAGGCCGAGATTATCTTCAAATCCCCGGCGCACTGCGTCATCAAGCGAGAGCTTGAGCGTCTCGCCCGTTGCGGGCTTGGCCGTAACGCTTCCCCAGAACGGGTCGGCAGCCGAGCTCGGATTTGTCTGCGCGTGAACCGACGCTCCACTCGCAGCGAGCAGCACCGCAGACGCAAAAAAAACCATCCACGCCCGCCCCAGAGAAAAATATCCTCTCACACTCACTATTCTTAGATGAGCCGAGAGCCGCCGAGATTCACCGGAATCGCTCGAAAAAGAATCCATTTTGACACCAGACGGCCGCTTAGCGCGGTTCCACTTAGCGCTGTCCCACGGGATGAATCCAGATGGCATTTCCACCGCCGGAGACCATGTGTACGTCGAGCACCGTATTCTGATCGACATTTTGCCGGGTGAGAACCGTGTGCGTGGCCTCCTGGGCTGCATCGGGGGCGTCTGCGTAGATCTCTGCTACATATTGACCTGTCCCAAGAAAATGCAACGGAATTTTCACATCGCGTTTATCCCAGTTCGTGATCGTACCCACATACCAGTCCGTTCCGTTGCGGCGCGCCAGGCTGATCCACTGCATGGGGAGACCGCCGATCGAACGCACTTCGTCCCACGTGGTCGGCACGCGCTTGATAAAATCGAACTCCTTTTGTCCCTCATAGTGCTCCGGATAATCCGAAACCATCTGCAGCGGGCTTTCGAACAGGACATATAACGCCAGTTCCTGCGCCCGCGTGTCCAAACCCATAGGTTCGACGTGACGCGGGATAAAGTCGGCGAGATTACTGTTGCCGAAGGCGCCGGGCGTGTAGTCCATTGGTCCGGCCAGCATGCGCGTAAAGGGCAGCGTGGCGTTGTGCGCAGGCGTCACCTGCGCGCTCCACTTCAAATATTCCTTGCCCATCACGCCTTCGCGTGTCATCACATTGGGATACGTCCGGCGCAGGCCATCGGGTTTGAATGCACCATGAAAATCGATCATCAGGTGATGTTCGGCCGCATTCGCTGCCACACGCCGATACCAGGCAACCATCCACTGATCGTCCCGGTTCATGAAGTCGATCTTGACGCCTGCTATACCCCACTTCTCGAAGAGCGGAAACGCCTGATCCATATACTTGTCGACCGAAGTCCAGTGCGCCCACAACCATAACTTGACATTCTTTTGCTGCGCATAGCGCAGCAGCTCCGGCATGTCGATCTCCGGCGCTGTCCGGGTGATGTCGGCAAGCCGGGGCCCATCTTTCGGCGTGTTCGGGTCCACAGCCGCCCATCCGGCGTCAATCAGCATGTAAGGAAAGCCGGATGCCGACGCGAAGTCGATGTAATGCTTCATCGTCGCGGTGTTCACTCCGGTCTTGAAGCTCACGCTGGGCGCAGCGTCGCCCGACCACCAGTCCCATGCCGATTTGCCTGCCTGGATCCACGAGGTATCGGCGATCTTCGATGGCGGGTTCAGGTTCAAGACAATATTCGATTCGATCAACTTGCCCGGCTCGTCGGCGATCATGAAAACGCGCCACGGGCTGGCGAACGGCGTCGCCGTCACGACGGCCGCGCCATCCGGCTCAAGACGTCCCCCTTCGTCGCGGCGCGGCGGCAACTCGGCATGGAGCACAAAGTCGCCGAAGTGCGCGCTCTTGCGCAGATACATACCCGCATAGTTCTCGATATCCGCCTCGGTGATGGCCATCCAGCCGACTCCCGGCTCATGCGCCAGATACGGCAGGCCGATGAGCCAGTCGGGATGGAGGCCGCTCACATTGCGCAGTTGATATTCGTCTTCATACGATGATTGAAATCCGTCGAGAATCAGCGGATAACTCTCCGCATCCTTGGCGAAGGTAAACTCTGTGCTCTCGTGCAGAATCTTTACCTGCTCGAACGCAGCTTGTTCCGGCACGCTATACCGAAACGCCACGCCATCGTCGAAAGCCCGCACTTCGATCGTGAGCCTGCGTCCGCTCGCGTCCGTGAATTCCGCGCGCAGGCTGGTGTGGTGGTCGCGCACGCTGCTGGTTTTGCCCACAGGGATGGCATAGTTCTCGTCCACAGTCTCCATCTGCGAGCCGGTTAGACGCATGTCCGGACCCAACTCCGGCTGCCCCGCAATCTCCAGCCCGAGCTTCGATTCTTCGATCATTCGCTTTCCGTGGAAGTCCACCGCATAGCCCAGGTTGCCACCGGACGCGCTCGATGGAAAGAGCGTCAGCGTGATCTGTCCGTTCGGCGATGTGACTCGATCACTGTTCTGCGCAATTGCGGTATCTGCTGCCAGCAAAGCCAGCAGACACAGCGCGCCCACGCGTGCAATTGGCATGACCCCTCCGGCAATCCGCAAGTTCACTGCGGACCTGAGTCCAGCTTCAGGAACGCCACAGTATACTCTGCAAACCGGCAGATCACCGTGATGGGATGGCCGCTGGCATGGATCGGGCGGCCTGATCGATCTGACACTTCTTGCGGGTGGATGAAACTGCTTTCCAGAATTCTTTTAGGAGAAGTGGAGCGCGGATGCAGCCCAGACCACGGCATCCGCATACGTGCGGAGAAGCGCCATTGGATCGAGCGCGTATTTTTCCGCGATCGAGTCGCACGCGGACCAGTCGCCATGCTCGTGCGCCATCAGCCACTCAAGCAGCCTGCGTTCCGGTACGGATTCGCCCTTGAGGGCTACGCAAATCTCTTCGCGCAGTGGCAGCGCCGGCGTGAGCTGCTGCATCGGCACGTGGAGCATGGCCGGGAGCAGGCTGAGCAAACCAAGCAAGTACTGCTCAGTTGAATCGAGAGCGTAGAGATCCGCCGCCAGCTCGCAGAATCGGCCGCGAATGAAGGCCATGCGCAGCAGTTCTACCGGTTGATCGCCATTCAATTCGCTGGTGATGGCGAGTGTGGCAATGCGGCGAAAAACGTCTTCGCCGACGGCCAGCAGAGCGGATTCGATGGAGCGGACCTGCTGGCGAATCGCAAAGACAGGCGAATTGATGAGGCGCAGCAGCCGGTAGGCGAGCGAGGTATCCTGTTTGACCAGCCGCGCAAGTTCGGGCAGGTCCAAGGAGTCTTCGCGCAGAAGGCGCAGAATCTCGATCTGCGAGAGCCGGTTAGCCGGTACTTTGCGGTTCTCGATCAACTGCGGGCGGCAAAAATAATAGCCTTGAATGAGCGTGAAACCTTCCGCGCAGGCTTGCCTGTATTCATCCTGAGTTTCAATTTTTTCGGCAATCATCACGACCGGTGTGCCCTGGAGGTGCTTGAACAGTTCCCGTCGCTGGCTTGCTCTGGAAAGAGTGAAGTCGACCTTGATGTAATCAGCCAGTTCGACCAGCGGCTTTAACTGCGGCTTCCAGATGAAGTCATCCAGGGCAAGCCGGAATCCGGCTTTTTTCAGGCTGCGGCAAGAATCGATAACGTCTGGTGTCGGCTCAACGGTCTCGAGAATCTCCAACACGCACAGACTCGGCGGCAAAATGTCTACGAGGTTGTCGGTCAGGGCTTCCTGAGTGCAGTTCACGAAGGCCGTAAGTCCGCCGGTGAGCCGTTCGAGGCCGAAGACCAAAGTATTATCGAGCATTGTCCTCGTGGCCAGGTTGCAATCGCCGCGGAAGGACTGCTCGCGCCCTGTCCGGAAGAGCAGCTCATAGCCATGGACATTGCCGCGCAGATCGAGAATCGGCTGACGCGCTACATAACGGACTCCGGCCGGTTTTTCGTCCGGCGTTGGTCGGGGAAAATCGATCGCGGCGATCGGCAATGCCATAGATACGCTCAATACCGGATTAGGAATTGTCGTTAAAGATGGTTGTGATACGCTCAAGTGCTGTTCGCCGTGGCGAACGGCGTCTTGCACATTGTTAATTACCCTACGTTGGATTCCTAATCCGGTCTAAATAACTCTTATCGACAGTGTGCTGGCAAAACTTGATTCGGCGAATCCCACGAACAGGGAACCGGGCGTGTACTCGGTTACATGCAGGGTTATGTTACCCCATAAACATGCCGCCGTTTACGTCGAGCACGTGCCCCGTGATGTAGGATGCGGAGTCAGAAGCCAGAAAAGCCACGCATTGAGCAATTTCGGCATCGGTCCCTGGGCGGCCAAGCGGAATCTGCGCCATCATAGCTGCGCGTTGCTCTTCATTGAGCACGGCCGTCATAGGCGTTTCGATGTAACCGGGGGCCACGGCGTTCACGGTGATTCCGCGCGAGGCGACCTCGCGGGCCATGGAGCGTGTGAGCCCGATGAGTCCCGCCTTGGATGCCGCATAGTTCACTTGGCCAGCTTGCCCTGTGCGGCCTACCACGCTGGAAACATGGATGATCCGGCCCCAGCGGTTCTTCAGCATTGGGCTCAGCAGGGCCTGGGTCAGTAGAAACGTTCCCGTCAGGTTGGTGCTCAAAACGTCGTCCCAATCGGCACGCTTCATGCGCAACATCAGCCCATCCCGGGTGATTCCGGCATTGTTCACCAGGATCTCCACCTTGCCGAATCGCGTCAGCACCTCCTTTGCTGCCGTCTTAATCGACTCCTCGTTGGCGATATCCAACGCAAATGCCGCCGCTTGGCCGCCGGCGCCTTCGATCTCCTTGACTGCTTCCGCCAGCTTGCCCTCATTGCGAGCCGCTAAAGCCACAATGGCCCCGGCTGCGGCTAACTCCAGCGCGCAGGCCCGTCCGATTCCCTGCGAAGCCCCGGTCACCAGCGCGATCCGTCCAGCTAAACCCTTCATCCTCTATCCTTTGTCTTTTGTGATTTCCTTCGCGATTCGTTGCCCATTATAGACAGCGGATCAGGGAACCGCGCAGAGAACCGCACTGAATGCGTGCAACGTACCGCGCCGCGAGAGGGTGAATGGCAGAGTGGAGAGTCGTTATCCTGACGGCGTCGCCGCCACAGTCACCGGTCTTCCGGCGATAGCCGGCCGCGCCAGCTCCGTGGGCCAGATGTAGACGGCCAAACGGCGCGAGTAGTGCAAAATCGGTTCCAGCTCCGGAAGTTGAACCCCGACAGTCGCAGGCAGGTCATTGCACTCAATCTCCGCCTCGGCTTCTTCAAGCGGCCAAGGAACGTAATGAAGATTGGCCCGGACAGGCTGGCCGGCACGGTTGGAACTGAACAGGCAGTTGCGCTCGGTAATGAAGTACTCGAAGGTGCCGGGCCGCTGCTCGGCGGTCTTGTGTGTTGGACCTAGTCCCCGATAACGCGCCTTGAAGATGACCTGCCTGCCTGCGAGCAACCGCCGGCTATAGAACACAAACTCACGTTCAGAGCGTTGTTCGAGCCGCATGTCGGCCCAGTAGTACGGGAGATGATAAAACATGCGCGCCACGGCAATGGCAATGAGGTTGCTTGCATCCAGAGAAAAACAGTAAATCCCGGGCGTCCCTGTGTAGCGGTCGCGGACATAAGTGCGGAGATTGAGATCAGGGAAGCTGCGCACGCCGGGAACGGAGGGCAGACCGCGGATCTTGATGCGATCCAACCAGAAAGGCACTACGCCCAGCCATGCCGACCCCTGGAATGTGTCCACATCGAGCCAGTCGGGCAGCAGCGCGCTCATAGAAGGCGCCGGAACTGGCCAGTGAGCAAAGAGCAGATCATTCCAGCGCTGGGTCATTGCCCAGCGGCCTGAGGGCAGCGGCCGAGGCTTATGTGACGTGCGTAGCAAAAATTCCTGCATGGCCCACTCCACCTGCCCAGTGCGGCTCCCGCCTTTTATCGGAGAGATGCCACCCGGAGGATTGCCCATATACCGCAGCCTTGCCCACTAACCTCAATGACGTATTCTGTTCGCGAGACCGCCGCAATGTCCAGTGAATCTTTTCATCCCCCGGTTGCCCGGAACCAGACTGAAGTCTTTGCCGTCCACGGCGCCGATCCGGAAGTTCTTGCATTTGCAATGGCCAAGTATTCCCGCTCCGCGCTCTCCATGCGCGAGTCCCTCGCCGAGATCAGTGCCCAGCGCGCGGAACAATTCCTGAACACATTTTATTTTCAATATGGTCACCGGTCCATTGCCGATCTGGCCCACATCGCCTTCGCGGTAGAGCGGCTGAGTTTGCTGGCGGCCATCGTTTTGGTCGATGAGCAGCGATGGGATGGACAGGAGCGTTCCACCCGTTACCAGAATTTCCTCAAATCGGGCTGGTATCTTCCTGATTTTGGAGAAGATTCCGCCTCATCCCAGCTTTATTCCGCAACCGTCGAAAAGCTCTTTGATACCTACCAGCGCACCACCGCTGCCGTACAGGAAGTGCTGCGCAGCCGCGTAGCCCGGCCCG
>JASHQE010000331.1 GCA_030037705.1 Acidobacteriaceae bacterium | reverse complement strand
AAGCCCGTACCCTTCAAACTGACCCACTACCTGCCAGTCGCGCGTGACACGCTGCCGAAAAGGCCGCGCTATAATCGATTTCGGTTGGCGAGTATCCAAGTTCACACATAAGCATCCAAGGATGCAAAGAGCTTAAGAGGCAGGTTGTGTTGTCCGCGCCCAAATGACCCCTGCGCAGGCGATGCGCCTCAGAGCAGCCAACCGCAGAGCAGCAGAGAAATGGGGTCTCCATCGATGCGAATGAAATTGGAAGCGGAAGCATGAGGATCATGCAGCCAAGGCGCAGTCCCGCATCAATTCGATCCCTGATGACGTTCTCCTTGCTGGGAGCGGCTGCACATCTGGGTATGGCGGAGGGGCCGCAATCGATACCCAGCACGTTTGCACCTGCGTCGACGCCTGCGCATGAAATTTATGGCCTGTCGCTTTTCGTGATTCTCATCACGGGCAGTATCTTTGTGTCGGTTGCGGGACTGCTCACGTATGTCATCATCAAGTACAGGTTCCGCGAGTCTGATGGGCAACACGAGCCGGCGCAGGTGTACGGAAGCGTGCAAGTCGAGCTGGCGTGGACGGTTATTCCCATCCTCATCGTCGTAGTATTGTTCCTCACCACGGCGCGCATTATCTTTGCCGTGCAGGATGCGCCCAAGCCGAAGTCGGCGCTTGATGTCACGGTTATCGGTCACCAGTTCTGGTGGGAGTTCCGCTATCCGAAACTGGGCATCGTCACGGCGAACGAGCTGCATATTCCGGTCAGCACGTCCCAGCGGCCTGAACCGACGTACATGCGGCTTCTCTCGTCCGATGTCGATCACAGCTTCTGGGTTCCGCAACTGGCGGGGAAGACCGATCTCATTCCCAATCATCCGAACGATCTCTGGATGGATCCGCGGCAGCCTGGACTGTATCTTGGCCAGTGCGCGCAGTTTTGCGGCGTCGAGCACGCGAAGATGCTGCTCCGCGTTTACGTCGACACGCCGGAGCAGTTTGCCGCATGGGTCAAAGACCAGCAGCAGCCGGGCGCGCAGGACGAAAAGGTCGCCGCAGGCCGCCACGTCTTTGAGACGGAGGCGTGCATGAATTGCCATACGGTGAGCGGCACGGAGGCCAAAGGGACCTTCGGTCCCGACCTGACGCATCTGATGAGCAGAGCCACGATCGCCGCCGGTGCGGCAACCAACACTCCCGAAAATCTGCGCGCGTGGATTAAAGATCCGGACGATTTCAAGCCCGGCGCCTTGATGCCTGCCATGCAACTGAGCGATGAGCAGATTGATCAACTGGTGGCGTACCTTTCAACCTTGCATTGAAGGAAGAAGATGGCGGACCAGACTTTACCGATTTCCGGCCCTCTCGGCGAGGCCTATCCTTCGCGCGGAACGTGGCTCGAGTGGCTGCATAGCTGGGTTGTTACCGTCGACCACAAAAAGCTCGGCATTCTCTACGTGGTCTACGCGATCTTTTTTCTGCTTGTGGCCGGCGGCGAGGCGATGGCGATACGCATCCAGCTTGCTTTCCCGCACAATCACTTTGTCTCGCCCGAGGTCTACAACGAACTGTTTACCATGCACGGCACCACCATGGTTTTTCTGGTGGGCATGCCGATTCTCTTCGGATTTGCAAACTATCTGGTTCCGCTGATGATCGGCGCGCGGGACATGGCCTTTCCGCGCCTGAACGCTTTCAGCTTCTGGCTCACCGCTTTTGGCGGGTTGATGCTGTATTTCAGCATCATTGGCGGATTCGGCCTCTATGGCATGGGCAGTGCGCCGGATATCGGCTGGTTCGCCTATGCGCCGCTTACGGCGAAAGCCTTCACGCCGGGCCACAATACGGATTACTGGGCGTTGGCGCTGATCGTCAGCGGATTCGGCACGCTGGGAACGGCTATCAACATTATCGCCACTACGCTTTCCATGCGTTGCAAGGGAATGACCCTGATGCGCATGCCTCTGTTCGTCTGGCTGATGCTGGTAGTGAGCGCAATGACGCTGGTTACTATTACACCGCTCACCGCAGCGCAGGTGATGCTGCTCATCGATCGTTATCTCGGAGGCCACTTCTTCGATGCGCAGGCGGGCGGCTCACCGATCGTCTGGATTCATTTCTTCTGGATCTTCGGGCATCCCGAGGTCTACATTCTGGTGCTGCCGGCCTTTGCTATCGCCAATGAAGTGATCCCGGTCTTTTCGCGTAAAGCCGTCTTCGGCTATCCGGCCATGGTCGCGGCGTCCGTGGGCATTGCCTTTGTGAGCATGACGGTGTGGGCGCATCACATGTTCACGGTTGGAATGACCTCGGTCGGCAACACCTTCTTCGTCCTATCGACGATGATCGTCGGCATCCCGACAGGCATCAAGATCTTCAACTGGCTGGCGACGATGTGGGGCGGCCGGATTCACTTCGCCACGCCGATGCTCTTCGCCACCGGATTCCTGTTTCAATTTCTCATCGCGGGATTGACGGGCATCATGCTTTCCGTTGCGCCGTGGGACTGGCAGTTGCACAACTCTTACTTTGTGATCGCGCACTTCCACTATGTGCTGGTGGGCGCCATCGTCTTCAATATCTTTGCGGCGATCTATTATTGGTATCCCAAGGCGACAGGCCGCATGTTGAGCGAGACGCTGGGCAAGTGGCATTTCTGGCTCTTTCTGATCGGCTTCCACATCACTTTCGATACGATGCACTTCGTCGGCCTTCTCGGCATGCCGCGCTCGATTTACACCTACGAGCCGGACCGCGGCTGGAACACGCTCAATCTGATTATTTCCATCGGCGGGTTCATCCAGGCGATCGCGGTTCTGATCTTCGCCTGGAATCTGATCCACTCGTATTTCCGCGGGAAAGAGGCGGGAAACGACCCGTGGGATGCATGGACGCTCGAGTGGGCTACGCCCTCGCCGCCACCCGCCTATAACTTCGCCACCGATCCGGTGGTGCGCAGCCGCCGTCCACTTTGGGATCTGAAACATCCAAAGGATCCAGATTGGAAGTACGAGCGATGAGCACAATTCCCATCTTCGCGGACGAGTCATGGCGTTTGCCGTCGCGCGGGCGCGTTGGCATGCTCTCACTTATCGTGGGCGAGTCAGGCATCTTTACGATCTTTGTGGTCGCCTACATCTATTACATCGGCCGCAGCACTACCGGACCCACGCCGCGGATTCTCGAGGTGCCGATCTTCAATACGGTCTGCCTGCTTTCGAGCAGCCTGACGATCTGGCTTGCCGAGCGCGCCATCGAACACAGCTTCGTGCGCCGCTTCGCCGCGCTGTGGGCGCTGACGATGGCTTTAGGGATCGAGTTTCTTGCCGGCACTGCCATCGAATGGCGCACGTTGATCTTCGAGGATCACCTGACTGTGCGCACCAATCTTTTCGGCACAACGTTCTATTCGCTCGTCGGCCTCCATGCGACGCACGTCATCGTCGGGCTTATCGGCCTGTCGCTGGTGATGATCTTTACGCTTCTCGGGCGCGTCAATCGCGCACACGCCGAGCGCATTCAGGTCCTGGCCCTTTACTGGCATTTCGTGGACGCGGTGTGGGTTGTGGTTTTCACCGTGGTGTATATCGTGGGAAGGTGAGCGTGATGGCTGAGATTCTGCAACGGAAATCCGAAGATGCCGAAAATGAGCACATTCATTTGCCCGCGCCCACGGCTTGGCCGATCGTGCTTGCCTTCGGATTCACCATGCTTGCGGCCGGTCTGGTGACCGACGTGGGCATCAGTCTTCTTGGCGCCGTGCTCATGATTGCAGGCTGCGTGGGATGGTTCCGCCAGGTGTTGCCGGCGGAGCAGCATGAGGAAGTGGAAGTGATGGACCGGCCGGTGACGATCGCTTCGTCACGTATGCTCGTCGAACGCATCGTCCTCAGTCCGTCCCATCGCGCTCATTTGCCCGTCGAAACGTATCCGGTGGTGAGCGGCATCAAGGGCGGCATCGCCGGCGGGTTCGCCATGATCCTCCCGGCGCTGCTCTATGGATGGATTGCGCAGCACAGCATCTGGTATCCGGTGAACCTGCTCGGCGGCGCAGGCGTGGCGCACTGGAGCAACCCAAGCACCGCGGATATTGCCGCGTTTCACTGGCAGGGATTGGTCGTAGCCACGGTCATCCACTCGGTAACCTGCGTGCTCGTCGGGCTTTTGTACGGAGCCATGCTGCCGATGCTGCCGCGGCATCCGGTGCTATTAGGAGGCATTCTCGCGCCTGTGTTGTGGACGGGCATTCTGCATGCCTTCATGGGCGTCATCAATCCGGCTCTTGATGCGCGCATCCAGTGGGGATGGTTTCTGATTTCGCAGGTCATCTACGGTGTGGTTGCCGGATTTGTCGTTGCCCGGCAGGGAAAAATCCCCACCGGGCAATCGCTGCCTTTTGCCGCGCGGCTCGGAATCGAAGCGCCGGGCCTGATGCTCTCCAACCCTCAGGCGGGACCGCCGCATGGCAAGGAGAAACCTTGATGCGGTTCGCTAAAGCGGCGCTCGCCGGCTTGCTCGCTTTTGCGATCGCGGGCTGCTCACACGCGCCCAGTCACGTGTTTGGATATCCGCCGCAGCCGATTGCGGCTCCGGGCGAGATCACTGATTTCGCGACGCTCTACAACCAGAATTGTGCGGCCTGCCACGGACGTAATGGACAGAACGGCCCGGCCATCGATCTGGGCAATCCGGAATATCAGGCTCTTGCCAGCGACGATGTGCTGAACACGTGGATTTCGGGCGGCATTCCCGGCACCGAGATGCCGGCCTTTGCACAATCTGCGGGCGGCATGTTGTCGAACCGCCAGATCGATGCGCTGATCGCGGGTATGCGCAAGCAGTGGTCGAAGCCGAACGCCTTCGGCGGCGCTGCGCCTCCGCCTTACGAACAACCGGAGACCGCCGATGCGCAACGGGGAGCCGATGCGTATCGCGCTCGCTGTGCTGGTTGCCACGCCTCTTCGCCGCAGCAGATCACCAGCCGCACCTATCTTTCCCTCATGACCGACCAGCAGTTGCGCAGCATTATTATTGCGGGGCGTCCGGATATCGGGCATCCTGACTGGCGTCACGACGGACCGGCAGGGGAGCCGACGACGCCGTTATCTTCTGCGGAAATCGACAACATTGTTGCGTATCTTGGGTCGCTGCGCAATGCGCAGGCACCGGTCGCGACCGAAAACAAGCCCGGGGCCGGGAGGTGAAAGAAGTGAGCCACGAAGAGCAACAGCCGCACACCGGCGCACCCATTACGGAGCTGTCGAAGCAGGCGAGCGATCGTGAAGATCCGCATGTCGTCTCGCGCCGCTGGCTTCTGTTCAAAGCTGGCATCGCGCTGAATGGTCTTGTTGGCTTGGCGCTTGCGGTCCCCATCGTGCGCTATCTCTTTGCGCCCTGGCGCAAAGACGCGAGTTACGATTCATGGGTCTCGCTCGGAAGCGCCGATGCATTTCCCGTGGGTGAAACACGGCTCGCTTCTTACAAAAACCCCTACACACGCTCCTGGGACGGCGTGACCGACAACGTGGCCTGTTATGTGCGCCGGACAGGAGCCAACGATTTTCAGGTCTTCGCCATCAACTGCGCGCATCTCGGCTGCCCGGTGCGATGGTTTCCGCAGTCGCAGCTCTTCATGTGTCCCTGTCATGGCGGCGTCTATTATGCCGATGGTTCGCGCGCCTCGGGCCCGCCAGAGCGCGGACTGTTTACTTACGGCTGGAAGATCGTCTCGGGCGAGCTGCAGATCGACGCCGGCCAGATGCCGACGCTCTCGAATTCGGCGAAGCTCGTGAACATCCAGCTCGGCAACGGAGACAGCCCATGCCGCGGATGAAACAAGTTTACGCGTGGCTCGAACGCCGGCTGCAGTTAGAGGGGCCGGTGAAGGACGCGGCTCTGCATAAGGTTCCGCGCAACACAGCGAGCTGGTGGTACGTCTTTGGCAGCGCTGCGTTCACGCTGCTCTTTCTGCAGATTTTTACGGGCATTCTTCTGGCTTTGGTCTACGTCCCGTCGGCTGGTGAAGCGTGGAATAGCCTGAACGTTCTCAATCATCAGATTCCGCTCGGCTGGTTTCTGCGCGCGCTGCATGGCTGGGGATCGAATTTCATGGTCGCCATCGTGCTCATCCACATGGCGCAGGTCTTTTTATTCGGTGCGTACAAATTTCCCCGCGAGTTGACCTGGACCCTGGGTGTCTTTCTTTTGCTCATGACGCTTGGCATGGCGTTCACCGGCCAGGTGCTGCGCTTCGATCAGGACGCCTATTGGGGTCTTGGCATCGGCGCGTCCATCGTGAGCCGTGTGCCGTGGATTGGCGGGGGACTGGTGCACCTGCTGCTCGGCGGTCCCATCATCGCTGGCGCCACGCTCTCGCGTTTCTTCGCGCTGCATGTTTTCATGATTCCGGGCACCCTGCTCGTCTTTGCTCTCCTGCACGTCTGGATGGTTCTGAAACTCGGCATCAACGAGTGGCCCATGCCCGGCAGGCTCGTGCGCCGCACAACGTATATCCAGGAATACAACCGGCTCTCGCATGAGGACGGTATTCCGTTTGTTCCCGGCGCTTTCTGGAAAGATCTCGTCTTCTCGGGCGCGGTGATCGCGGCGGTCGGCGTGTGCGCGCTTGCCTTCGGGCCCTACGGTCCCAGCGGCGTGCCCGATCCCTCCATCATTCAAACGGTGCCCAAACCGGATTTTTTCTTTCTCTGGATTTACACGGTGCTCTCGTATCTTCCGCCGGAGATGGAGACGCCTTTCATTTTGATTGCACCCATTGTCGCCATCGCCATTCTGCTGGCGCTGCCTTTCTACGCCTCCGAGGGCGAGAAGAGCTGGCATCGCCGCCCCGTTGCCGTGCTGGTTGTCTCTACGCTTGCGGTTTCATGGGGAGTTCTCACCGAGCTGGGTACCAGCACTCCATGGAGCCCGCATATGAGCGCGTGGAGCAGCGATCCTCTTCCGGTTGACATGCTGCACAATGCAACGCCGCTGGTGCGGCAGGGCGCCGCGATCTTTCAGGCCAAGCAGTGCCGCAATTGCCATTCGATCGGCGGTTCCGGCGGTGAGCGCGGACCGGCACTGGACAATGTCGCCACGCGGATGACCATGGATCAGATGCGCTTTAAGGTGGTCACCGGCGGCGGCAACATGCCTGCGTACGGCAAGAATCTTTCGCCGCCAGAGATCGAGGCGCTGGTGAACTTTCTGGAAACACTCCATCCCGCCAACGTGCCGCCCGCCTACAATCCGGCGGAACAGGTTGCGGCAGAGCACCAGCAACCTGAAAATAAATAGGGAGCGGAGTTAGTCCGCCGCGGCGGATTAGCCGCGCTTCGCGCGTGTTAGCGGAGTTGATCCCTTGGTGAAACAGGTTCTAACTCCGCTAACTTCGCTAGCTCCGCTAACCCCGAGGCACCCATGATCGAGACCACGACGCCAGCCGATCTCTTCACGCGCTGGGATATCCCCTGGATCGTGACTTCGGAGCTCGCGCTCACCGCGTTGATCTACACGCGCGGCTGGCTACGCATCCGCCGCACCCGGCGTGCGCTGTTTCCTGCATCGCGGCTGGCGTGCTTTCTCGGCGGAATCCTCGCGCTCTTTGCCGCTGTTGCCTCGCCGCTCGACACATTTAGCGATTCGCTGCTCTTCATGCACATGGCACAGCATTTTGTGCTGATGTCGATCGCCCCGCCGCTCATTGTTCTCGGCGCGCCGGTCGTTCCTATGCTGCGCGGGCTTCCGCGCTGGATCATTCGCGAGCCGTTGCACCCGCTTTTCCGAACGCGCGCGCTGCCGGCGATCGGGCGTTTTCTTACCCGCCCGCGCGTGGCGTGGCTGGCGATGAATGCCGCTTATATTGGCTGGCATATTCCGCGCGCGTATGAGTTCGCGCTTGCATCAGAAAACTGGCACAACTTTGAACATGCGTGCTTTTTCTTCACGAACCTGATGTTCTGGTGGCCGGTGATTTGCCCATGGCCGTCGCGTCCATTGCCATCGCGCTGGGTTTTGATTCCGTATCTGCTGCTCGCCGATATCGTCAATACGGGCATCTCGGGCTTTCTGTGCTTTGCCGGACGGCTGCTCTACCCGAGCTATGACATAATTGCGCGGCCCTTAGGACTGAGCGCGCTGAACGATCAGACCGCCGCGGGTGCATTTATGTGGGTGTGCGGATCGATGGTGTACCTGATTCCTGCGGTTGCGATCGTGATTCAGATCCTCTCGGCCAGCCAGTTGCGCCATGCCGTAGTTCTCAAAAATGAAAAGGCGAAGCTGGTAAATTAGCGAACTTCGGGTAAAAAGTTAGGAAGGGGTCAAATATAACGTAGGATTAAGGATGAAATGTTTTGCCTTGCTCCATCATGGCAAGAATCATTTTCATCCGTTTTTCTCTGGTTTCCGGCTTCTTTGCCGTTTCGAGGCGATAAACAATCGAATAAACATTCGCTTTGTTGAGTGTATTAAAAAATGCCTTTGCTTTTTTATTTTTACCCAATTCCTTCAGAAAATCTTCCGGCGGGATAGCATCCCTGGATGAAGCATAGGCAGTTTCCCATCGGCCATCGGCTTTTGCTGCTTCAACCGCCTCCATCCCTGCAGGAGTCATCTCTCCTGCTTGAATAAGGCGTTCTATATGTTGAGTGTTTATTTTCGACCACCCGCTTTTGGGGCGTCTCGGTGTGAATTTCTGGAGCCAGGATAGTTTGTCGAAGGGTTTTTTCTGGCCATCAATCCATCCATAACAAAGCACCTGATCAAGCGCTTCAGCATAGGTCAGGGATTTCTCATGTGCATCTTTTTTGAAAATGCGCAACCATATACCCTCTGATTCTGCATGGTTTTTCTCCAGCCAATGTCGGAAATCCACAGCGGTTTTGAAATGTAAGGTTTGCATGAACTGTGTGCTGTGTTATCGGGCTGCAACTGCCTGCAGTGCGCCACTTTCCTCTTTGCCGGCCTTGAGCCATTCATCGACGGCCGCCGCGGCCTTGCGCCCCTCGGAGATGGCCCATACCACCAGCGACTGGCCGCGCCGCATATCGCCGGCGGCAAAGACGCCTTCGACCGAGGTATGGAAGTTGGTTGTGGCCACGTTGCCGCGGTTGTCGAGCGCTAAGCCGAGTTGCTCGATCATGCCGGTGCGCACCGGGCCGAGAAAGCCCATCGCCAGCAGAACCAGGTCGACATCCATCGTGAACTCGGCGCCGGAGATCGCCTCGAACTTTGGAGGAGCGCCCACGCGCACGGCGTGAAGCTGTTTCACGTTGCCGTGCTCGTCGCCGGTGAACTTGATGCTGTTGATGCTCCAGTCGCGAATGCCGCCCTCTTCATGCGCGCCTTCGGTGCGCAGTTGCAGCGGCCACAGCGGCCAGGGTGTCGCGGGCGAGCGATCGGCCGGCGGCTTGGGCATGATCTCGAACTGATGCACGCTGATGGGATGCTGGCGATGGCTCGTGCCCAGGCAGTCGGCGCCGGTATCGCCGCCGCCGATGATGAGCACGCGCTTGCCGCTGGCGAGGATCGGATTGGCCGCTCCCATATTGGCGAGAAGCGTCTCCTCCGAGTCGCCTTCGTTGCGGCGGTTCTGCTGCGGCAGAAACTCCATAGCGTAATGAATGCCCTTCAGCTCGCGGCCGGGTATTTTCAGGTCGCGCGGCTGCTCGGCGCCGCCGCAGAGAAGGATCGCATCGAACTCTTCGCGCAGAGATTCAACCGAGATATTTACGCCGACGTGCGCGTTGGTCTCGAAGGCCACGCCCTCGGCGCGCATCTGCTCGATGCGGCGGTCGAGGACATGCTTCTCGAGCTTGAAGTTCGGAATGCCGTAACGCAAAAGACCGCCGATGCGATCAGCCTTTTCGAAGACCGTGACGGAGTGGCCGGCGCGACGCAGTTGCTGCGCGGCAGCAAGACCAGCGGGCCCGCTGCCGACGACTGCGACGTGCTTGCCGGTGGCCTGCTCGGGCGGCTCGGGATGAATCCAGCCCTCGTCCCACGCGCGGTCGACGATAGAGCGCTCGATGAGCTTAATCGAGACTGGCGGTTGGTTGATGCCCAGGACGCAGGCGGCTTCGCAAGGAGCGGGGCAGATGCGGCCGGTGAACTCGGGAAAGTTGTTGGTCGAGTGCAGTCGGCGAATCGCCGCCTCCCAGCGGCCGTTGTAGACGAGATCGTTCCAATCCGGGATGAGATTGTTCACCGGGCAGCCGGTGTGGCAGAAGGGAACGCCGCAGTCCATGCAGCGTGCGCCCTGCTCCCGCTGCTTCTCTTCCGCAAACGGATTGTAGATCTCGAACCAGTCGTTGACGCGCTCGTCGATTTTGCGGCGC
>JASHQE010000330.1 GCA_030037705.1 Acidobacteriaceae bacterium | reverse complement strand
AAGCCTACGCGCAGAATCGCGTACGCCGCCAGGATTCCAAATGCCATCGAGCCAAGCGTTGCGCATACCAACATTGCTAAATTTAACCAATCCGACATGCATCCGCCTTCGCGTTCTCGCGCGCTGCGTCTTTCACGTTCAGCCGGAGGGGAGGGATTTCCGGCACAGCGCGACCGCCGCAGTTGTAATTGTCTCAGAAGAAGACAGCGTTGACCCTCCCCTCTGTTGGCAAATAAAATACTCCTAAGGTGTTACGCCATTATGACCTTTTGTAACTCCTGAGCCGTCCCGCCGACCGAATCAGTCCTATCATGTCCATCACGCACATCTCGGTGCGCGGGGCGCGCCAGCATAACCTGCGCGATATCAACGTGCGTATCCCCCGCAACGCGCTCACGGTGGTCACGGGGCTTTCCGGCTCAGGAAAGAGCTCGCTTGCCTTCGACACGATTTATGCGGAAGGACAGCGGCGCTATGTAGAAACATTATCGGCTTACGCGCGCCAGTTCCTAGACCAGATCGAGCGGCCCGATGTGGATTCGATCGAAGGACTGAGCCCGGCCATCTCAATCGAACAGAAGACTACCAGCCGCAGTCCGCGATCGACGGTAGGCACCATTACCGAGATCTACGATTACCTGCGCCTGCTCTACGCTTCGGTCGGTACACCGCACTGCCCAAACTGCGGCCGGCCCATCGCCCGCCAGACAGCGGAGCAGATTGTCCAACGCATTCTGGAGATGGGCGCAGGCGAGCGTGTCACGGTGATGGCTCCGGTGGTACGTGGCCGTAAAGGCGAGTTCAAGGATCTCCTCGACGAACTAGATCAGCAGGGTTTTCGCGCGCGGGTCGACGGCAAGATGCGCGACCTCTCCGAGCTGCTGCAACTGGACCGGCGGAAAAACCACACCATTGAAGCGGTGATCGATCGGATCCTGCTCAAATCCGAGGGCGCCGAGGGCGCCCCGTCCTTTCCGCGTTCTTCAGTGGAGAGGGTGGGTAAGCAGGCCAGCAAACCTTCTGTCGAAAAAAGGCTGGAGCAGGCTGTCTCCAAGGCGCTGCAACTGGCCAACGGGCTTGTGCTGGTCATCGCGAACGACGGCAGCGAGCAGCTTTTCTCCTCGTCCATGGCCTGCCCTGACTGCGGCCTGGACGTGCCGAAGCTCGAGCCACGCAGCTTCTCCTTCAACTCGACCTTTGGCGCATGCCCGGAGTGCCACGGTCTTGGTTCGCTCTATGATCTCGATCCGGCCAAGGTCATCACCGACTGGTCAAAACCGCTGCTCGACGGCGGCCTGGGCCCCGGCTCCGCATCGCAATATCTGCTCAAGCTTATTCAGCTCGCCGCAGACCGGTACAAGATCGATTTGAAGACGCCGTTTGAAGATCTGCCGCCGAAACAGCAGCACATTCTCGTCTATGGCCCAACCAAAAACGAGGCGCCGCGTACCGGTTTTCACGGCATCCTCGCATACTTGCGCGACTCGATCGACGAGGCGCGCAGTGACGGCTATCGCGAGTACATGATGAGCTTCATGTCGGCGACTCCCTGCCCGGTCTGCCGCGGCAAGCGGCTGCGGCCGGAGTCTCTCGCGGTGAAGATTGGCGGAATGTCGATTGCCGACTTCACGGCCCTCTCGCTGAACCGCGCTCTTTCGGCTGCGATCAATCTCAAGTTCACGGAACGCGAAGCGTTGATCGCCGAGCGCATACGCCGCGAGGTGGTGGAGCGGCTTGAGTTTCTCTGCGCGGTCGGCTTGAACTACCTCTCGCTCGATCGAAATGCGGCAACACTCTCCGGCGGCGAGGGCCAGCGTATCCGGCTGGCTACACAGATCGGTTCGCGGTTGCGCGGTGTTCTCTACGTTCTGGATGAGCCTTCCATCGGTCTTCATCAACGCGACAATATGCGATTGATCGAGGCCCTCGAAAAGCTCCGCGACCTGGGCAACACGGTGCTCGTCGTCGAGCACGATGAAGATACGATCCGGCACGCGGACTATGTGCTCGATTTAGGTCCAGGCGCAGGCCGGTTAGGCGGAAATGTCGTAGCTGAAGGCACGCCGGAGCAGATCATGGCTGCGTCGGCTTCGCTCACGGGCCGCTATCTCTCCGGCGCAGCTACGATGGTGCAGCGCGAGAAGCCGCGCCCGCTCGCGGGCAAATGGCTCACCGTAGCCGGCGCACGGGAGCACAACCTGCAGGATCTGACCATTCGCATTCCGCTGGGCGTCATGACAGTGGTTACAGGCGTGAGCGGCAGCGGCAAGAGCACCCTGATCAACGACATCCTGTACCGCTCGCTGGCGAAGACCATTTACGGATCGCGCGAGGAACCCGGCGCGCATGACTCGCTCGAAGGCGCCGAGCAGATCGACAAGGTGGTGCGCATCGATCAATCGCCCATCGGCCGCACACCGCGCTCGAATCCGGCCACATATACGGGAGTCTTTTCGCCGATCCGCGACCTATTCGCCATGCTGCCCGAAGCGCGCGAGCGCGGCTACAAGGCGGGCAGGTTCAGCTTTAACGTTATGGGCGGGCGCTGCGAGGCATGCCAGGGCGACGGGCAGCGGCGCATCGAGATGAACTTCATGCCTGACGTCTATGTGCAGTGCGAGGTATGTAACGGACGGCGCTACAACCAGGAAACGCTCGCGGTAAAGTTCCATGGCCACTCGATCGCCGATGTTCTCGATCTCACGATCGAAGACGCTTTGCCGTTGCTCAAGGATGTCCCTCAAATCCGGCAGAAGCTGCAGACGCTCGCAGACGTCGGACTGGGTTACGTGCATCTCGGCCAGAGCGCAACTACGCTCTCAGGCGGCGAGGCGCAACGTATGAAGCTGGCCCGTGAGCTTTCGAAACGCCAGACGGGAAAGACCCTGTATCTGCTCGACGAGCCAACGACGGGACTGCACTTTGACGATGTGCGCAAGCTGTTGGAGGTACTGCACCGGCTCACCGACCTGGGCAACTCGATCATCATCATCGAACACAATCTGGATGTGATCCGCAACGCCGACTGGGTTCTCGACCTTGGCCCGGAGGGCGGCGAAGATGGCGGGCGCGTAGTAGGCCAAGGCAGGCCAGCCCAGATTGCCGCCACGCCCGGTTCGTATACGGGGAAGTTCCTGACGCGGTACTACACTGCAGAGAGCGGGCGGCTGGCTGAGGCCGAGTTTGACCGGGAGATGCGCACGGCTCCCGGCGCAGAGAAATCAAACGGAAACGGGACAGGAAAAACGGATTCGTCTGCCAGCCGGACCGGGAAGGGCAAGCGTGTAAGCTCAGACAAAGCAACTCTCCGAAAGACGAAGAGGGAAAAAGAATGAGCATTCCAGAGGACCAGCCATTCCGTGCAGCAGAAGGCGAACCCCTGAACTCGGAGAATAGCCATGCGCCCCTGACAGAAACGCCTCATGAAGAGAATTCGGTGCTGCTGGCGCGGCCCGCAGAGGCTTTGCCCGGTGAATCCATTTCCGGTGAGACCGAACCGGTGGAACCGGAAATCATGCGGTTCACACGGATTCCGCATCTCGGACATCTCCTCTTGCTGCTGCTGATCCTTAGCGCGGGCTTCGCAGGAGCCATTGTTCTCATGCTCGTCGCGCTGCATTTTCACCTGTACGGGGTCTCTTCGATCGAACAAACGAAAACGGAGATCCACTACACATTGGGCAGTGAAGGGTTGGGCTATTTGCTGACTCTCCTCGGCTGCCTCATTGTTTTTCCGCTGTTGTGGAACAAGCCCTTCTTCGCCGGG
>JASHQE010000329.1 GCA_030037705.1 Acidobacteriaceae bacterium | reverse complement strand
CCCGACGAAGGCCACTGGGTGCTGAAGCCGCAAAACTCCCAGCTCTGGTATAAGACGGTGAACGATTGGGTAGATCAATGGACGGGGGAAGCAGCTTCCAGCCATTAGCCTTTAGTTGCTAGCCTGGATTCGATTCCACGCGACGACTATGCTATATTTTCAAGGTGTGGGGCGAGCTGCCCGGCACGTTGAAATCGCCTGAAATGATCCCGCCTGCGGTTTCTTCAAACTCTTGGACGCGTAGCTCAACTGGCAGAGCATTCGGCTCTTAACCGACAGGTTGTAGGTTCGATTCCTACCGCGTCCACCATTCGATTCAGTCAATTTAGAGCAGTTCCCGAATGAATGTCGGCTTTTTGAAGGTCGAGCAGGGTGGCGTTTTCTTGAGGAAAACGCCACTGGGCGGGCGTGCTTTCGGACTACACTCATTCGGGAGCTGCTATAGCCATTGCGTTCAACCATGCGTTTCAATGATGCCACGCAAGATAGCCGTTGTGGCTGCCTCCGTGCGATCGGAGACCTCCAGCTTTTCGATGATGCTGTTCACGTGATTGCGTACTGTATTCCCACTGATATCGAGGGCGCTCCCAATCTCTTTGTTGGTAAGCCCACGGGCCAGCATGTGCAGCACCTCGAGTTCACGAGCGGTGAGATCCGTGCGCATCATACGCTCGGCAAGCCGGGCCGCAATATCGCGCGGAAAGTACCGCGTGCCGCCGTGCACGGCCCGTATCGCCTCGATCATCTCTGTCTGACATGCGTCTTTCAAAAGATAGCCCTGTGCTCCGGCCTGGACGGCGCGATAAATATCTTCATCTGCCTCGAAGCTGGTGAGGACGATGGCGCGCTTGGTGATTTTGCTGCTTCGCATCGCATGAAGGGTATCGATGCCATTCATACCCGGCATACGCAGATCGAGCAGAAGGAGGTCGGCAGGAGTCGTACGCAGCAATTCCAGCGCCTCCTCACCGCTCGAAGCTGAGCCCACCACTTCAATACCTGGCTGCGTACCCAGCATGCTGGCCAGGCCCGCCACCACTACAGGATGGTCATCAACGATAAGAATGCGAATCGGCGTGTCGCGCTGGTCGGGCATTGATCCAATGCTCCATTCCATATTTCCAAAAGAGTTTAAGGCCGGAAACAAGTGTGATACGAGGCGGAAGCAAGGCTTCAACAATCACCGAAGTGCCCTGGCCCGGAGCGCTATGCAGCTGAATTGTGGCGGCAATACTACGCGCCCGCCTGCGCATGCCGCGAATGCCGAACCCGGGCTGACGGGTACCCGGAAAAAAGCCTTTGCCATTGTCTTCAATCGAGAGGGCGACTGAGTTTTTCTTGTATTCGAGGCGGACGCTCAGCAACGAGGGGTCCGCGTGACGAACAGCATTCGCAATGGCTTCCTGTCCAATCCGATAGAGTGTGTCAGCCGTGCGCAGAGGAATCGGCCGTTGATCGCCCCGCTTCTGCGTAAAAACCTGGAGGGGCCCGCCCACCACCATGCGCCGGGCGCAATGATCGAGGGCAGAAAGCACATCATCATTCTGCAGATCTTCGCTTCGTAACGTAGCGATGCTGCGCCGCGCTTCCTCATGGCTGTGGCGCACGAGCTCGCTCGCCAATTTGAGTTGTTCATGCAGCCCCGCCAACTCACTTGGAATGCCGTTGCGGATGGCCTGCAACTGGAAGCCGATTCCGGCGAAACTTTGCGCAAGCGTGTCATGCATCTCGTGGGCCAGGTGGCCGCGCTCTTCCAGGATGGTCCGAAGCCGCCAGTTCTCCATGCGATGATATAAAACCACGCTAACCAGCGCGAGCACCAGGGCGCCGATGGCGATCGCGATCAAATGGCCCGCGCTCCACCAGGGCGGACCGGCAATCACATCCAGGTCTTCATTGGAGCGCAGGAGCAGCACAAACGGGGTCAGATTGTGCGTGTAGACAGGATCGACCACACAAACACCGCGCAACCGCAGCGTACTGCCAAGCTTGAGCTTGGTGAAGAGAGAGTCGCTGCGCCCGGGATTCAAAATAGCGCGGAAAGACTGCGACCCTTCATCGACATCGAGAACCAGCGTGCTGCCTGGCCCTCGATCTTTTCCTGCAAGGCGCCCGCGTACTTCGATAAAGGTCGCGTCATATTTACCGGTCGAAGCCTGCGAAGCAGTGACCGAAACCGGCGGCATGGGCGTACGCGCCCACAGCACTTTTACGCTGGCTTTCTCGATGGTCGAGCTGAAATCGCCCGGATGCACTTCACCCGTAACCTCAACCTCATCGCCTACCTTCAGCGGCGGCGCTTTGGGCTGCGGCACATCGATGCCGCCCGTTGAGTCCTGAACGAAGAGTTGAGGCGCCGTGAGAATCACCACGCCCCGAATTGTCGCCGTGACAGGCTTCACGAATGAGATGAGCTGCAAACTGGCGATACTTTGCGTATCCACATCGGAGCGCGCGGCTGCCGGCTCCTGTTCCGGAAGCGGGCTCGCTTCGAGAGAGGCAAAAGGCTGTGAGAGCACGCCCCGCGAAGCCGTTTCTCCGCTCCGGGCGGCGCCTGCAAGCATCGCGAGCAGATCCTGACGCGTCGCCTGGCGCACCACGACATGGCGCCATATCCCTCCGGACGAATACGAGCGCAGGCCCACGCGGCCAGCCTGTGCACAATCCGCATCCGTAACGCTCAGCGACGTGGGGACGGGTAGCGACGGGGTGGTCACGGTGGTGACAATCTGACACTCGTAGGCCAGGAGCTTCAAGTGGTACCAGCGAAACGGACGAACGCCTTCAGGATCAGCAACAGGCTTCGTGGCCTCTGTCCAGCCGTGCTCGGCGCGGCCAAGCACGAGCGAGTTGTCGAGGGTGCGCACTCCTGCATAGTAGCCCGTGTACGCATTCACGCCTTCTTCCTCATTGCTCGAACGAAGAATGAGTCCAGCATCACCGCTGTTGCCCAGCAGGTAAACATCGGCCTCTACAGCATAGTTGTGCCAATAAGGCGAGCCGGTGAGCAGTTTCGCGCCGCGCTCGTCGGAATCGTTGCGCATCATGCCGTTCACAAGTTCCCAGGTCCCGCCAAAGGCCTCCCACTCGTCGGCCTTCCCTTTCGCGAACGAGTCACGGTACGGAAGGCCCCGGTGGGGACTGTGCAGATACGCCCACAGACCGGCAAACGCCAGCGTCAGAAAAAGGCCGGCGAGGGCGCCGAACAACGAATTGCGGCGAAACTTGCCGATATGTTTCATTGGCTCGGGCTCCATTGCCGCCGTCCCAGTGTCCAATCCTGCGAAAGCATTCCCTGCACTTCATCAGAATTGATATTGTCCTGTGTGATCATTTTGGGTGGAACGTGAATCACGTCGGGAGCGGTTTGCCCAAGCCGCCACGCATGCATCCATTCGATCGCTTGCCGTCCCATCGAGCGCGTGTCGGCCTGAATCACGCAGTCGAGGTTGGGGTTGCGCTGAAAGGAGGGGAGGCCGGCGAGATCGAACCCGATCACCTTGATTGCGTTCCGTTCAGGCGATGCATCAAGAGCAGATAACGTGCCGTCGACGGAGGGCGACATGAGGTCGACGATTACATCGAGATCGGGATGGGCCCGCAGCGTCTCTTCAGCCGCCTGCTGCTCGTGGGGGAAGTTGTACGAACCCATCCGCTGGTCGACAACCTGGATGCCAGCGTAATTTGCCGCAAGAAACTGCTCGAATGCCCGGGCGCGAATCAGGGTTCCGGTCACATCCGCATCAAGCCCGAGAATCGCCACCGTTCCATGGCCGTGCAGCATCTCTCCCACGCGTCTCGCGGCCATCTGGCCGCCCTTCTGATCGTCAGTGAGAATGTAGGAAAGATTGCCGCCGGCGGGGATCGGCAAAGGTGATCCGATGATGACCGTGGGAATACCGTGAGCCAACGCCCGACGCACGGGACTGATCAGTGCAAGAGCCTGGTCGGGCGCCAGGACCAGCCCCTGAAAGCCCTTGTCGACGACACGATCGACGAGCGCAATCTGCGCCTCCACGTCGTCCTCGCGAGTCGGAGCAATCCAGTAGATGAATGCGTCGGTATGGCTCGCTGCAATCGCGGCGCCTACATGCGCGTTCTCCCAAAGAAGGGTCCCTTCGGTTTGCGGAATGACGGCAATTCTCACCTGCGAGCGCGATCCGCACGCGGACACGCAAAGCGCTAGCACCAGCATAACGGCAAACCTGGCTAGAGAATTCACGGTGTGCGTGCGGATCATCATTCCGCATTGGCAAGCTTCATCCATGGGTTGAGGATGGAGTCTACGCCACAAACCAGATACGAAGCAAGCCGCGCGATGTGTCGATTGCATCGCGGCCGCGATCAGGACAAGCCATGCGCTGGAGCGGCATAGTCCAAATGAACTATGCCATGCTGGTCACTCCGTCACATGCGCAATTCATTCGCAATGCATAGGCTGGCTTACGTCAAACAAGGCGTTTCACATGAACGCACAATCACGACCAGAACCATCCGCATGGAGAGGCCGCCATGAAAGAAAATACGCGAAAGTTCGCTTATGGAGTGCTGGGCTTGCTGATGGCAACTGCCAGTTGTTCCGCGCAATTTAACGGCAACGTACAGGGAACTGTCCTGGATCCCAAAGGGAACGTCGTTCCCTCGGCGCAAGTAACATTGGTCAACTCACAAACGGGTGTTCAGCAGCGAGCGGTCAGCGGTGCCAACGGCCTGTATCGATTTGACAGCGTTGCGCCGGGCGACTACGCAGTATCGACAACGGTCTCAGGTTTCGCGCCCGCCTCTGTGACATTCAATCTGACCACGGATCAAACGCGGGATGTCCCGTTGAACCTAACCCTCGCGGCGACCTCCTCCACGGTTACGGTCACCACTGCAGAACCGCTCATCGATACCTCCGACAGCCGTTTCGAGCAGACGTTGGACACGACCGCGCTCACGGATCTGCCGCTAGCCGGACGGAATCCGACCAACGTGATCATTCTCGCACCCGGTGTCACGGGAACCGGGGGACAGAACTCTCCCGGGTCGAGCACATCGACCAACTTCGCTCCTGAAAACTGGGTGAATGCCAGCGCGAACGGCCAGGGAGCTACCGGCAATCAATACATCGTGGATGGAATGGACGTGACCAGCACGATTCGTCCAGGCGTTTTGAACCTGACGCCCAACGCAGACGTGGTTCAGGAAGTGAGCGTTCAAACCAACACCTATACTGTGGATTTCGGCCGCGCAGCTTCCATCCAGACTGTGATGACGACCAAATCCGGATCCAACGAGTTCCATGGCATCGCCAGCGAGTACTACCAATACCAGGAGCTCGCTGCGCGCGGTGAATTCGGAGTTCCGCAACCCACACCGGTGAATCCGTATCACGTCAACAACCTGTCTTTTGCCCTGGGTGGCCCGGTTATCCCGCACAAGGAATTCTTCTTCTTTGTTGGCTATGAACCTTATCGTTCCCTGGCCTCGAACGGCACCAGCCTGCAGGGATTCGAAGATCCGGCCTTCGTCACCTTCGCCCAGACGGCCGAGCCCAACAGTCCTGAAGTGGCGCTGATGCAGAAATACCCGGTGGCCAAGATGGTCAATACGAAGCTGGCTTCGACGGCTGGTTCCCTATGGAGCAACACGCTGCCCACGCCTGCCGCGCAACAGGCCTGCGCATCGGGCACGGGAAACATTACGGCATTCGACGGCGTCACTGTGCCGTGTTCGCTGCCGGTCTTCGACACCGGAAACTTCAACAGTTCCAGCTATTACAACGCCAACCAATACAATATCCGCATCGACAAATACTTCAAGAAAGACCGCGCCTATGGGCAGTTCTTCCGCGATGCCATCAACAACGGCGGGCCGAATCCGCGTCCTGCCTTCTCAGAGACTGACAAGTTCTTCACCTTTTCCCTCCAGGGAAACGAAACCCACATGTTCACATCGAACACGCTGAATGAGGCGATGTTCGGTTACAACCGGATCGAGGGCATTCAGCCGGCCACCGGGCTGTACACCGTGCCCATCGTCAGCGTGACCAATCTCGGCACGGGCTGGGGCGATGGGTTCGCCGACGGTGATTACATTCAGCACAGCTATCACTGGCGCGATGTGCTAACCCATATCATCGGTCCGCATAGCTTCAAGGCAGGCTTCGAAGCATGGCGCAGCAACGATATCGCATTGTTCGCCGGATGCTATGACCAGCCGAGCTTCCAGTTCAACAACATGATCGACCTGATTGCCAATAACCCCTACAGCGAATCGGGGATCTCGTATAACCCGGTGACGGGCGCATACGATCCCGGCAACTACGGCTACAAAGAAACGACCATCGGCATCTTTGCCGAGGATAGCTGGAAGGTCAACCGCAAGCTCACCGTCAACTACGGCATTCGCTATGACAACTTCGGCAATCCCTACGTAGCGCTGGCCGGAACGGTTCTCGCCAATTTCCATCTGGCTTCCGCATCGACGTTCGCGCAACAGGTTGCCAACGGCATCATGACACAGCAATCGCATGTGTATAACAACGACATGAACTGGGTCTTCAGTCCCCGTGGCGGCATTGCCTACGATCCATTTGGAAATGGCAGATGGGTACTGCGCGGCGGCTTCGGGCTGTTCCACAACGAATTCACGTTGGGCAATGCGGAGAACGGATTGAAGGGCAATCCGCCAGGCTTCATTGTGCCGACGTTTTATAACAATGGATCCACTGCGGCGCCTATCTTCGGTTACGGAACGCAAAATAAAGTTCCGTTCGGCTTTCCTGCGCCAGCATTTGTCGGGCACCCGCTGGACGCCAAAGGTGGTATCGCGGGTGCGCAGAACAGCGTCGGCGGAACAGACCCGGCCATGAGCGCACCCGATGCGCTGGACTGGTCAGTCGGGTTGGAGCATCAGCTCAGACAAAACCTGGTAGCCAGTGTTGGTTATGAGGGATCGCATGGGTACAATCTCGTCTCAGCGGGCGGCAACACAGGCAACACAACTTACGGCGTGGATATCAATATTTTTCCCGGCGATCTGATTCAGCATCCAGCCTTCAATTCGAGCGGTGTGTGGACGGGCGATGGGATTCAAACCCGGCTCAATACCAGCTTCGGCTCCATCAACTACGCATTCAACGCAGCCTATTCGAACTACTACGCGTTCATCTTCGCGGTGAAAGGCAAAATCGGCGCGCATAGCTTCCTGACTGCCTCCTACACGCGTTCAGCCGCAAAAGATGATTGGAACAACTACCCCGAAGGGTACGTTGGCGGCGGCGGTACATCCTACAACTTCAGCCAATATTACAGCCCCTCGCCGTGGGACGCGCCCAACCGCTTTTCGATGGGCATCAGCTACGATATTCCCGGCTGGAAGAGCGGCAATGGTTTTACGCGCAGGCTCACCCATGGCTTCAATCTGTCGGAAACGACGATCCTGCAATCGGGCAATCCGTTCTTTGTATATTCCGGCAACCCGCTGAGCCTGATCGATACTGCAGGCGTGACGGTAACGCAAGCCAATTATCAAAATGAGTTGGCCGCAGGACACTTTGCCTTTGCCGGCAACAGCGGCAATTACTCGGCGGACGGCGACAACTACAACATCCCGAATGTCACCAGCTACAAGCAGAAGACGAATCGCAAGGCCTATGAATATACCGGGGTAGTCGATTCGGGTATCATTACTCACTCCCAATTTGCCCAGCCGACTTTCAGCGCAACCGGTACGGAAGGCAACGAAAAAATCGATCAGTTCCGCAATCCCGGTTACGCAGACACCGACTTCACCGTGAAAAAGACTACTGCATTGGCAGAACGCATCAATCTGGAGTTACGCCTGGATGTATTCAACCTGTTTAACCGGGTGAACCTGAATGGAGTGGACACTAACTACAACGACACGAGCGCAGCCTTCGGGACCACCAGCAGCACGATGTTCCCACGCTATTTACAGCTTGCGGCCAGGATCACTTTCTGACCCAGGTGCCGCTCATACAATCCAAATCCGGCACAGCGGCCATCGTGCGGACTGATCCAGTCTTTGCAGTTCGCGCGATGGCCACAACGAATATCGTAAGGGCGGTTTCGTGCGAAGCATTTCATCATGGAGCAATTCGTAAGGACTTTATGCGGGTCCGCACTCGAATTCTGCTTGGCTTTATCTGTGTTGCATGTCTACAGCCCGCCATCCTATGGGCGAATAACCTCGAACTCAGCAACGCACATCTGCACGCGACATTTGGCCCAGCCGGCCTGCTTGAAGTCGAGGACAAGGACTCCGGCGCCGCTCTATCTCTGACGCAGGATGCCTGGCAAATCGCAATCGACGATAGTACTCTTCGCAGCGAAGCCGCCCAGCCAGCCTGCGCCAAAGTGGCCGACGGCAACATTGATTATCGCTATGAGATCTCCGGCTATCGAATCGAAGTTACATACTCGCTCAAGCCCGAGTGGAGGTTTATCGGCAAACAAATCATCGTTACCCACGCTCCCGGCTCTTCTTATGTGGTGCACCGGATTGCGCCATGGATGCTGACCGTTTCGAACTCTGTAGTTTCCGATTTCGTTCCTTCCACGTACACTCCGCAATTCGGCGCAACGATCCAGCAAAGCCGTGAGCATCTGCCGGGCAAGGACTTCGGCGATTTTCTTCGGTTTGGTGATACAGGCGCAATGCTCGTGATTCAAAATCCCTACCTCGAAGTCGAACGCAGCGGGCAATCGGTTACCGTCGCTTACGCTCCGGAGATGCAGTGGCGGGAGTCCTGGGGCCAATTTCAAAGCGATGTTGCTTCGATTGGGACATATCGTCTTACCGGCCAACGCCTGCCGCGCGAGATGGTGCTGGAATGGCATATTCCGCCCGCGCATTTGCCAGGGGATGGCATGGACGAGGCCGAGATCGCGGCGTACCGGGCCTGCGTGCGCTCGTATCTGATCGATCCTGCACCGGAACCAATTAGTGTGGAAGTGGGTTGGACCCTCAATGATTACCAGATCGATGCAGGCACCGCGGAGGGAAGAGCCGAATATAAACGGATCATCGATACGGCCGCAGAGTTGGGTATTCAAACACTGCTTTATGCTCCCGCAAATTCGCTGCTTAGTGACCGAGCGCAGAGCGCCGACAGCTGGGGATGGGAGTATGTTCTGTGGCTCGGGCTCGGCGAAAAGATCCGTAAGGGCGAGTGGGACCCAGAGAAGGACACGATTCCCGAGAGTGTCTCTACGATGTTGTCCTACGCCCGCGAGAAGCACGTCGGATTGCTCGCCTACGTCTATCCTTCGATTCCTTTTGAGGAGAGTCCAGCCTGGATCGTCAAACGAGCAGGCTCGGAGACGAGGCACAAAGATGACGGCTACTCATATGCCACTCTCGCATCCCGTGAGTTGCAGGATTATCTCATTCATCTGCTGATCGAATTCCGCAAGCGAACAGGAATCGCCGGCTACTCCTTCGACTACACGTGGCTCGATCTTCCCGGCAGCAGCAGCTACGCGCAGTGGTATGGTTGGCGCCGCGTCCTGGGTGCGCTTCGGCAAGAAGATCCGTCCATCGTGATCGATGGGCGCCAGTCCTATCAACTCTATGGCCCGTGGAGCTGGTTGGCCGGCAGTTATCCGCATCCGACCGGCAACGATGAGCAGCCGGAAAGCTTCAGGCCCTTCCCGGATCTGCATTTCGACCGTGTGTCGGCGGATCGCGTCCGCTACGTCAATTATTGGTACAGGAATTATCAGTTCGCTCCTCAGGAAATCATCCCCGGCTACGCAACGCATCAGACGGAGCGTTCCCGGGATCTCGGTACTGCGGATAACCATCGGCCCGAAATGATGTACGCGCGTTACCGTCCACGCGACTGGGATTATCTGGGCTTCAAGTACTCATTCATCTCGTCTATTGCTACCGGTGGATGGAACAACGTGGTTAACATGATTCCGGCGCGCGATCCCGAGGAAGCGAAACACTTTTCCGCGGAAGACAAGGCCTGGATTCGCAACTGGCTCGCATGGACGGCCCAACATAAGGAGTATCTGCGGCAAACACGCACAATTCTCGGTCAGCCCGCGCTGGGCCGCGTAGATGGAACTGCCGCGATCCTTGGCGATCGAGGCTATGTTTTTCTCTTCAATCCGAATTACAAACAATTGCCCGCGGAGTTTTCTCTCGACGGCTCAATCGGTCTGACCCAGGGCGATAAATTTCT
>JASHQE010000328.1 GCA_030037705.1 Acidobacteriaceae bacterium | reverse complement strand
AGGAAGCGGTAACCTTTGCCCGCGAGCGCAGCTTTGAGCGCGAGGCTGTCGCCGATGAACGGGCGCTTTTGCGCGATGCATTGCGGCGCGGCATGGGGGAAACCACCTATGGGCAAGTCCGCGCCAGCGTGGAAGCGCGGCTGGCCTCCGGCGAATTCCAGCTTGTGTCGGGGCAAAAGCACGATACCGCGCGACAGCTCACGACGGCAAAAACCATCCACGCCGAAGAAGAAGTCGTGCGCAAGATGCGGCAGGGCCAGGGACGCAGCGAGCCGATCATGTCTGTTCAACGGGCCGTGGCGCACACTGCAAAATATCCGCATCTCAATTCCGGTCAACAGGCCGCAGCCGAGGAGATTCTGACCTCGCGAGATGCCGTGCAGGGACTGCAAGGCGGTGCCGGAACCGGGAAGACGCAGGCATTGAAAACCATACGCGAGGCCGCGGAACAGCGCGGCTACCTAGTTGAAGGCTTCGCCCCGACCTCGCGCGCCGCGGGCCAACTCCGCGATGCTGGGATCGCTGCCGACACCCTGCAAGGGTTTCTCGCTCGCTCAAAACAGCCTACGCCGGAGCGCCATCTATATATGGTGGACGAATCCAGTCTTGCCAGCACCAAGCAGGTCCGCGATTTTCTCTCAAAGCTCGACCCTGGCGACCGCGTTTTGCTCATCGGCGACACGCGCCAGCACCAGGCCGTCGAGGCCGGCAAGCCCTTCGAGCAGTTGGTGGATGCGGGGATGAACACTGCTCGGCTTGACCAAATCGTGCGCCAGAAAGACCCAGAGTTGCTGCGCGCGGTCGAATATCTTTCGCGCGGCGAAGTGGCGGAAGGAATCACACTCTTGGAACAGCAAGGGCGGGTGACAGAGATCGCCGATCCTGAAAAGCGCATCGCCTCGATTGCCCGGAGCTATGCCGACAGTCCCGGCAATAGCATCGTCGTTTCGCCCGACAACGCCTCGCGGAGAGAAATCAATCAGGCCGTGCGTGCGGAGCTACAGGCGCGCGGCATTGTCGAATCCGAGAATCACACTTTCCGAGTGCTCGCGCCGCATTCCGAAATGACCGGCGCCGACCGGGCGTGGGCTGCACGGTATGAAGTTGGCGACGTGCTCCACTATCAGCGCGGCAGCAAGACCCTCGGGATCGACCGGCACAGCTATGCTCGGGTAGTGGCATCCGATCCCAAGTCCAACCTCTTGACCGTGGAGAAGTCAGATGGCCAGCAAGTCACCTACGATCCGTCGCGGCTGCACGGCATCAGTGCCTACCGGGAATTGGAACGGGAGTTTGCCGTGGGCGACCGGCTGCAATTCACGGCACCGAACCGAAAACTGGGAGTTGCCAATCGCGATCTAGGCACAATTCAAGGGATCGGCGAAAAAGGCGAAATAACGATCCGTCTGGATGGCGGCAAAGATCGGACCATCACCTTCTTTTCAGAGCGAATGCCGCACTTCGATCACGGCTACGCGGTGACTTCACACAGTTCCCAGGGGCTCACATCAGAGCGTGTGCTAATCAATATGGATACCACTGTTCATCCGGAGCTGATTGGCGACCGCTTTGCCTATGTTTCAGTCTCGCGGGCCTCGCACGACGCTCAGATCTTCACCAATAACGCGACTGCACTGACCACACATCTCAGCCGCGATGTATCCAAGGCGTCAGCGATTGACTTCGGCGCAAATCGGATTCAACGAGTAATCAGTGGATTAGAACAAGCAGCAACATTTAACTCGACGGCGCAGACGGGGCTTGGCCAATCGCTCTGAGTCAATTCACCTACGACGGAGTCGCGTCCTTTGAGAAATCGCTTGCCTGACGCTCCGAAATTAGGGAAGAAATTCGACCTTCCTCGTGCACGGTACTTATCTCATTATCAACAACTTGAGCGACATAAGGAGATCCGCAAGCCCATTGCTCACCAAATTGTTTTCCGTTCCACCGCCCTCACGAGAGAAGCGTCGTCTACATCAACGATGTTCACCTTAACTCGTCGCAACTTTGTTTTTCTGATAGAACCCAAAACGCCTATCGGGGCTTGATTGATATGATTTTGCTGATCCAGTTCGAGACGCCAGATATTGCCTCGCGACCGAGGCTCTTTGGAGCATGTTCGCCTCGTTGCCGCTGCGCTTGGGTAATGGCAGCTCAACAGGACTGCCTACTGCTGGGGCCGGGAGATTCTGTCTATCGGGAATAAGCATTGTCGAGGATTAGCGTGCCATTTAGCGAAAGATTTTCAATCGATCAGAACCTCGGATTACGCATTCCCCAACGCGAGGGTTGGTTGGCGATCCGCAATCACTTCGCCACGGAGAGTGCCTCTCGAGAGGTCGCTATCGTTTTGCCCGTCGGCTGCGGGAAGTCCGGCCTCATCTCCATTACTCCATTCGCCGTTCAATCCCGCCGCGCGCTTGTGATCGCCCCTGGGCGCAAGATTAGAGGACAGCTCAGCGGCGACCTCCGCGCCAACAGCGGGACCAATTTTTACGAGCGGTTTCAAGTGATTCCTGCAGGCGCTGATTTACCGGAAACAGCGATCGTTGAAAGCGGACGTATCAACCTTGACGATATTCGGCATGCCGACATCGTCGTAGCGAACATCCAGCAGATCGCAGGAGAGGAAAACCGCTGGCTTGATTCGCTGGAGGCAGATTTCTTCGACCTGATTCTGGTTGACGAGGCTCACCATAATCCGGCAGAGAGCTGGCAGCAAGTGAAGCGCCGGTTTCCCACCGCCCGCATCGTCAATTACAGCGCCACACCTACTCGCGCGGATGGTCAACGCATGGAAGGGGACATTATCTACTCCTTTCCTGTTGTCCGCGCTATTGAGCTTGGGTATGTGAAGAGGCTCCGCGCGAGGATGCTGAGACCTACGGAACTACGATACGTTGACCGTGGCGACGGCCAAGAGAGGATCATCGGTCCGGAAGAAGTCCGCGCGCTCGGGGAAACCGACGCCGAGTTTCGACGCGGTATCGTCATGTCCGATGAAACGCTGGCTTCCATCGTCGATCAGACGATCAACGAACTACGTCGGCTCAGAACCGAAACGGGAGAACAGCGTCTCAAAATTATCGCCTCCGCCCTGAACATGGACCACTGCATTCAGATCGTGGAGGCGTTCCGAGCGCGGGGGCTACGCGCTGATTATGTGCATTCACGGCAAGGTGGGCAGGCAAATGATCGCGTTTTCGCCGCGCTGGAAAACCACGAGCTCGACGCCATCGTGCAATCGAGAATGCTGGGAGAAGGATTCGATCACCCGCTGCTTGCTGTAGCGATGGTCGGCAGCATTTTCGCCAATCTTGGCCCGTTTGTCCAATTCGTCGGGCGCGTAATGCGGTCCATCAATCCGACGCCGGGGCACCCACTCAATCAGGGGGTCGTGGTGTTCCATCTGGGAGCCAATGTCGCGCGACGCTGGGACGATTTCAGAAACTTCAGCGAGGCCGACCAAGGGTATTTTGCGGAATTGCTGCCTGAAATTGAGGCGGTCAACTTCACTGGCGATGCCGTGGAGCGGGTGCCCGGAGAGGGAGGGGGCCTTCAGCCGGTCGAGATACTTGAGGAACGCGGCGTAAGGGCCGCAGATATGCAGCCCATTGGCGATCCGAATGCTGCTGCTCTCCTTCAACAACTCGCTGACTTGGGTGTCACGCCCGACCAGGCCGCCCAGGAATTGAGACGTTTACGGACAACCCGCCAGGATCGTCGTGAGGCGAGACGCGCATCGCTGAATGACCGAGCACAGAATGAGGTTGGCGGGATCTTCGGGCGACTCGGAATCAATCATCGCGGCAGAACGCTCGATCTTTCAAGACGAACCAACAATTATGCTTGGGCTGTGGCGGAACTGAATCGACGCGTCAATGAGCGCGTAGGAGGACGGAACGCCGACCGCCAGAACTTCACGCTCGATCAGTTGGAGGCCGCCCACTCTGCACTACCTGACATCGTCGGTGCTTTGGAAGAGGAGTTAAGCAATGGCACGCGCTAAATCGGTACTTGTGAGCATGGAGATTACGATTGTGGGTAGATCTCACGATTGTCGCTTCAACAAGAAACACCGCCTCGAAAAGGGCATGTCCCGTCTCACCATCAAAGAGGATGGGGACGAACATCATTACTGCCTCACTTGCGCAAAGGTTTTTCTGGTTCAAGGGGCGGAACGCCTTCAGGCACTACTCGCAGAAGTGGAACGACTCGTCGGATAAGCCACTAACGCGGATGGTTCCACATCCACAACACGATCTTGTAGAAAAGAGCCATGGCAGCACAGAATGCAGTAAATAGGAGCAATACTACGCGCGATTATTGGACAAATCGTTCGGTTCTAAAGTTCGCTGGAACCGAGCCGCCTGTGTCCGCGATGCAGCAACGCACTCGAGCGCTTGTTCTGGAAGCGATCGAGCGTGGGTGGAGTGGGCCGCCCTTTGATCCTTTCCAACTGGCGGGCTTCTTGGGAATTGATGTTATTCCATCTCAGGAAGTAATTGAGGCCCGAACCGTCCCCTCGGGCTCGAAATTCCGAATCGAATTTAATCCCAATCGAGGCGTGAATCGCGCCCGATATTCGGTCGCCCATGAAATTGCGCATACGCTATTTCCGGATTGCGCGGAGGCTATTCGTCATCGCAGACCGTATCACGGCAGTGATGGTGACAACTGGCAATTAGAGATGCTTTGCAATATCGGAGCAGCAGAGATTTTGATGCCGGTTGGGTCCGGGCTAGAGTGCCCGATCCATTCTGACGACCTTTCAAAACTTCTTGACCTGCGGCAGCAATACAAAGTCTCTACTGAAGCGTTGCTGCTGAGAATGGCCAGACTTTGCGGATTGTCTGTTTTTGCGGCGAGCGTCGATGTTCGGTCGAATCGGCCAGTTATCAACTACGTGATTTCGACATCTCGCAGCTTACCTGTCCGGGAAGGCATGTCATTGCCAGCGAATTCATTGGTTACTCACTGCACGGCAATCGGCTTTACCGCGGAAGGCTCGGAGAAATGGCCTACTGTCGGGCCTGTAAGCATCCAATGCGTTGGAGTTTCACCGTACCCTGGGCAGATCAAGCCGCGCATAGTGGGTATACTGCGTGACCCTGAGCTTGCTCAAACTCAAGTACCGAAGATCAACTATGTTCGCGGCGACGCTACCCAAGCTCGTGGCGGCGGACCTAGAATTCTCACTCAGGTAGTTAATGACAAGGCTCAGACTTGGGGCGGAGGGCTTTCACTTGCCGTCCGCCGCAAATGGCCCGAAGCGCAGAAAGCATTTACGAACTGGTTCACAAAAGAAAGCAGCTCTTCTCGCCTCGGAAAGGTTCACTTTGTCCAAGCCGCAGACGGGCTTGTTGTGGCCAGCATTATCGCCCAAGTCGGCTACGGAGAATCGGCCCGACCGCGCATACGGTACCGCGCCCTAGAGCGCGGACTTGCAGAGATTCGGGAAAGAGCAGAGCAAATGCACGCATCCGTTCATATGTCCAGGCTGGGATGCGGGGAGGCTGGCGGTAGCTGGAACATCGTAGGCGAATTGGTAGAGATAAGCCTCGCGTCCTACGGTATTCCAGTAACTGTCTATGATTTGCCCGGGAAGACCGTAACAGAGAAGCAGCCAGCACTCCCAGGACTCTTCGCTCAATGAAAGGCCATCGTGGCAAAACTAATTGTCTTGGTTTCCGGAAGTGTGGGTGTCGGCAAATCGACTTTAGTACACATGCTCGAGGAGCATTTCGACACTCGTACCCTAAAGACACGCGAGGTCATCGTTGAACTCGCATCGAAGAAGGGGCGCAAAATCGCATCCGAGCGACTCGCTCTTCAGGAATTCGGCGAAAAGCTTGATCGAGATACCAAAGGCGCATGGGTACTAAACGCCCTCACGACTGTTGTTCTCGACTCCGATGAGAATGCGATTGTCGTTGTCGATGCGGTTCGAATACTCGAACAAATCAAACAGATTCGGCGCGCATATGGGTTCTTAGTAAAACATGTCCACCTTACTGCGCCGAAACTTATCCTCGAATCTCGCTACCTGCACCGCCCTGAAGCGAATGTGAAGGAACTTCGATCATATGCACATGTTGGAGAAAATCCGACTGAAGCAGGAGTTGAGGACCTTCAGGAATCTGCCGACATAGTCGTTGATACAAGCTTGTGCAAGCCGCAGGATGTTTTCACTAGAGTGTCAAGTCATCTTGGCTTATATCCTCGTGATTACCATCGATTGGTTGACGTGATCATCGGTGGCCAATGGGGAAGCGAGGGGAAGGGCCACATCGCTTCATACCTTGCCCCGGAATATTCTCTCTTGGTTCGGGTGGGCGGCCCGAACGCCGGACACAAAGTATTTCTTAAAGGTACTCCTTACACTCATCACCAGTTGCCATCCGGAACGCTGCGATCTCAGGCAAGTCTCATCATCGCTGCCGGCGCAGTCCTGAATGCCGAGAAGCTTCTAACCGAGATAGCTGAATGCAAGGTTGATAACGAGCGTTTGTCGATCGATCCCCAAGCAATGATCATTTCTCGCACAGACATCGCTCGTGAAAGCCGTCTGGTTGCCAACAT
The DNA here is from genome assembly GCA_030037705.1 of Acidobacteriaceae bacterium. Classification (GTDB taxonomy): domain Bacteria; phylum Acidobacteriota; class Terriglobia; order Terriglobales; family Acidobacteriaceae; genus Telmatobacter. Next base: position 8,313 of record JASHQE010000328.1, on the reverse strand, counting down.
AGGCTCTACGGGGCAAGGAGTCGGATACGCCACCGGAAGACGTATCACTGGAAGAGGCACTGGCGTTAGACTCGCACGGGATGTTAAAGAGCTCATTCCTTTTATTCGGGACACCTGGGAAATACTAGAGAAGGCATATCAGTCGGGAAAAAAGGTTTTGATTGAAGGGACGCAGGGTTCAGGCCTCAGCCTCTATCACGGAGAGTATCCGTATGTAACATCAAGAGACACTTCTGTCTCAGGTGCGTTATCTGAGGCAGGCGTGCCGCCCGGCAGAATTAGAAAGGTCATAATGACCTGCAGATCCTATCCGATCCGGGTGCAGAGTCCGCAAGCGCAAGGAAAGACATCGGGCGACATGGGAATTGAGATCGATTGGCAGACAGTGTCAAAGCGGTCTCACATAAGTCTTAAGCAACTCAAAACGACTGAGCGCACTTCGACAACGAATAGAGATCGTAGAGTGGCTGAATTCAGTTGGAGTATGCTTCGGCGTGCTGCAGCTTTAAACGGTCCGACAGATATAGCATTGACCTTCGCCGATTACATATCAGCAAAGAATGAAAAGGCGCATCGATTTGAACAGTTAACATCCGAAACGATCACCTTCATTGAAGAAATTGAGCGTGTTGCGGCTGCTCCGGTTTCCTTGATCTCAACGAGATTTGATTTTCGCAGTATCATAGACCGGCGGGCGTGGTGATGGGCATAACTTCCGACGAAATTGCTGAGATTCACCCAACTCTGTACCACATGGCCGAGCATGGAAGCTGGCCGAGTATTCGTAAGCACGGATTACTCAGTACCACGGCTTTATTGGACCTGTATGGCATCAATGGGGATGCTCGTATGCGAGTTGAATCGCAACTCAGAAGGGAAATGATACCCATCAAGGGTCCAAAAGAGGAATCCGCTTGGATACGGGATCAGCGCCCAATGAGTGATAAGAAGCTTGCAAACTGTTTGCAAGACGGAATGATCCCTACAGATTGGTATCGCCTCCTCAACGGAAAGGTGTTTTTCTGGTTGACAGAGGCTAGGCTGGAAACGCTTCTTGGAGCATATAGCGATCGTCCGCAGCTCGTACTTGAAGTCGATACAGCTGCGTTATTACAGCGGCACGGCCGAAGAGTGTTTCTCACCCCTATGAATACAGGCTGTACGAGTCCTATGGCATTTCCACGCGGACTCGATTCGTTCCTCCGTCCGCGCGATTACCCTTTTGAAGAAAACAGGAGAAAGAAGGGCGGGAAAGCAAAGGCCATTGTGGAGTTAACGGTTGAATATTCCGTACCGGATGTAGCGGAGCTTACCGTTCGTGCGACACATCGTGAGTTCCAAAATGGCCATTCGGTGATTCAGGAAGTAGTTCACCAACGTGGCTAAGTTGCTTTAGCGTGGCCGAGGGAAGCGAGCAATCAATTGGATGTAACATCTGTTGAAAAACATAGCGAGATCGGCTATTTCAGCCATCTCCGCATTGAACGAATCGTCTGTTAAGAGCTCCTGATGGAAAAAGGACTCTCCTGTTTCTGGATCAATGGTGATCTGCGGGTTAGAACGTAGTATTCCGTGAATTTCACCACCTGCCTTCAATTCGATGAAGGCCGAGTGCAATATCTTGTTGCGAGCCCTGCGGAGAGCATGAAAGCGTACACCGTATTCGGTGAAAGACGTTCGTAAACTCTCTTCGTGCTCACGGTCCAACCCACACTTGGGAAGCGCCTGTTGAAAGAGGGATTCGACCTTCGTAAATAACCTCTCGGTCGACTCGTTACGCAGCTGTTTCGGCGGCCACTCGTTTCGATCCGGGTCTAAGATGAACCAGCCTATCTCCCTGATCTTGTTTTCGAGCCATTGAAATGCGACGACGAATTCCCCGATGCGCTGATAGATTTGCGATTGATCCATTTGTCTGTTTTTCTTTGAAAGAGTATTTCAGCTGAATAGTATCAGTGAAAACATAAGATCGTAGTTCGAGAGCACGGTAGGGCGAGGCCGTCAAGCACGTTGCTTCGACGTGGATTATGTTGTTCTGCCTCAGGCGGCAGAGCTTCAACCAGCACAGACTTGTTGCGCGCTCTGGATCGTCGCGCGATTGGTTCAATAGAGCTCGCACCGCAATGGTACGCTATTGCCGTAAGCGAAAAATCTCTTACGTGAAAATTGCCACGCCGCGATTCTCCATTCGTCGCCGTAAAGAATCACCATGACCGGATTCGCGATTCTGGCCGGTTTGTACTCAGCAATGTCTTGAAGCGTTCTGCGATCGCGCCAGCTCATGCTCGGCGACCCTCTGGGATGGCTATGCCAATCCCCGAGGTAACAGTCTTGTCTACCCGAAGCCTCATATTGTTTCGCGATCCGATCATCCTGAAATCTCGGATCTGGTCGAAAGCTTATTCGAGTGCGCTTTGCTTTCGGCCCTGCATGTACGATGGCGGTCACGACCACATCCCTTGCATCGGAAATGTAACCCATCAGAACGCCGCCGGTCTCCAGAGGAGACCATTTCGACGCTTCGGTCGCCATTTGGATAAACAGCTCTTTAGGCAGCCACAAGGACATGTTCGGCGTGATTGGGGCAGTTCGCATGGCACTTTAGAGACCGGGTGCTCCATTGCGGAGCAATTGCAATTCCGCTACTTTCGCGCAATGAAACTGCCGCGTAATCCCAATCATAAGCGGCGTAATCAGGAGCCAGGAGCGAGACGGCCAGACGCACTGCCATCAATGCCGTTTCAGAGGAATCCATATATGCGCCTGTAAATGTTGGCGAGGCGCAGCCACCGACTTGTACGCTCACTTCCGGGCCGCAGGAAGGAAGCGGGAGCGCGCCGTCTTCCCAGTGCAGACAAAGGCACAACCAGCACGGCGATGTGCGCTCCGGCCTCAGAGTGAGGACCGTACCTCCCCAATTGCCTTGAGTACTGGTGACCGCAAGGTAAGGAACACCGAGCACTCGCGCCCGTTCGGAGAGCAGGTAACTGATACCGCGTTCCGCTGTCGCATCGAATACGAGATCCACTCCCTTGTAGAGCTGCTCTTCGATCTCCAAGGAGTATCCTTCTGAACCTACATCAACAGGGCAAGCCATGACCTGCGTAAAAGGATGATTTGCTGCAATGTAACTTTGCAATGCGCTCACCTTGGACAGGCCCGACAAAGACATCCCGAGTTGCCATCGCACACTGTTTCCGGCTTCGACAAAATCCGCATCAGCCAGATTCAGCCTTCCAAGCCCGTTTCGAGCCAGTTCAACGGCACAGAAACCTCCGAGAGAACCAGTGCCGGCAAGCAGAATCCGCTTTTTCGACAACCCTGCCATCTCCGGAATCCTCGCTGACAGCGTGCCCTGGTCGGCGCGGAAGGTGCGCACGAACTCCGCAACTTCCACCTTTCGTCCGCCGGCCAGCTTCTCCGACTGGACCACGATGAAGAGCATCGATTCACCTTTGGCCCTCCAGGCGGTCTCTTCCGGCAAGAGCACACCGATCACTTCAAAACGCCTGTCGCGGTGCTGCGACCAATTGCGTTTCCGCGCTTCGGGATAGACCGAAATGATCTGATCAAGGTAATCTTTCGCGTTCGTGGTACGAGGCTGCGCATTCATTCGATACCATCTGCCGCGAATCTGCTTTGAGAATTGCATTCCAATACCCACAGCTTGAGGAACCACCATCAGCTGCTGGTTTTGCTCGTCTGAGATGCCAAGTAGAACGCCCCTAAAAACGCCGCCAAACGGGATGCAAGCGGAGACGAATCTCCCTTTATTCCTGTCGATGACCGGCATTGCGTGAAGGAGCAACATCGATGAGTTTGGTTGATAGTTCAGGAAAGTAGTAAACGGTTCTGCCTGCAGCTCCTCAAGCTCCGCGGCCACTTTCGGATCGGAGGTGGCATTTGATGAGATGATCTTGGGCATCTGTTCAGAAAGATGCTGAGCCAGTGTGCAGGCCGACAGCCAGTTCTCAGCCGTCCGCCCCAACAAACAGAGATTCTTGCCGTATGGATTCTGGTGCCACTTGAAGCTGCTCTCTTCCGCGTATACCATCGGCCGCGTAAACGGATAGGTTGCCGGGAACTCTGCCCGCAGCGGATATGACTTATTGTCCAGCTCGAAGACGAGCTTGATGCCGAGCTGTCCCGATTTCTCGTCCTTTTTGTAAACCTCGATCTCGGCGCAGACCTGGCGGAGCGCCTCGAGTTCAAATTCGAGGCGCCCGGGAATTGCAATCCACCAGGGCGCTATCACCGCGCGCTCCCTACCGGGCGAGAACCCGGCGGCCGCGGTGGAGCGACTGGACCTGGGGGCACAACTGGGCGGTGCGGAACTCCCCCACCTCCCCCACCCGGGCGCGAACCGCATTCATGGAGGGACAACAGGTTATCTTCCTTTGTATGATCTCTGGTCGTGGTCAAGATCCGGTGCCCCGCACCACAGCGCGGGCAAGTATGCACGATGACCTGGGAACGGGCGCCCGAGGGCGCGAGAACGTGGTAGCGATCCCCATGCGGGCTGTCGAGCTGCGCGATGGCCGCGGCCTCGGAAATCACCTCTACGCCGGATGCCGTTTCAAGACCGATCGAAGCGATGTGATGATGACGGTCATGGTGCGTCGGTGCCTTTTTAATACAGATCACTCGGTAATCCACTAACCCCTCCCGCCCTGTTCGCTCTCAGCGAATTACATACACTATTGAGAACATATACTCCGAAACTTGTCAAGCGCGGGTTCGCATTTTTGGGGTAGAATTCGCATTAGCAGGAGGATGAATCATGGCGAGTGTCGGTGACCGAATTCGGGAGATTCGGGAATCAAGGGGAATGAATCAAGACCGTTTAGCCGACAAAGCGCAGATAAGCAAAGGCTTCCTGAGTGACATCGAGAATGGCAAACGCAATCCCAGCTCCGACAACCTACTGCGGATTGCCAACGTTCTCGGGGCTTCTCTCGACTACTTGATGAAGGGCGAGGTCCAGGAAGAAGAACAGACTCGCACGGTGCAGATTCCTCCGGAGCTCTCGATAGCAGCCCAACAATTGAATTTGAGTTACAGCCAGACGATCGCCCTTCTCGATGCCCACCGATCTGTCATTGCGCGCAGGAGTACCCGCAAGGTCAAGAGTTTTGATGTGAAGGACTGGATCGCTCTGCACCAAGCGATCCGGGAGGTGTTCGGAGAATGACGGAACGGCTCAACAGCAATCTCACGATCAAAACCCTGGCTTACGATCTCGGACTCGCGCCCAAAGGGGACCCTGTTTCCGAAATTGTGAAGTTCTGCCAGAGCCGGGTCAAGAAGATGCTCTCCGAAATGGATTGCACGCAGGATTCGTCGGGCATCTTATCGCTAGTTGCTGCGAAGCTCGATACGGAGTTCATCGAAGTAGCCACTGCGCAGGAAACATTGCAAATGCAAAAGCAGTTCGTCGCTGCCGGAGAAACCGGGCTGGCTCAGCTTCAAAGGGAATTTGCCAACGGAGTCCTTGGCATCACCGTTCTGCGGCTCAAGAAAAAACCCTTCGAACGGAAATATATTTCCGTCATCAATAGTTGGGGAAGGAACGCGGAACGGTCTTACTTCACCAAATGGCATGAGCTGATTCATCTTCTTACACTCACCGATCAATCTCGACTTTCCTTTCGACGGACTCATGTGGTGTGCGACAAGAAGGATCCCGAAGAAACCCTTATGGATGTCGTCGCGGGTCATCTCGCGTTTCATCCGCCACTCGTGAAGCCCTACGCAAAGCGCAACCTGTCGTTTGAATTAATCGAGGAGATTCGAGCGGCGGTCTTTCCGGAAGCCAGCTGGACGGCGGCCATGATCGGGATTCCAAAGGCGTGGCCGCATCCGGCGGTGCTGATCAGGGCGGCTCTCGCCCCCAAACGCTCCAGCTCCGAGTTGCAGTTACGCGCAACCGAGGTCAGTGTGAACCAAGCAGCCACCGACGACGGAGTCTTTGCCGTTCGCAACTTTCGAGTTCCGGAGGATTCGGTCATCCATGAGGTTTTCGCAGGGAAAGCGAATCGTGCCGAAGCCATAGAAGAGATGGAACAATGGGTCAGTTCTGACGGAACACAGTGGGTTGGCGGCGAATTCGTCGTGCGTGCAACCCGCATCGGGGATTGCGTGCAGGCGATCCTTACCCGCAACTAAAAGAGCTTACTTTCTCGCCTTCCAGTATCTCTCCACAAGTTCGCTGATCATTTCGCGGTCGAGAAAATAGACGGAACCCACCAGCCCCCTTGCCACTTTTTCCGCGATCTTCTCGCGGGCATTTGCGGTGAACTTCCCGCTCACTGCGATGATGAAAGTGGATATATAGCGCGGCTCCTTCGAGCCTAGATCGTAATAGGGCATTGCAAAAGCATCGGCGATCTGGCCCAACAGTTCGTCAATGTCCGCCTTGACGCCGCCGCTCACATCACCAGCCTTTGCCTGTAGACCGTAATGGCGGTAGTGTCCGAAGGCAGTCGATTCAGAAAAGGTGAAATCCTTCCCGTACTCCCGTGCTCCGTGCGTGTACCGCACGAACAGGAATCCCATACGGCGCAGCAGCGGATGCAATAATTCGCGGCAGAAGAGGTCCTCATCAGTAAGATACTTGTCCGACCAGGGCAACCCCGAAAGCGCCACCTCTGCGGAGTGAAGCACGACTTTCAGGTCGGCTGCGGCGGCCAGAATAGCGGCTTGCAGCGGATCACCGAATGCCACTGTACGCTCCAGAGTTATGCCTTTCCAGTCATCCTCCAGCTCAATCTCCGTCACCTTCCAATTCTCATGGTGCTGCAACTCATCGCGGATAGAGGCAAGATAAACAGCGAGCCCGTACTGGCCTTCCCAGTACTTGTTCGGCGTATGACAGCGAAAGGTCAGGACCACTCCGTCCGGGGCCCCGAAAGATGTGCCTCGTGAAAAAAGTAGGTTCCAAAGCCGTCTTCACTCTGAATCTGCAAATCCAACCCATCTGGAAAGGGCTGAGCCTGCTCCTGCGCCAAATCAAAGAGCTTGCATTCTGCCAGAACATGATCCTCACCCCCGTCGAGGATCTCGGCCTCATTGCCGGAAATGAGCACTTCCAGACCGTCTTCCTCGCCGCGAACTTCGATCATAGAGACCGCCTTCCATTCATGATACGAACCCCCGCTCCAACTATATGAAGGGGGAAGGAGCACCTTCCCTCGCTCAGCCGGTAAGTGCACCGTCTTCCGCGACCCATCCCAGCGGGTCCGGTTCCCTCCCCGCAACGCCCCTCCCTCGAAAACCATGCGGAAGGGTTACTAAATTTCTTCTTCGTTCAAGTGCCCCCGCTTCAGGCGGCTTTTTGGCAGAGGCGGTCGGAACCTGTCAAGGTCCTCCGCATTCGCTCCGGCCGCCAGGCGGCGCCACTCGGCGACCTGTGACAGAACCCTCCTCGCCCCTGCCGTGCCGCAAGAGCCATGAAGCGGGGGCACTCAAACAAAGAAATTTGGTTTGAGGCCAGACGCCCTCCTTCGGATTCCGCCCCACGCGGGCAGCACAGGAGAGCACACATCATGGCTTACCCAGTCACCAGCACAGCCCTAAGCACCGCGCCGCACAGGAAAAATGCGGCGCTCCCCAATCCATCCCCCTACCAGCAGCGCACCACGCAGAAAGACAACCCCACGCAGCAACTCATCAAGCAGGCCGTGGACTTCCTGCTTCAACAGCTTGCGGCAGGCAAGAGCGAAACCCTGACCGCCTACCTTGCCGCCATGGCCCGGTTCCATTCCTATTCCTTCGGGAACATTCTCGCCATCGCACGGCAGCGCCCGACGGCCACCCGCGTGGCCGGGTTTTCGACGTGGAAGGAGTTAGGCCGGTTCGTCAAGAAAGGCGAGAAGGGCATTCAGATTCTCGCCCCGATGATGGGCCAGCGGCGCAGGAAGGATGGCACCGACGAAAGCCAGGGCCGGGACGATGCGAGGCCCGCGCCCGCCCTGATCGGCTTTCGTGCCGTATACGTCTTCGATGTGGCGCAGACCGAGGGCGCTGAGTTGCCCGAGTTCGACCACAGCGTAACCGGCGACGTGGGCGCACACCGGGACCGGCTCATCGCCTTTCTCGCCGCTCAGAATATCGCGCTTGAATATAGCGAGAACATCGCCCCCGCGCTCGGCGTGAGCTACGGCGGGAAGATTGCCGTGCTGCCCGGCCAGTCGAAGGCCGAGGAGTTCGTGACGCTGGTTCACGAGGTCGCGCACGAGCTTTTGCATAAGACCGACCGGCGCACCAAGACCACCGCCACCGTGCGCGAAACCGAAGCCGAGGCCGTGGCCTTCA
>JASHQE010000327.1 GCA_030037705.1 Acidobacteriaceae bacterium | reverse complement strand
ACTCGGACAAGATTGACTTGGAAGCAAAGGTGGCGTCAGAGAACATGGTGCAGGGCGGCAGCACGATGCAGGGGATACCTCCGATCGCTTTGGAGGACCTGCGCGAAATGCTCAAGCAGCTTCTGATCGAGCGTTTTGAGATGAAGATGCACATGGAAGACTTGCCTGAGGATGCGTACACCTTGGTGGCCGTGAACCCGAAGATGACCAAGGCGGATCCCACGGAGCGAGCGCGGTGCAAAGTGGGCTCGGGGCCGATTGACCACCCTATAATGAACATGCTGGTCACCTGCCAGAATGTGACCATGGCACAGGCCGCCCAGCTATTTCCTACCTTCGCGGCGTGGTATCTCCATTACCCTGTCGTGGACAAGACCGGCCTTCAGGGAGGCTGGGATTTTACGCTGAACTGGAGCTCGGGAGACCATATGGCGGTTTCCGGAGCGCAGGCTCAGCCCGATGCCGCAAACCAAACTGCGTCCGATCCGAACGGAGCGGTGTCGTTTTATGACGCGGTCAGCAAGGACCTCGGGCTGAAACTGGTGAAAGAAAAGCGTCCGGAACCGGTCCTGGTAATCGACCATATCGACGAGCAGCCGACGCCGAATTGAGGAGGTCGTGGGAGGATTCTCCCCAGACATTACGCAGGAACTATTAACGACACCGGTGTTAACTGTCCTGTATTTTCCCCATTGCCGACAACACATCCGGAACTCTATCAATGAGTGCTTCGCCCTGTTTTCTCCAGCTTAACCTCCAACTTGATTCCTGACGCCACTCCTCTTGTTTACCGAGGGAAGACGCGTTATTATCCCTCGGTAACCGTGAGGTGCAGACGTGAGCAAGCCATCCGACCTCGTTCAAGGCACGCTTGACCTTTTAGTTCTCAAGATTCTCGTTCTTGAGCCTCTTCATGGCTGGGCTCTCAGTCAGAGGCTCAAACAGGTTTCCGGCGAGGTGTTACAGGTGAGCGACGGGTCGCTCTACCCGGCGCTGCACAAACTGGAGCACCAAGGCTGGATTCAGGCAGAGTGGAAACCGACCGAAAACAACCGGCGGGCGAAATTCTACTCGCTCACGCGGCTCGGGAGGCGACATCTGGAAAAAGAAGCAGCCAACTGGGAGCGCATCTCGACGGCCATTTCCAGCGTGATGCGGCTGACGGAGGTGTGAGGATGCGGCTCGAGCGCTGGGTGTATACGATACCGCTGCGGCTCCGTTTTCTGTTTCATCGCAGCCGCCTGAAGGCTGAGCTGGATGAAGAGTTGCGCGATCACATCGAAAGGCAGACCGAAGACAACATGTCCCGCGGCATGGATGCGAAAAAGGCCCGCATCGCCGCGCTGCGGGCCTTTGGAAACCCCGTTGCTTTGCGGGAACAAGCGCACAGTACATGGAATTGGAGCGGCATTGAACTGTTGCTGAACGATGTGCGGTTAAGCGCGCGGACCCTCATGCGGACGCCGGGATTTGCCTCCGTTGCGGTTCTTGTCATGGCTCTCGGCATCGGCGCCAATGTGGCGCTGTTTACAGTCGTGCGCAGCGTGCTCCTCAATCCGCTGCCCTACCCGCACGCCGATCAACTTGCGACTCTTTACGAGAACGATTCGAATGCAAAGCACCCCGATCATCCCTACTTGCCTGTCGATGCCGGGAGCTTCTGGGAGTGGCAGGCAGCGGTGAAGGACGCAGCCGAGCTGGCGTTGATCTCGCCATTCCAGGAGTACAACGTCTCTGCTGAGGGAGGAAAGCTGCCCGAGCAACTCGATGCCGGCTGGTGCTCGTGGAACTTTTTTAGCGTTCTTGGGGTGCAGCCGGCCATGGGCCGCAGCTTTACGCTGGACGATGATCGTCCGGACGCACCTGCAACCGTGATTCTTTCCAATGGTTTCTGGAAGCGGCGCTATAGCGGTGATCCATCCGTCATCGGAAAGACGATCTGGCTCGATGCCAGGCCGTATACCGTTATCGGCGTTCTTCCCGCAACCTTCACCTACGTCGGCTCGTTCGGCAACAACGATCAGGCAGTGTGGACTCCGGTACGGCACGACGCACCGCAGTTTCTTCTGCGCATGTTCGATGACCACGAGTTCGTGGTGATTGCCCGCCTGCTGCACGGTGCTGCGCTGCCCGCTCTTGTGAACCAGTTGGACGCGCTGCAGAAAAGGATCAAGGCAAACCACCCAGGGCCGGGAGTGCACAACAAGGCGTCGGGCTGCTCGATGCTCGACGATGCCGTCCAGGATTACAAGACTCCGCTGTATGCGCTTCTCGCTGCCACAGGATGCGTTCTGCTCATTGCCTGCATGAACGTAGGCGGGCTGCTGGTGGCGCGCGCCGCGGCCCGCAACAAGGAACTGGCCATTCGGGCCGCGATGGGCGGCGGGAGAGCACGCCTGCTTCGCGAGCGCCTCTTGGAGAGTCTGTTGCTTTCCTTCGCCGGGGGCGCCCTCGGATTGTTCCTGGCCTGGGGCGCATTGCAGTGGCTGGCCTACGTTCGCCACGATATGAATCGCGTCGAGGCCATCCATATCGATGGTGTGGTGGCCGTTTTCACTGTCGGCGTCATCACCGTCTGCGCTCTGTTTTCGGGCCTGATCTCGGTCATCGGCTCCGGCGGGAAAAATATCCTTGCCGCCCTGCAGGAGTCGGCACGAACCAGTACCGCAGGGACTGCGCGGGCCAGGCTGCGCAAGGCCCTCCTCGTTTTGCAGGTTGGCCTGACCGTTGTCTTGCTGGTGGGCGCGGGCCTGCTCCTGAAGAGCTTCGAGCGCCTGCGCTCCACCGATCTCGGCGTGCCCGTAGCTAACGTGCTCACCATGTACTTCAGCTTGCCCGATGCTCGCTACAAGTCCGAAGCGCAGGACGTTCAATTCTTCGAGAAACTCATCACTCGGGTTCGCGCCCTTCCTGGGGTTGAGGCAGCCGGTCTTGCCAGCCAGGTGCCGGGAGAAGGCTGGGGTGGCGACTACATGATGAGCGTGGCCGAACATCCGCAGGCTGCCAAAGACCAGGAGACTGATCTGATGGTGCGCGGCGCCGATCCCGGATACTTCGCGGCCATCCGCTTGCCGCTGCTGCGCGGGCGCATCTTCACATCCGACGAACGGCTGGAGCGGGCGAACGTGGCGCTGATTAGCCAGGGCGCAGCACGGCAGCTCTTCGGCGAAGAGGATCCGATCGGCAAACATCTCAGGACTGATAACGGCAAGACGGCATACGAAATAATCGGCGTGGTCGGCGACACGCGGTGGAACGTTGCTGTGCTGCCGCAGCCAACCTTGTACTGGCCTATCTACGGCAACGGATACAGTGTGGCGAGGGTCGTGGTTCGCGCAACGAGAGATGTTGAGTCGCTGGCCCTGCCTGTCCAGAAGGTGATTGCCGGCATGGATCCCGACCTGCCGGTCTCCGGCGTCATGACGCTACGTGAGGCGGTGGGCAAGAGCACCATTAACTCCGAATTCGATTCCATCCTCGTACTGGCCTTTGCAATCATCGCACTGGTGCTCGCCGCAGCCGGCCTGTACGGTGTTCTCTCCTACCTCGTCACCCAGCGCACCACCGAAATTGGTGTCCGCATCGCGTTGGGCGCGCCGCGTCAATCGGTTCTTCGGCTCGTACTCGTGGACGGCCTGAGCCCCGCGTTTGTTGGGCTTGTGCTGGGGCTCGCGGGCAGTGCTGCTGTCGTTCACCTGATCCGCAGCATGCTGTACGAGACCAGCCCGCTCGATCCGGCGGTGTTCGCCGCGGTGACGGTAGCGCTACTAGCGGTGGCGGCTTCGGCCTGTGCCATACCGGCTTGGCGCGCTTCGCGCCTCGACCCCATGAAGGCGTTAAGAACGGAATAGGGCCACGAGCGACGTAAGTGCGATGCAATCGCGGTCTGGCGATTTAACGAGGGAGATATTCTCTGGATGTTGCGGAGAATCCCGAACTCAACCTTAATCTGAACGTCCCACGATGCGGGCACAGACGGAGACTCCGGTCACATCTGACGAACAAGTCTCATAAACTGGCTGATCTTATTGTCGACTTCTTCTACTGAGGGGCCGAGATTCTGGAGAATACAGACCCCGCAAAAAAACGTGAGGATCAGGTCCGCGAGAGCATCGTTGTCCCCACGCTGCCGGCCCGCCGCCGACAGGTTTTTGATCAGCTGCCGCTTTAGCAACTTCAGGCTTCCCTGCATCAGTTCCCGCGCCTCGGATGGAAGATCGGAGAACTCCCGCATGGAGTTCACCGAAAAACAACCGGTCTGTCTCCAGCGGCCCCAATTGCCGTGGGCAACCTTCATAAACCTCTCAATGTTCTCCCATCCGAGAGGCTTTGCGGTAAGTGTGCCGGTCTGCTGCAGCTCTTCAAAATAACGGCGGAGACTTTCTGTGAAGAGATCTTCCTTGTTCTGAAACTCCGCGTAGAGTCCGGACTTGTTGACACGGGTCGCCTCTTCCAGGTCTTGCACGGTCGTCTCCGCGAGTCCATGCTTCCAGAAGACCGGGATCGTCCGGTTGAGCACATCATCGCGGTTGAACTTCTTTCGGCGTCCCATCCCAACATTATCGTCACTCTTCCACAGGGCGGCTTGCTAAATAAAGAACCAGATGGTTCAATAAATGAATCTCAGGTCTGGAGGGGCTGAAGCTATGGGCGAGCCTTCTGTTCTGAAGTGGGAAGTTTTTGTGACGCCCGGCATACCGATCGTCACCCCAGACCGTCCCCCGGGAGTGCGCGAGACGGTCTTCCAGGCCATGGCGTCAACCCTCATCTATGGAGCCCGCGACGCCGTTCTTGTCGATGCCTTCATGACTGTGAAACAAGCGAACGTCCTGGCGGACTGGGTGGCGTCCAAAGGCAAGAACCTGACAACCATCTACATCACGCATGGCCACGGAGATCACTGGTTCGGCGCCGCAACCCTGCTTGAGCGGTTCCCAGGCGCAAAGATTGTGGCGACGCCTGACAGCGTGAGCGTCATGCGGTTGAATTCATCTCCGCAGGCTCTCAACGGGGTCTGGAAGGTGGCATTTCCTGGCGTGATCCCCGACAAACTTGTGATTGCGGATGAGCTAAAGGGAAATGTCATCGAGCTGGAGGGAAATGAATTGGTTGCTGTCGCACTCGGGCATACCGATACGGACAAGACAACGTGTCTTCACGTTCCCTCCATCGGCCTGGTGGTCGCGGGCGACGCAGCTTACAACGACGTTCACCTCTATCTCGCCGAGTCAAATCCCGAGACGCGCCAGGAATGGATAGAAGCGCTCGACAAGATCGAGGCGCTGAATCCGACCGCTGTTGTAGCTTCCCATAAGCGGCCGGAGAACGCCGATGACCGCAAAATCATCGGGGAGACGCGGCAATACATCCGCGACTTCGACCGCCTAGCGCAAACGACGTCGAGTGCGCAGGAGCTCTACGACAGGATGTTGGAGCTGTATCCCAACCGGGTCAATCCCGGCTGGGCGCTGTGGAGTTCGGCGCGTGCAGTAAAGCCCCAGATTTGAACGCTCGACAACCGATTTGCGGAGCAATGAGGGAAGGAAGTGTCTTATGTCGAACAGCAACACTACGGCGCTAACACAGTTCGTTCAAACCTCAAGGGAGAAATATGCCTATCGCCGGTTCGGCAGGAAGTCGACGCTCCCGCTGCTCTTCCTGCAGCACTTCACCGGCACGCTCGATAATTGGGACCCCTTGGTCACTGATCCGCTGGCGGAAGTTCACGACGTCATCCTGTTCGATAATGCCGGCATCGGCCGCTCGACTGGCAAAGTGCCGGCGACCATTGCAGAGATGGCAGAGCGCGTCTTCGCTTTCCTCGATACGCTCGAGATCAAGACCTGCGACGTTCTCGGATTCTCGCTGGGCGGGATGATCGCTCAACAGATGGTGCGGGAGCGGCCCGATGTATTTCGCAAGATGATTCTGGCCGGCACTGCTCCTCGCGGCGGCGACGACATCATGCACCTCGACAAGCCCAGCCTTGGGAAATACCTCCAGGACCCGAAATACAAGGGGTATGAGGTGCTGCAGAAGATCTTCTTCGCGCCTACGGAAACGAGCCAAGCTGCAGGCAAGGCGTTCGTCGATCGCCTGATGCAGCGAAAGGAAGATCGCGAACCGGCGTCGGGACCGGACGTAGCTCAAGCGCAGATTGCCGCGTTCCGCGAGTGGGAGCAATACACCGGCGAGCGTTTTGCCGATTTGAAGGGGATCAAGCAGCCCACGCTTGTCGTCAATGGAGTCGGCGATGAGATGATCCCGGTTCGCAATTCTTACTGGCTGAGTGAAAGCCTTCCAAACGCCGTGCTGTTGACCTATCCGGACGCGGGGCACGGCTCCATCTTTCAGTGGCACGATTCCTTCACTCGCCAGGTGAGGATCTTCCTTGCCTCGAATTCGCCCCTCGCGCCCTACTAAATCAAAAGGAGATGCAATATGAACCGCAGGTCGTTCGTCCGAGGCGCCGCCCTTGCCGGTGCGCTTCCGTCGGTATCATCAGCCGCGTTGGCCGGCGCTTCCCAGATGCAGAGCTCAGACATGCATCTCGAAGAAGCGATCCGCAATGAGAGGATCCGGCGCGCCATGCTGTCCGGCCCTTCGGTGATTACGAAGGACGCGACCGTCGCTGAGATGGACAGGCAGGGCAACATGACGGTGCTTCGTCCAGGTACGAATGAGTGGGTCTGTGTGCCGGGAAATCAGGACGTCATCGGCCAGACCGATATGTGCATCGACCCGATGGGCATGGTGTGGCTGAAGGACCTAATGGCGCACAAGCCGAAACCGACCAACGCCACACCGGGGCTGATCTACATGCTCAACGGCGCGACCCAGCATAGCTATACCGATCCCTTTGACAGGACGAGTCCCGCGATTCCGATTGGCCCGCACTGGATGGTCTTGTGGCCGTTTGACGCAAAGGCGGCTGGACTTTCAACCGTCATGCGCGACGCCGGAACCATGGTGATGTTTGCCGGCACTCCCTACGCTCATCTGCACATCTGTGGATCGCCATGGGAGGGCCGCGAATACCGACCCGATGCCCGTGCCGTGTGGACTATGCGATACGAGTAGTCACCACACCGATACCCGAGGAGAGGAAGTAGTCAAGCCTCCTGAAGAACGCGGTTGATGGCGGAGCTGACGGTGCGCCAGCGACTAACTTCGGCGTCAAGCTGTTTCTTGCCGGCTGCGGTGAGTTGGTAAAGACGCATGCGGCGGCCCGTGTCTTTGGCGGCCCACTCGGCACGGATCCAGCCGGTCTCCCCCATGCGGTGAAGGGCGGGGTAAAGCGAGCCAACCTCGGCGTTGAGGACGTCACCGGAGATGTGCTTGATAGCCGTCATGATGGCGTAGCCGTGCAGCTTTGGCTGGCGGGAAAGGACTTTCAGGATGAGAAGGTCGAGGGAGCCTTGCATCGTGTCTGTCTTTTTCATACTAAGATATCTTACTACTAAGACACCTTAGTAGTGTCAAGTCAGGATTCCAGACTTGTGGCTCGGCGCAATTGACCTGATCCACATTGCGGGTAGTGGGTCAGTTTGAATATTTTTCTCTCAGGGCTAAAGCCCCGATTGATTTTTGGGCCAGTGGACGTACGGGCTAAAGCCCGTACCCTTCAAACTGACCCACCACCACATTGCGGTATCCCCAACGACGGGCAATTAGGGTGTGAATCGCTGATTGTTGATCCCTCCTACTACGGCGCATGACGTCCAAGAACGGTTTCGGCTAATGCAAAATCACCAAACCGCGTTTCGAGCCGCTGGAGTTCTCCAAATTTGCTTTGCCCTGTTATCGCCAATCCACGGTAAGGGAGGCACCGATTCGTGCAGGCTCTCGGGCAGAATTGCGGCACACACCGACATGGTGTGGTTTCGCGTATTTACTCTCTGGCGACAACCATCACGGCGATCGCATGGAATCGATTGTGCGGTGAAGAACATTCATTACCATCAGAACTGGTACCTATAAATCGAAGCGGTGCCAATACTGAGGAGATCCCCCGCGTGCTAACGGCTTCGGGATCTTCGCTAAAAATTTGATTTAGTACGGAGACTGGAATGTTCAAGCTGTCCCGCTTGGCCTTAGTGTGCTGCTTTTCGCCATTCAGCCTTTTAAGAGCGTTTAACTTGGATCTGTTGGGACGACGTAGCGTGTCAGGACTTGCCGCGCTGTGCATATTTGCATTTGTCGCTGCAGCCCCTGCGGGAGCTGCCACTTATACCGTGACCGTGTTTACGGATTCAGCTTCCGGAGGCGCGGCAGGCACTGGGGTCGGTAACGCTGGAGATCTGCGTTCCGCAATCCTTGCAGCCAATACGTCAGGCGGCACGGGCAACACCATTGAGTTTGCCTGCAGCAGCATCCCGTGCACCATTACACTCACCGGCCCATTGCCACCGATTACTTCGAACCTGACCATCGACGGCGGCCAGACTGGCGACATCCTTATCGACGGCGCTTCCTCGTATCGAGTCTTCTTTGCCGACACCGGGATTGTGACGCTCGAAAACCTGGTGATCCAGAATGCGCGGGCACAAGGCGGCAGCGGCGGTGGTGGATACAGTGCCGGCGGCGGCGGCGGCCTGGGCGCAGGTGGAGGCTTGTTTGTGAACCAGGTTTCCGCGGCTGTCACGGTGCAGGATGTGTACTTCCTGAATTGCTCGGTCATCGGCGGCGCCGGCGGCGAGGGACTGAGTGCGGCCGAGACTGGCGGCGGTGGTGGCGGCGGTGGTGGAATGGCATTCTCTGGCGGTGATGGTGGCGCCTTGGGTGTTGCTGCCGGCAGTGGTGGCGGCGGCGGTGGAATTCTGGGTGCTGGCACCTCCGGTAATGGATCGAACGGCAATGGTGGGGCTGGCGGTGCAGGCGGCGGCGGTGGTGGTGGTGGCGACGCAGGAAGCGTACCTGGCGCCGGTGGTTCGGCTTATGCAGGGAATAGCTCAGGTGCCTCAGGTATTGCCGGCACCGGATACGGCGGCGTGGGTGGCTTTGGCGGTGGTGGTGGCGGCGGCGGTGATGAAGGCTATGGCGCCTCGGGTGGATTCGGTGGCGGCGGTGGTGCCGGCGGCTCCATTGTTGGAGGGGCTGGTCTGGCAGGACCGGGCGGCGGCGGGGCCGGAGCGGATGACAGTGCAGGTAGTCCTGGCGGATCTCTGGGCGGAGGAGTATCTGGCGGGGATGGAGCCAATAGCGGCTCTGCCTCTGTAACCAACGGCGCAGGCGGCGGCGGCGGTGCAGCGGCCGGGCCTGCAATTTTTGTGGCTTACGGCAGCCTCAACACGGTTGATAGCACAGCGTCGGGATCGAGTGCGACAGGTGGTATTGGAGGCCTGGGGATCGCAGGTGTAGATGGCAGCAATGGTGGAGCCGACCCTACACCTGTCTTTAATTACGCCGGCACGGTCAATGGCTCCACTACGACGGGCCCCATTGCCGATGCGCTCTCGCCTTCTGCAACCTATACCTACGTCGTCAACTCGACCGCAGACACTGACACCCAGGGAACGCTGCGTGGAGCGCTTGCAGCAGCCGCAACCACGGGTGGAATCATCACCTTCGACAACACTGTTTTCCTGGCTTCAAACACAGCGGCGCAGAACACCATCACGCTTGGAAGCAGCCTGGCAATCCCCTTGAACACCACGGTCCAGGGGCTGACGACGGGCAGCGGCGCATCGCTTCAAAACCTTGTGACGATCGGCGGCGGCGGTTCGTCGAAAAACTTTTCGATGTTCACCGTTAGTTCAGGAGTAACCGGCGCGGTTCTCAGCAACCTGAACATCACCGGCGGCTATGTCCTGTCGCAGGGCGGAGCTGTGAGCTCAAGCGGCGGCCTGACCATT
>JASHQE010000043.1 GCA_030037705.1 Acidobacteriaceae bacterium | reverse complement strand
TGTCATCCTGAGCGGAACAGGGTACCCCAGAGCCTGCCCTGAGCTTGTCGAAGGGTCTTGATTTTGAGACCTGGGAAAACACAAATCCCACCCAAGCACTGTCATCCTGAGCGAGTCGCCACGGCGACGAGTCGAAGAATCTGCGGTTGCTCTTGGCGAAGCTTAACGCCGGGTGCCCAGGTCTCATCGCCGCTCACTGAGCACGACAGGGGTGCCCCAGGTCTGTCCGCCGCGGCGGAAGACCTGGGAAAGCACAAATCCCAACCCAAGCACTGTCATCCTGAGCGACCGACGCGTAGCGGAGGGAGTCGAAAGCCTGCCCTGAGCGTAGTCGAAGGGGATCTGCGGTTGCTTCTAAGCCATCCATGCGATCCGCAATCGGCAGGTTCCACAGCGTACCAATCTCGACTCAAGTCAACCCACGTCGCCTTTACAAAGACAACCGCAGATCCTTCGGCTCGGTCGCCGCGGCGACGCTCGCTCAGGATGACAAATTAAGATCAATTGCCACGGCCCAGATTTCAAGACATACGGAGCCGGGTGCCCTATATGCGTCGAGCCCTCCGCAGCACGGAGGGCTCGACAATTGTTCACCTTTGCTTTCGATTGAAGGCGTTGTTCAGGTTTACTCCGCTTTCTTATGGTGATGCTTCGCTCCCAGCGGCTTGCGCGCCTGCGGCTTCACTGCCGTCTCATCCACGGGCGTCGTTCCCTGCACATCGGCCGAGAAATCCGCTCCGGCGGGCACAAGGTAATTCTGTACAGCCTGCCCATCCGTGGTGTTGGTTACCGCGGTGATGCGCGAACCATCGATGCCCTGCTCGGTCACCAGGTAATCCTTCGCATTCACAGCGCGCTGCGCGGCGTAGTCTTCCACCTTGGCGCGCTTGTGATGTTCGGCGTACTTCTGCTCTTTCTCTGTCTTTGCCTTCTCCTTGTCGTCCGACTGGCCGACCAGCACAGCCTTCGCGTCAGACTGCTGCTTCAGGTCGAGAGCCACCTGATCCAGGCAGGCCTTGGCCTCGTTGTCCACGCGCGTAGGCCGCGCCTTGTCCGTGTCGAAGTTGATCGAGCACAGAGCCTGTGTATGCGGAGCAGGCGGGGGCGGAGGAGGAGCCGAAATGCTCACCGTTGTATTGCTGGAAACCGAGTGGCCCTTGTCGTCGGAGACGTTGCACGTAATCTGAACCGCGCCGGTGGGTGCGCCGCTCGAAGAGAACTCCGCCGTGGTGCCGCTGCCCGTCACCGAGCCGGCCGACGCAGAGTAGCTGTACGTCAGCGGACGATTCTGCGGGCTCACACCCGTAGCCGTGATCGTGCTGGTCTCACCCGGTTTGATCGTATCCGGGCTGGCCGAGCAGCTGATCGTCGGCGGCTCGAAGGCCTTCACCGTGTAGTCGGCCGAGCACTGCGCGGACTGGCCGGGCTTCTGGCCCTCCTTGCCTTTCTTGCCCTCCTTCACATCTCCCTTCACGGTGTACGAACCCGGAGCCTGCGAGGCCGTGCTCACAGTCGCCGTATTGCCATTGCCCGTGACACTGTCGCCTGACCAGCTATACACCACGTTGTTGTTCTTCTTGGTGCTCACCGAACCAGCGGTGCCCGTCACGGTCAGCGGGTCGCCAGGATAAACGGCAGGAGCACTCGCCGTGCAGCTCAACGTAATCGGCGGTTGCTTTTTGCAACCTAGAGGCACAAAGATCAAGCCTGCCGAAGCCATAACCAAAGAAACAGATTTCAAATTTCGCGAAAACATCTTTATCATCCTCCTGATTCTCCGCAAAAACGCGAATTCAGAGTTGGAAATACGGTGCGGATGGAACTCCGGGCCGTACAGTGATCGAAGATCTCCACGCGCGGCACTGTCAAAACTATCACCGAAGCATTCCAGGGTAGGTTCTTTCGATTCGGCAACTGACATAGCTTCTGCCGGACTCCCACTCGGGACCGAATATTGAATTCCCTTGGGGCATCGTAGAGTGCATATTGCGCCGACGTCGGTGCTGCGGCCCTAGAATACACCATCACCCCCCGTCGATTGTTCATTTTGCGGGAAGAGAGAACAAATCGAGGCGAAGCGACAGCGAAGAAAGGTGCCCGCATAGGACTCTTCCAAAAAACGAAAGGAGGGCTGATCAGCCCTCCTTTCGGCAATTCACCTTTTTTTCTCGTTGTTGCTCTTGCCCGTTTTACTTCTTCTTCGCCGCAGCCTTCCTTCTAGGCGCCGGAGCCTTTTCCTCGAGAAGCGTCATGGCATCGGCTGCGTTGAACGGATAGAGTTGCACGGACTGTTGCCCCGTGGTGCTCAGGGTGATGTCGACGCGACGGTTCTGCGCGAGAACGATCACGCTGAGCCGTTTCAGAGTGCTTGCCTTCTGCTCTGGCGTCAGGTCGGGATTCTGCTCGACCAGCCCGCTCACCTGCTCCGTGCTCAACTCCTGCTCCTTGCCCACCGCGTGCGTATCGATATCGCCCTCGGGGATGCCTTGTTCAACCAGGAACGACTTCA
Organism: Acidobacteriaceae bacterium; assembly: GCA_030037705.1. Classification (GTDB taxonomy): domain Bacteria; phylum Acidobacteriota; class Terriglobia; order Terriglobales; family Acidobacteriaceae; genus Telmatobacter. The sequence continues at coordinate 17,626 of JASHQE010000043.1, read as the reverse complement.
CCCGGTCGACGCGGCGTTCGGTAAGCGCCTGGTTGAACTCAACTGATCCACGAGAGTCCGCATGACCGGTCAAGATCAGATGCGCATCCGGCTTGATCGCCAGATAGCTCTTGAAGTCCGTCGCCAGGGTCGTCAGCGTCTGCTGCTGGCTCTCCACCAGGCCGCCTTCAGGATGATCAACTCTGGGCAGCGCCGTCGGGAAGAAGACGCTGTGCAGCGCCAGGCGAGCTTCGAGCCGCACCTGCTCCGGAGAAGGCCCAGGTGGCGGAGGCGGAGGCTGGATGGTCACGGATGTGGTTGCGGAAGCGTTATGCCCCTTGTCGTCCGCCACGTTGCAGGTGATATCCACGGTGCCGGGAGATGCGCCGGCCGAGCTGAACGCGGCCGTCGTATCGGTTCCGCTCACAGTGCCCGAAGAGGCCGAGTAGCTGTAGGTTAACGGGCGATTCTGCGGGCTGGTTCCGGTCGACGTGATGGTAGCTGAGTCACCGGGATTGATCGTCGACGGATTGGCCGAGCAGCTGATCGTCGGCGGCTCGAAATCCTTCACCGTGAAGCTGGCCGAGCAATTCGCCGACTCCCACGGCTTCAAACCTTCTTTGCCGGACTTGCCCTCTTTCACCGTGCCCTGCACGGTATAGCTGCCGGGCGCAAGAGAACTCGTCGTTACCGTCGCGGTGGTTCCGCTGCCGGTCACGCCGGCGCCAGACCAGGCGTAAACCGCATTCTCCTTCGGATCAAGATTGCCCGCGGATGCGTTAATGGTGACCGGGTCGCCAGGGAAGATCGTCGTCGGGCTCGCCGTGCAGGCTTCGGTAATCGGAGTCGGCGGCGCAAGGGAGCCGGCGTGGATAACGATGCCGGCGCTCAGCCGCGCCGCGTCGATATTGGCGCGTCCACCCTCAATACCCGGGCCAAAGTCGGCATGCATATACTGGTAATCCGCCTGAAATAGCCGGATCGCCAGATGATGATTGAACCAGGGGGTCTCATAGTCCATGCCACCCCCAACCGTCACACCCGGTCCCCACTGGGCGGGGTTGTGATACGGACCGCTTACATGTTCCGCATCTACCAGGGCATGCGCGAATGGCGTGATATTGCCCGTCGGATAGCGAAAGATAATGCCGCCGCCCGCCGTGACAAATCCGTCGTCGTTGCCCTCCGTTCCGATATTCGAGCCTGCGACTGAATCGCCATACTCGTGCTCGGCAAACTCGACCTGCAAACCGACAAACCGGTTGAAGTAGTACGCGCCGCTAAACAGCCCGCCGACGTTCACGGCGTCATAGTTGGCGGTTACGGTGTCGCCGCTGCTGTCAATCGGCGTCACCACCGTGCCGCTGGGCGCAAGATAGCTATATCCGGCAAAGATATCCCATCTGGAGGGGGACGTCTCTGAGGCGCCTTGGGCAGGCGAGGACGATTGAGCCGCCAAAGCGACCGGCGTTGCTGCCAGACAGGCCAATGCAAAAGCCCGGCTCAATAATCTGAGTGCAGGTAATGACATGCGTTTTTTTCCTCCACGAGTAAGTCTGGATCGATCAGAATCGACCAGATGGAAAGGATTGCTGCGAGCGCAAACTTACCGCTCGGGCTCACTCGGCTCCGCACCGACTGCAGAGCGCTGAAACGAACCACAGCATCTTCACGTTATCACAGGGGCTAACGGAACAGAACACATTTTTTCAACAAGTTAATCGATTAATAACGTCTTCGGGAACCCAGGTAATAGACGGGAAAACACAGGATGGATCGGCGCACCCAGCCTTCTGCCCCGCGGTGACTTCACCCCGCGTTCAAAGTTTTGAGCAGGCTTCGGGGCTCGCGCTGAATCTTCTCTTGCAGAAGCGTGATGGCGTATAGGAGTTGTTCCGGCCGCGGAGGACATCCAGGGACATATATATCCACAGGGATCACCTGGTTCACACCCTGAACGAGCGCATAGTTATTAAATACTCCACCGGATGTTGCGCAGGCTCCCATCGAGATGACCCACTTGGGCTCCGGCATCTGGTCGTAAAGCCTGCGGATGACCGGCGCCATCTTCTGCGAGACGCGTCCCGCAATCACCATCAGGTCCGATTGCCGGGGCGAAGGCCGGAAGACCTCAGCCCCAAACCGCGCAATATCGAAGCGCGATGCGCCCATCGACATCATTTCGATGGCGCAGCACGCCAGCCCGAAGGTCATCGGCCAGATCGAGCTTTTCCGGATCCAGTTCACCGCAAAGTCGAGAGTGGTGAGAAACACCCCCTCCGGCTGCTCGAAGCCGTAGCTCGCTTCCCGTAGCTTGATGCGATTCTTCGCGCTGCTTTCCAGTGTTCCGAAAAGATAGTGGTCGCGCTCCGTCGTCGCTGCCATATCTCCACTATAAACCCTGGGCGAGTGCCCCAGAGGACTGCCGCGCGCAGCCGGGCGGGATCGTTTTCGTGGGCTTACAAAACAGGTAGTGGGTCAGTTTGCGTAAAACCATCCCTCAGGGGCTAAAGCCCGCACACATTTTGATCTGTTTACGGCACGGCTAAAGCCGTGCCCCTTCAAACTGACCCCCTACCACGAAACACGGTCGTGATGAGAAAGCAATAAGGAATTCGAGGGAATCCGTCTTTTTCCAGGCGGATTGATGAAATAATGCGAAGCGGCACCGCTGTATCTACCGATCTCACCGGCGGCAGCGAAGAACTCCGGGCTGCCGTGTTCGGGGAATTGTGCCTTATGCTGCTTTCCGGCCGGCTGAACAGGAAGCAGATTGCCACTACCTGCGCCTCGCGCGTGAAACCCTCTTTCGGAGCGGAAAAATCATGGTCCGACGCTGTACCCAACGACTGCTTATGCTTGCACTTTTCCTATTCCCCGCTGCCGCACTCGCTCAAACCGCCGCTGCGCCGCCCGACGCGCAGGCGCAGATCGCAGCTCTGCAACAGGCGGTCCGGAATGCTCAGTCTGCCGGCGATAACGCCTGGATGCTGGTCTCTGCCGCGCTGGTTCTGCTCATGACCGGCCCCGGCCTGGCGCTCTTCTATGGCGGCCTGGTTCGCAAGAAAAACATCCTCGGCACGATGATGCAGAGCTTCGCCATGATGTCTCTGGTCTCTATCCTCTGGGCCTTCGTCGGCTACTCGCTGGCCTTCGGTCACGGGAATAGGGTGATCGGCGGGTTCGAGCACGTATTCCTGCGCGGCGTCTCACTCGCACCCAACCCTAACTATGCGGCCACAATACCCGAGCAGACCTACATGATCTACCAACTCATGTTCGCCATCATTACCCCGGCGCTTATTAGCGGCGCCTTCGCCGAGCGCATGAAGTTCAGCGCCATGGCCATTTTTCTTTCGCTGTGGTCGATCTTTGTGTACTGTCCCATGGCGCACATGGTCTGGGGCGTGGGTGGCCTGCTGAACGCCACAACCGGTCATGTTCCCAGCCTCGATTTCGCCGGCGGCACCGTGGTCCATATCACCAGCGGCGTCTCCGCTCTGGTTACCGCACTTTATCTCGGCAAGCGCATCGGCTATCCGCATACCGCCATGCCGCCCCACTCCATGGTGCTGAGCTTCATCGGCGCCTGCCTGCTCTGGGTGGGCTGGTTCGGCTTCAACGCAGGTTCAGCGCTCGCTGCCAGCTCCCTCGCCACCAGCGCCTTCGTCAATACCCACTTCGCCACCGCCGCCGCAGCCCTCGGCTGGACCATCTTTGAGTGGTTTCACAACGGCAAGCCCACGGCCCTGGGCGCGATCTCCGGTGCCGTCGCCGGCCTCGTCGCCATCACTCCTGCATCGGGCTTCGTGCAGCCCATGTCCGCGCTGCTCATCGGCCTGCTGGCCGGCTTTTTCTGCTCCCTGATGGTCTTCAAAGTGAAAAGCTTCTTTGGCTACGACGACTCGCTCGATGCCTTCGGCGTGCATGGCGCCGGCGGCACGCTTGGAGCTGTGCTCACCGGCATCTTCGCCACCTGCGCCATCAATCCCGCCTTTGGCAACGATCCCTCAGGCCATCCACTTCCCACCGGAGCCATCGACGGCCACTGGGGACAGATCCTGAACCAGCTTGCCGGCATCGCGATCGCCTGGGGCATCTCCATCGTTGGCACGCTGATTCTGCTTTTTGTCGTGGATAGAATCGTCGGCCTGCGCGTTTCGCCCGAGCACGAGGTCGCCGGCCTCGACCTCTCGCAGCACGGCGAGGAGGGTTACGACCTCAATGCCTGATCTCCTGCCGGGATTGTCTTGCCGGGATCGCCGTGCCCATTCTTTCGCGCTCTGCGCGCAAGGTGGGAAAAGCACACCGTCATCCATTCGACGTCTTTTGTCGAATGGGCGGGATATGCAATTCCTTGTGAAGAGTACCCAGGCATGAACCTCAAAAACTTTCGGCGGCAACTGCCAACCGGCCCTCCCGCCTGATACGCTATCGAACGAGGCATTCTGCATATGCTCAAGATTGAAGCCGTTCTCCAGCCTTCCAAGCTGGATGCTGTCAAGGATGCGCTGCTCGAGGCGGGCATCGAAGGCATGACCATTCTCGAAGCCCGCGGCCACGGCCGCCAGAAGGGCCATACGGAGTTTTACCGGGGCCGTGAATATACCGTCGATCTCCTGCCCAAAGTCAAGATCGAGATGGTGGTGCACGACGAGCTCAAGGAAAAGGCGATCCAGGCCATCGTAGGCGCTGCCCGCACGGGCCGCATCGGCGACGGCAAGATCTTCATCAGCCGCATCGATGAAGCGATCCGCATCCGCAACGACGAGCGCGGAGAAAACGCGCTTTAGAACCAGTTGCATCCCTGTTGTTTCGAAAGGGCACGGCTTCAGCCGTGCCCCACGCAGGAATCGCCGTAGCTGTTGAGCGGTTTTCCAGTTGCGCTAAAGCAAAGCCATCATGACAAGTGGCTCTTTCACGAAGAAAAAGCCACTCAGCACCGGCGCCAGAGATGCCAAATCTGAACTGAAAAACCGCTCTAGGGCGTATCGACATATAGCCTGATAACCTATGGGCAAAATGAGCGAGTTTTCCATTGAATTCATGCGGCACGAAGCGAACCGCACGTGTTTCGACTCTCCGCCGCGGCGGACTTCGCTCAACATGACAGTGCTTGAGTTACTTTTCAGCAACTTAGAGTTGGCCTATATGTCGATACAGCCTAGTGTGTGGTGAATCCGAAGTTCGTTGAAAAACAACCGCAGATCCTTCGACTCTGTTTGCCGCGAAATGCGCGGCAAACCTCGCTCAGGATGACAAGCGAAATGAGGATGCGAACTTCTGACTCAGGATACTAGCTCATGCGCTCATGAAGCCCATGTAGGGATTCGAACCGAAGTTTGCGAAGTTCGGAAACACATCCAGGATCTGGCTGTTGGAAAGCCCAAACCACTGTGCCAGCGTGCCCGCGTACTGTTCCACGGCTGTGGTAGGAATCAACCGCCCGGCGCCCACGTCGTTCACCTGATTCACACCGACCACCGGGTACTGCCCGTACATATTCTGTCCCTGCACTGCGCCGCCCACCACGAAGTGGTGGCTTCCCCAGCCGTGGTCGGTGCCGTTGCTGTTGCAGGTAAGCGTACGGCCGAAGTCGGAGATGGTAAAGGACGTCACCTGGTTGCCCAGGCCCATGCCTACCATCAACCCGTCGAAATACTCGAGGGCCGCCCCGAGCTGCGTGAGCAGTTGCGAATGAATCTGGGCCTGATTATTGTGCGTATCAAAGCTGCCGAGCTGCACGTAGAAGATCTGCCGGGTCACGCCCAGGCTGCCTCGTCCGGCAATGATGCGGGCAACCGTCTGCAATGAAGCTGCGAGCGGGTTGTCGGTGAGTTTCAGCGTCACCGGATCGAGATATTGCGGCGGATTTGCTACGCCGCCCTCGCCTGCGGGAGGCATGGCGCTGGCCAGCGTCGCCTGCGCCTGCATCGAGCGCTGGATGACGACCTCGTACTCTTTCGCAAAGAGGTTTGTTTCCTCATTGGACAAGATCGCGCTCAGTGGATTCGTCGAAGCAGGCGCGCCAAACGGAGGCTGGGTCAAACCATAGATCGGGATTGGTCCCGCCGGCGTGCAATTCAACTGAAACGAGGTTTGCCCGGCCAGGAACAGCGCATTGCCCGCCGTCGAGATGCACGTGAACATGGAGTTCGAGTTCATGTTCATGGCCTCGATGGCGTCAGCTACCGCTCCTCCCCAGCCGACATGCTCGCCGCTGCCGAGATTGGAGGCGATCGCCTGCCATGCCGCCGTTTGATCGAAGTGCGAAAACAGGGAATCCGGCAGTTGCACCGAATTGGCGTTGATCTGCGTTTTGGTGGCCGGCACAACCAGCGTGCCGGTATTGGCGATGATCGCCGCGCGGCTCGCGTTGAACAGGTTCTGCACGCCCGTCAGGTAAGGGTTGAGGGCGAACGTGCGCCCGCTCTGCGGCGTCTGCAGCGTGATGGGCAGCAACTCAGACATCGGGTAGGCCAGTCCCGGTGCGCCCGACCGCGCCTGCACGAAAGCAGCGTAAGAGTCGGCATCGGTGGCGATCACGGTGCCGTGGCCGTCATTGCCGCCTTGCAGATACACGCAGACCAGCGCGCGGTAATCTGAGCTGCCGGTTGACTGCGCCATAGCTGCCACAGAGTTGAGCTCCAGAATAAAGGGGCTCACGTAGAAGCCGGCCATCGAGGCCAGCGAAGCCGTTCTTAAGAATTGCCGCCGGGTTTGATGAGATTTGCACATTGCGGGCTCCTATTCCTGCGCGGCGAAGTCGGGCGACGCCACGGTGAGATAAACTGCCGTTTGCACGCGGCTCAGAAGCGCGGCATTGATTGCATTTTGATCGCCGGTCGGTATCGGAATCGATTCGACGGCGCTCTCAATCTGGCTATAGAGCGAACTGCTCATCTGCCCGGCCATTAGCAGCAGATTGATGCGGTCCATCAATTGATCCGGCGTCGCAGCCAGGCTCATCTCCGTTGCATAGGATGCAAACAGATCGGACCCGCTGGTGGCGCCGGCGCCCACCGCATCCTGCAGATAGTTGATGTAGCCCACCACCGTCGAAACGTTCGTCATCTCCATCTCCGGCGCCACCAGTCCGGCGGCCGAGATGCTGGTGTTCGGTGGAACATATCCGGGCGCGAACCAGTTGAAGACCGTGGGCGAGCGCAGCCACATCTCGCCTAATCCATAAATCGGATCTTCGGTGCTGCCGATGATATAGCCGCCGTTGCGCGACTGCGCGGAGAAGGCCCGCGCCCACTCCGTGTAACGCAGCAGGGACTCGCGCACCTTGCCGTATTGCGGGTTGGGGACATATGTGGCTGTGTCGCGTGCCTCTTCATCCGTCAGGATAGCCGTAATCACCGCCTGCAGGTTGCCGCGCACGCCGGTTCCGTCGTTCTCGAATACCTGCGCTACGCGCTGCACATATGCGGGGCTCGGATTGCTGGTGACCAGGTGCTGGATCATCTGCTTTGAGAAGAACACCGGCAGATTGGGATGATCGAAAAGCGTATTGAGCGCTATGCTGAGATCTCCTACGGGATCGTCGCTGCCCACAGGAATTGTTTGTTGAAGGAAGTCCTTCTCCACCGTCGAGTGATGATCGGGATAACTCGTCATGGGCAGCAGCTCTTCGCCATATCCCGGCCCCACGTACATGCAGCAGTTCGACCATCCGTCGTCGGTTGTATCTCCCGGTATCTGCCAGCTGAAGCCGGTGAAGACCGCGGCCAATCCCATCACATCCGTATTCGAATAGGTCGGGATGGGGTTTCCGTTGGAGTCAAGCGTCTGCGTGCCGTCAGGATTCAACTGCCACAGGCCGATGGTAAACAACTGCATGACTTCGCGCGCATAATTCTCATCCGGATCGGTGGTCGCATTCCCCTTGTCGTTGCCCAGCATCGAAAGGAACTGCCCCATCATCGGATTTAATGTCACGTCCTGCAGCAGCGTCCGGAAGTTCCCGAAGGCATCGTTGCCGAGCACGTCGTAGTAGTTCATCTCGCCCCGAGGCATGCTCTGAATTGCGGTCGAGTTATTACTTGAGATTACGAACAGTTGCGACAGCGCATACTTGACCCGTTGCCTGAGCTCGTCGGGAGCGGTTAGCGACTGCCGCCAGAACGAGTTCTGCACCAGCGACTCGTCCGAATCGTTCTGCTCGAATAGCGCCGCGTTGCACGTGACATCGGTTGCAGCGCATGGGGGATTGTCAATAATGAGCGCGGTCTCTACGTCCGGCTCCCGGGGCGTTGGCGCCATCGCAAACTGCTGGTTCAGCCACGCCTGATATCCATTGAGCGAAACATAGTGGATGTCCGAATCCGTCGCGCCAAAGGTCGCCTGCTCAAGAAAGCGCGCCGCGTCGGAAGGAGAAACAACCGGTGTCGGCGGCGTGCCCGTCACCGTGGCGATCAGATCGGCCGAGGCCGCAACGCCAGGCGCTGGATTGAGCACTTGCAGATCGAGATTGCCCGGCTGCGAGATGTCCACGCCGGTTGCGGTCAACTGTGTACCGCTGTTAAATGTGGTCGGTGTCGCCACACCATTCACCAGCACCGTAGCGCCGTTGATGAAGTTCGAACCCGTCAGCGTGATCGGAGTAGATGTGCCGGGACTGAATGACATCGGATTCGCCGCGGTGAGAATCGGAATCGGATTCAGCACTGCGACGTTCTGCCCGATCGCCACTGCCGGATTGTCCACACTTGTGATCGTGATCTGCACCACGTTGGGATGACCGGCGACCACAGTGCTATTCGTGGGCACCACCGCCGGCGCGGTATAGGTAATCGACCCATCCGTGTTCGAAACCGCCGTTCCTACCGTTGCATTGCCTCCGGCGACGCCGTTCACCGCCAGCGTCACGCCGGTGTTGTTCGTCCCATTCACCGTCAGGCCGAAGGTAATGGAATTCGAGACGCGAACATCGAAGCCGCCATTGGTCTCGACTTGCAGCACCACCTGCCCCGGGCCAACCTTCAAGGCGAGGGGAGATGAGTTGGCCGATCCCGGATCAGGATTGGTGACCAGCAGCGGGTAAGTCCCGGGATTCGGAGCGGCGATTTGCGCCACTAACTGCGTCGACGAAATGTAAGTCGTCGAAACCAGCGCGCCATTCCAGTTGATCTGCGCCCCGTAGACAAACTGTGATCCATTGACCGTCACCTGGGTTGAGCCTTCGGAGAATCCTGTCGGCGTGACCGAGGAGAGAACCGGAATCGGATTCCAGATCTGGAGCGATACTGAACCTTGAGGCGCCGTAGGATACTGCACGGACGTCGAAGTGATGGTCACCGAGTCAGGAGTCGGTATCACCGCGGGAGCCGTGTACAGGCCGGTGCTGCTGATCGTGCCCACCGTAGAGTTGCCGCCCGGTATCCCATTCACGGAAAGATTCAGTGCCATGCCGCCGGACAACGCCTGCGACGTAAGCTGCAGGGTCTGATTGACCCGGACCGAACCGCTGGCTGCGGAGATAGCTGCGGCTGTACTCAGGTTCCCAAGTGAATACGAGTTACAGCCTGTAATCAGGTAAGTTACGGAAAAAAAAGAGATCGAAAGAAGCACGATCTTTGGCAGGGATTCACGTGCCGACACTGCTCGCATAGATGCTCCTGAACGGGGGGAATCCAAGGAACGAATGCGCATCAACTGAACGAACAAAAGCGCAAAAGAGGTGCCAATGGTTTGAGCCCCAAGCTTATCCGAGCACCTAGGTGAAATCAATGCCCTTCGTGCCAACAAGAGATGACCTGGGTAACATTGTTCTGGTCAGGAACCGTGGCCCGGAAAGGGAATATCCAAATGCAAAATGAATCTAAGAAAGTATCGCCCCAATCGTGTTACGAAGCAATAAATCCTTCATTACGAAAGACCATTCCTGGCACGGACTCGCGTAACTGGACAAAGGCCCGCACAGAAGACATCAGAGGAATATCGGGCCCGACGCTCTTGTGGAAGAGCGCGGTTTTCAGAGCTTGCTGGAAAAACGCTCTTGTGTGGAGTAGGGATGACGGCCGCCGCACGAAGCCATGCGCAAAGCGCGTTTACGAATTCGCTTCGTGAGCCTCGCCGAGAATCAGCTTGAACGTCATCTGCCGCCTGCCGCGTACGATGGTGACGCTGATGGTATCGCCAGCCTGGTGCCTGTCCATAATAGCGGTAATATCCTGGGGGTCGGCGACCTGCTGGCCGTCAATCGCCACAATCAGATCGCCGCCGAGCATGATCGGCGTGTTGCCCACATACGCCTGCTCGTTGCCGCCGCGCAGGCCGGCGCGATCCGCCGCACCGCCTGGAATCACCCGCTGGATGAGCACGCCATAATCCCCCGCCAGGCCCATCTGCGCGGCGAGATCGGGCCCGATCGCATAGGAAACGATGCCCAGCGATGGCCGGCGCACCTGTCCATAACGCGTCAGATCCGCGAGCACCGCCTTCGCCGTATTGATGGGAATAGCAAACCCGATGCCCGAACTCTGGTCGGCGCCATTCGAGGCGATCATGGTGTTGATGCCGATCACCTCGCCGTGCGAGTTGAGCAGCGGTCCGCCGGAGTTTCCGGGATTGATGGCTGCGTCCGTCTGAATCGCGTCTTCAATCGGAGCGCCATCCTCGTTCTTGATCGACCGGATCGAGCTGATGATCCCGCGCGTCATCGTGCCGCTCAACCCAAAGGGATTGCCGATCGCGTAGACCTTCTGCCCGACATTGAGATTGGAAGAGTCCGCCAGCGTAACCGGCTGCAAATTGGGCGCGCCGATTTGCAAAAGCGCGAGGTCATGCACCTTATCCACGCCGACCACCTTGGCTGCGTACCGGCGCTTGTTCGAGAGCTGCACCTCAATGCCGCGGTTCGCGCCGGCGACAACGTGATAGTTAGTCAGCACGTGGCCCTCTCGATCGAGAACGAAACCCGAGCCCTGCCCCTGCTGCGGCACCGTGCCGTAGAAAAAATTGAAGACCAGCGTGGTGGACGTGATGTTGACCACCGATGGCAACACGCGCTTATAGATCGCGATATTGTTCTGTTCCTCGGCATCGTAGGCGGGCGCCGCCTCTGCTTCCGTCAGATGGAGCGGAGACGTGGCGTTGCCGCCGCCAAGTAATGAGAAATGGCTCAGGGAAACACCGTCGACGCTGGGCGAAAAATGAGAGGTGATGTACCAAAATCCGCCCACCAGGACGACGATCAAAAATAACCGGCGCAGTTTCATGCTTGTGAACCTGAAAAGACCTTCCTGACGCAGATACGCGGGCTTTTGCGCACAGTTCCTTTCGAGCCATGCGTATGCCTGTTCTTATTCTAAAGACAAGTTCTCGCGCGATTTGTTGCTTTCCGCCTCGAGCCGCTCCCACAGGGCCGTTACCTTCTTATGGAGCATGGCCAGATCACCTGTATTCTCAATCACATAGTCGGCCTGTGCGGCCTTTTCCGCGTCGGGAATCTGGTGCGCCAGCCGGATGCGGGCGTCGGCAGCAGCGGCCTCGCGGCTCGCACCTGGAGGACTGACGCGAGCGGCGTAGCGGGCCACCTTCAGCTCGTCGGGCGCGGTAATCACCGCCACCCGGTCGAGCCGCCGCCGCAGGTTGGCCAAAACCGTGTCCGTCTCGCCGCGGGCGCGCGCATCGCGCACCACCTCAAAGATCAGCGCCGATTCGACCACCGCGACCGCAGCCGGATCGCGCGCAAAGATCTCCTTCATCCAGCGGCGCTGCGCCTCGACTGTGGCCGGATGCACGATGGCGTTCAGTTCCTGCACGCGGCCTTCGCGAAAAGCCAGTTCCGCCAGACGCGCGCGCTTGAGACGGCCGTTGGGATTCACGACCTCCTCGCCGAAGCGCTGCACGATCTTCTCGTATACCTTCTGGCCCGGTTCCATCAGTTCGCGGCCCAGCGCATCCGCCTCGATAACGTGCGCGCCCATCTCGCGCAAATACCCGGCAACGGTGCTCTTTCCGCTGCCCAGGCTGCCAGTGAGCCCTACCCGCAACATTGTTATAATCCCCGTCTCATTTTGGCCGCTCGCACCGTATTCGCCATCAGCATCGCGATCGTCAGCGGCCCCACGCCGCCGGGCACCGGCGTATATGCGCCGGCAATCTCGAAAGCATTCGGATGCACATCGCCCACAATCGTCGAGCCGCGCTTGGCAAAGACAGCTTCACGCTTCAAGTCGCCTGCAAAAAAGCGCTCGAACTCCTCACGCGTTGTGATGCGATTAATGCCCACGTCGATCAGAGTCGCCCCCGGCCTGACCATCTCCGGCGTCACAAACCCTGGCCGTCCGATCGCCGCCACCAGAATGTCCGCTTGCCGCGTAATTGCGCCAAGATCGCGCGTCTTCGAGTGACAAATCGTAATGGTCGCATTCTCGTGCAGAAGCAGCATGGCAGCCGGCTTACCCACGATATCGCTGCGGCCCAGTATCACCGCATGTTGCCCGGCAATAGGAATGCCGCTGCGCTTGAGAATTTCGATCACTCCCGCGGGCGTACACGGCGCCAGCGCCGGCCTTCCCGCCTGCAGCCTGCCGGCATTCACGGGATGAAACCCATCCACGTCCTTCGCCGGATCGACCGCGTCGAGAAGCGCCTTCGCATCCACCTGTTTGGGAAGCGGCAACTGAATCAGGATGCCGTCTACATCCTCCCGGCTATTGAGGACAGCAACCAGATTCAGCATCTCCTGCGTGGTGACGGTGTCAGGCGGCGCGATCAGGTCGCTCGAAAGGCCAAGCTCGGCGCAGGTCTGCACCTTACTGCGCACATAGATCTCTGACGCCGGCACATGGCCCACGAGCACCGCAGCCAGTCCGGGTCGAATACCTAGGCCGGCAAGCCGCTGCACCTCCTCCACCACTTCTTTTTTGATCGCCGCGGCGATTGCTGCGCCGTCGAGAATCCTTGGCATTCCGCCTCCAAAGATTCATCGTATCGCCTTGGGTCCGGCCGAGCCTGTGGGAAGACAACTGGTTTTTGAAATTTCTGATGCCGGCGCCGCGCTCTTCATCTGCGCTTCACAAATATGCGTAGAGGGTCTGCGTCCTGCACGGGAAAAATCGCCTTACATCCTGGCCGGCAGCACCTCGTACGGCCGCATCATCTCGTTCTCCTCGTGCTCCAGGATGTGGCAGTGCCAGACGTAACGGCCCGTGTAGCCGACGAACGGCACGATGATGCGCGTCACCGTGCCGGAGTTCACGCGCACGGTATCCTTCCAGCCCATCTCGTTTGCCTCGGGCAGCATCGGCGGGCTGGTAAAGCGCAGCTTGTTCGCGGTCATATAGTCGAAGGTGTCGAAGCGCCGCCGGTCGAGAACCTGGAACCGCACCATGTGCAGATGAATCGGATGCACATCCTCGGTGAGGTTCACCAGTTCCCAGATCTCCGTCGTATTCAGCATCGGCTTTTCCGTGATCGGCTCATGCCACATCGTCTTGTTCAGCAGCATTCCCATCGATTCGGCTACCATGTTCAGGTTCTCGTCGAGCGTAAGCCGCCGCGTCAGCACGGCGCTTGACTCTGCGATGCGCGGCACCGGCCGCAGCGTCTTCGGCAACAGCCCCACGTCGGCAACCGCCGCATTGCCTACGCGAAACTGCATCAGTTCGAAGGGCTCACTCTCAAGCTGGAGCTTTTCTCCGCGATGCAAGCTGAAGTCGATCACTACATCCGCCCGCTCGCCCGGCGCAAGCTGAATGTATTGGAGCGCGACCGGCGCGGGCAGCAATCCCTGATCGGTCCCGATCTGCTGCATCTCGGCGCCATTCGAAAGTGAGAGCCGGTAGAACCGGCCATTCGCCGCATTCAGAATGCGGAAGCGGTAGAGCCGCGGCTCCACGTCGAGATACGGAAACAGCTTGCCATTCACAAGCTGCGCTTCGCCAAAAGCCTCCGGCACCCATGGCCGCTCCGGATTGGGAGAAACCGGATAGCTCAACTGCCCGTCCGGCCGCAGGTCCCGATCCATCAGCACCAGAGGAATTTCATATTTGCCGCTCGGCAAATTGAGCGCATCCTCCACGCCATCGCGCACGATGTAGAGCCCGAACAGCCCGGCATAGATATTCAGCCGGTTGATGCCCATCGCGTGATCGTGATACCAGAGCAGCGCCGCATCCTGCCGGTTGGGATAATAGTAGGTGCGCGACTGCCCCGGCACGTACCAATCTTCCGGATAGCCGTCGCTCTCGGCCGGCGTCTTGCCGCCATGCAGGTGCACCACCCCGCGCACCTCCGGCACGTCTTTTTCTGCGCCATGAATCGTGTGGTCGATGGGAAGAAAGTGCTTCTGCGGCAACTCATTCGCCCACTCGATAAGCTGCCCCTCGCCGCTGCGCGTGTCGAACAGCACGCCCGGCACCGACCCTCCAAACGCCCACAAATTTGTCGGCGGCAGATCGCGATGCAGCTTCACCGAGATCGCGCGCATTGCCACGCGATAGAGCGGCACGCGTTCTCCAGAGCCATCCGGCGCGGTGCGATGCTCCATGGGCTTCGCCACCTGTGGCAGAGGCAATGAATCGACATACCGCGCCAGCGTGTTGGGATCGAGATTCGGAACGACTGGAGGCGCGACTGCACGAGCATCGTGGCTCATGGCGCGCAGCGAGACCGCGCCTGCGGTGAAAAGCCCTGGAATAAACGGCAGGGACTGGCCTAGAAACCGGCGGCGGGTAATCAAAGGCGGGACTCTCTACTGAATAGAGTAAATTGCGCAAGGCGCGAGGGAGAAATCCCCCGCGCCTTGCAGTGTCTCAGCGATCGATCCGGATCTCTTACCAGCCGAATCCGAATCCGCTCTGGTCTTGCTTCACAAGACCGGTGCTGGGATCAAGAAGGAGTGCGCCCGCATTGTTCTCGTGCGAGAAATCGAACATGTTGTTGATCGGGTTTGCAAGTGCGTCGAACGAGCCTTGGCCAATCCGCTCACTGCCCAGCCAGTTGTCTTCCACAAAGCGCAGGATCGAAGTCTGGTCCGTCACCGTGTGATCGACGAAATTGCGCCTGGCCCACGGCGAGATCACCATCAGCACCAGTCGCGGGCCGTAGCCGCAGCGGCCTTGGGCATGAGCCGTGTTGGGATTGACGCCGGGCAACGCGCTGGCGCCGGTTCCGCAGGAGGGCTGGCTGTTCACGATATCGGCCGCCGTGGCCGACTGATTCATGATCGGCCCCATCTGATGGTCATACCATCCATCCGAGTCGTCATAGGCGATCACCACCGCAGTCGAATCCCAGTCCCTCTGCTTCTCGAGGAAGTTGATCGTGTTGACAACGAAGTTCTGCTCGTCCAGTGGATCGGAGTAGCCGGCGTGACCATCCTCGTAGCCCGGAGCCTTCAGATACGAGACGGCCGGGAAGTTGCCGGCGCTGACTGCGTCGAAGAAGTCCTGGATATCGTACTGGTGATTGGCCGCATCGCCGGGGTAGCCGATAGTGGCCGTTGACGTGGGCCGCGTGTGGTTCTCGTTGCGCGTAGAAGCGAAGTACTGGAAAGGCTGGTGGTGGGGAATGTAATCGTCCTTCTTGGTGCTGGTCACCGTGGAGGTAGTGCTGCGGTTGCAGCCGGTGCTGCCGTTGGCATTCACCGTCGACAGGTTGAAGCCGCCGCTGAAGAAGCCCCACGTGATGCCCTTCTCGTTCAGCAGGTCGCCGATGTTCTTGCTGCTGAACTCGACCGTTTCACCTGTGGTGGTGGAGCACTTGTCTCCCACCGGGTCCGCGTCGCTGATCAAGGTGAGTCCGCCGTTGCCGTCGCTGATCGTCGAGCCACCCGGGTTCACGTCCTGGATCACGCCATTCAACGTGCCCGCGATCAGGTTCACGGCGCCGTCCGTCGAGGGGCCAAAGTTGGTGCCGTAGGAGTTGTCGCTCATCGCATAGCGCTGCGCGTAGTTCCAGAACGCGGTCACCGTATTGCCATCGTAGTAGCCCATCGTCAGGCCGGTCGTCGCGGTAATCGGGGCGCCCGAAGGGGGCGGCCCAGCCGTGCCCACCGAGGCCGGGAAGGCATCCATCAGGCCGCGGTCGAAGGCCATTTGCTCGGGCGTGTAGTCGTGATCCTGGTCGGCCGTTGCAGCCTGGCTGCGGTCCAGGCGGAAGGGATTCGTCGCGCCTTTGCCGTTTGCAGCGTTCGTCGCATTGGGATTGTTGGCCAGCAGTGTTCCTGTCAGCCCGTTTACCGCCGGCGTTCCGGGTTGGGCATAGAATGGCGGCTCGCCCGCAGGATTCTTTGCATAGGGATACGTCCCGAAGTAGTGATCGAATGAGATATTTTCCTGGAAGATCACGACTAGATGCTTAATGGGTGTCGCGGTTTGCCCATCGTCGTGATCACCCTGTGCAAATGCCGGGGTGGGAATAGGACCTGCAGCCAACAAAGCCGCCAGGGAATACGCAGCAAGCTTCTGCATTTTTTTGACCTCCTCAAGAGCCTTGAAACTAGGTAACGTGACTTTTGTAGGAGATCGAGATGAGAGCAGGATAAATTTCCGTTAAATGCCGGACAAATTCCTGATAACGATTGAGATATATCGTGCAAAAATTCTTCCCGGCTCCCTGCGGCAGGACCGGGAAGTCAACATTCATTCGGGAACTGCTCTAAAATCCGGCGGCTGATTCGTTCTTTTCCGCCATCGCCACCTGCATTCGTGCCTGCCCCAGCGGTTCGCCGTAGTGGCCGGCCACCATCCGTGCTGACTGCGCACGATCGAGATACGGCCCGACTGCGCTCAGCTTGATCGTGGCCTGCGCAGCCATCTGCGCCACGGCAGCCTTGCTCGATACCGACTGCACCAGCGCCAGAATCGCGCTCACAATCGTACCTACAGCTTGAATCACGGACAGCGCGTGTTGCTGGCTCGTTGGATTCACAATCTTGGCCGCCGCCAGAAGCGCCGCATTCACCTGTTGCTCAAAGGTGATCACCTGCGCCTGTAGCTGCGCCAGCGTGTTCGCACCGGGATTGGCCAGATACGCCTTGGCCTGCGTCACCAGCAGGTTGGAAGCCGCATCAAAACCCGTCGTGGCGGCCAAAAAGACGGGCGCATCCGCCGGAGCCAGCAGCGCGGCAGTCGAGTCCACCGTGGCCACGGCGCTTTGGAGCGCCGGCGTCCAGTTCACAATGTCCTGGGCCACGCTCGTTCCCGAGCAACCTTCCATCCACGGCAGCGGAAGCAGCAACGCAATCAGCAACCACGCGTTCAGTTTGCTTCCGCTCTCCACTGACCTGCTGACTCGCTGACTCGCTAACTCGCCTGGGTCGCGGGCCAGCAGCCCAAGCAGCGCCGTAGCCGCTGCAGCGATGAGTGAAACGATGGTGCCGGTTCCCGCCGTTCCCAGCGTGACGCCCTGCTGCGAGAAGACACCGGCCACCGTGACCACCGCGATCAGCAGACCGGCAATCGAGGTCCTGGGATGGTTCCAAATGTTCGAAATAGGATTCATGCGCATGCTCCTTCGATCTGCCTCTAGTCTGAGCAATCGAAGGCATAAATCCTGCAAGGCACGCGATCTCCTAAAGCTTTCGCTTTGTGTCTCTTGCAAACCTCAGTGGAGCATCTTGACTTGACGCGGATGAGAACGGTCCCCCATTCCACGTTTTTTACGCGCCTCACTTAAAGCCGGGTGCCGG
>JASHQE010000326.1 GCA_030037705.1 Acidobacteriaceae bacterium | reverse complement strand
AATTTACTGCGCATGAGCAAGCTGATTCCGATTCAGGCAAGGGCCTGAGCAAGGACAGGTGTCTCCCCACGGCGAAAAAACGCCCGGCGGAGATCAAAAAACAACGACGATCAACCTTCGTCTGGCGCGCGAAACGCCCGGACTGAGCCAGAAATCACTGAGACGCGGCTTTTTTCAGCAAGCTGTTTAGCCGTGCCCCTTCAAACTGACCCGCTACCATCGCGCGAGCTGCCTTACCTCTTACCGTACACTGATCCTTGGAACCCTCCACGCCAACGCGCCCCTGCTGGGTTGAGATCCACACCCAATCTCTTGAGCGCAATTATCAGTTTCTTCAGAGCCTCGCCGCTCCTGAGACTGAGCTTCTGGCCATCGTCAAGGCCGACGCCTACGGACACTCACTCGCCCACTGCGCACCGGCCGCAGTTCGCGCCGGAGCCCGGTGGCTCGGCGTCACCAGTGTGGAAGAGGGCATCGCCGCGCGCAGCGTATGTCCCGGCGCACAGATTCTCGTCATCGCCGGCGTCTTCCCCGGCCAGGGCCGGGCGATCGCCGAACACCGGCTCACCACCGTAGCCTGGGAGCTCTGGCAGCTCGATGAACTTGCCGCCGCGGCTCGCGCCGTTGGCGTGCCATCCGGTTCGCTGCCCGTCCATCTGGAGATCGACACCGGCATGAGCCGCCAGGGTGCGGACCCTGCCGCGCTCGCACCTCTCTTTACGCGCTTTGCGCCCGGTTCTCCACTCCGTCTTGAAGCTGTCATGACCCATCTCTTCGCTGCCGACGAGACAGACGGCCAAGTTACCGGGACACAGCTCACTCGCCTCGATCAGGCGATGAGCCGCATCTCCGCCGCCGGACTCTTTGCCGAGTGGCTCAACGCGGGCAACTCCGCCGCCCTCCTCGCCGGCCAGGCGCGCCCCATCGCCGAGCTCGCCGCGCGGCACGGGATGCGCGCCATGCTGCGCCCCGGTCTTGCTCTGTATGGCCTGATTCCGCCCTTTGATCCACCCTTTGCGCCCGAGGAGCCCGATTCACTCATGCGCGCCCGTACCCAGCTCCAGCCAGTCCTCAGTTGGAAGACCCGTGTAGTGAGCATCCGCGAAGTACCCGCTGGCGCCGTGGTCGGTTACAACGGAACCTTCGTGGCCACCGAGCCCATGCGTCTCGCGCTCGTTGCTGCGGGTTATGCCGACGGCCTTGATCGCCGGCTTGGCAACCGCTTCAGCCTGCTCGTCCGTGGCGAACGCGCTCCACTCGTCGGCCGCGTCAGCATGGATCAGGCCGTTCTCGATATCACCGGGATTGCGGGAGTTCAAGCCGGCGACGAAGTGGTGATTTTGGGCGAACAGGGCGGCCACACCATCTCCGCCTTCGATCACGCCCAAGCCGCAGGAACTATTCCTTGGGAGATCTTTACCCGCATCGGCCCACGCGTGCGGCGCGCCGTTATTTAAGGAACCGCTCGCACAGAGCTAGGCTGTATCGACATATAGCCCGGTGAACCATGGGCAAAAACCAGCGGATTCTAAATAATTCGGTGTCAGACGTGGCAAACCGCAGATGTTTCGACTCTCCGCTCAACATGACAGTGCTTGTTTTGTCTGTCAACATACTTAGCCTCGGCCTATACGTCGATATGGCCTGGAACGAAACGCAGCAAATCTTTGATAAGTCAATGAACTGATGGGATGAGGCACGGACTTTAACTTCCTGCCGCCGTCTCTGCCGGCGCAATACACAATCCCGCTGCGCACTGCACAGCCGCGATCATGGCCTCGGTACCCATGGCAGAGTTCAACAGCATATGGTAAAGCTGCCGCGCGCACCACTCCTGCTGATAAAACTTGCGGATCGAGGCGGCACGGCGCTTGTCGAAGGCAGCCAGGCGCTCATCGGCGTGTTCCGCTTCCTTCGGGAATGCGTGTGTAAACCAATCCCGCTTGGCGCTTGCCGTGGCGTACACAAAGATATGGAAGCAGCCCGGCAGCCCAGCCAGCGCGCAGGCCGCCCCCCGTCCCACCAGAACGCACTGGCCTTCTTTTGCCGCGTCGAGTATCTCTTTTCGAATCAGCTCGAGCATGCGCTCGCAATCGAAGACCACGTCTTCCGAGTGGCTGATCGTGGAGTAGGACGAGTCGTGGTAGAAGATCTTGCCGTAGCGGTAATACCAGGGATCGAGCCGCTCGTCGAATCTGGCCGCCATCTTGGGATCGACGCCCGCCAACCGCGCCGCCCCGGTCACCAGCTCCGAGTCCAGCAACCGCCAGCCCAGGCGTGCAGCCAGTTCGTGCGCAAACTCCCCACCCCGCGAGCCATACTCGCGTTCTACCGTAATTACCTTCGTGGGCGCCTGCGCCATGCCGCCAAAACCCCGCGAATGGAGCATACAACGGATTCCATCAAAACGGAAAGAGGCTCTCCCGGCCGAAAGCTCCTTGATACCTTGACGGTCTACACAACTTTGTTGTAGATAATCTAGGTATGGGTAAACCAAACGATCTCGTTCAAGGCACGCTCGACCTGCTCATTCTCAAGACTCTCTCGCTCGACGCCATGCACGGCTGGGCCATTGCCAAGCGCATTCAACAGGTTTCCGGCGAAGTGCTGCAGGTGCAGCAGGGTTCGCTTTATCCCGCGCTCCACCGGCTCGAACAGCAGGGATGGATCAAGGCCAAATGGCAGGAGAGTGAAACCGGCCGCCAGGCCAAGTTCTATGCGCTTACGGCAGCCGGCCGTAAACAGCTTGAAGCGGAAGCGGCCAACTGGAGCCGGCTCTCGGCGGCCATCAACCTGATTGTCAGCGAAGTGTAAAAGCAGGAACTAGGTCCCTGACCGCATGAATTCGTACATTGGCATCCAGGTTTCCCAGGTCTCTTTCGCCGTGGCGGACCACGGCGGAAGAGACCTGGGGCACCCGAGGATGGTGCAAAATCCAACGGTCAGCGACTAGGGAAGAGAAAGCAATGGGGATTACAGACGCTCAATAGCCAAGAAGCTCCGTGCCCCATCCTCGCCGCGGCGGGGGTGGGAAACCACGGAGCAGGAGAATCCGATGCGCTGGCTTCATCAATTTGCAATCAAAGTACGCATGATCTTCGGCCGTGCCCAGGCCGGTGTGCGGCTCGATGACGAACTGCGCTTTCATCTCGATCGGCAGATCGAAGAGAATCTGGCCGCCGGCATGGATCCGGACAAGGCCCGCGCCGCTGCCTTGCGCAGCTTCGGCAACCCGGCACTTCTGCGCGACCAGACCCGCGCCACCTGGAGCTGGAATGGAATCGAGCAGCTCTTGCGCGATCTGCGGATCGGCGCCCGCACGTTGCGTCGCACGCCTGGGTTTACGGCCGTAGCCATACTCGTCATGGCCCTCGGCATCGGCTCAAACGTAGCGTTGTTCACCGTGGTCCGTGGCGTGCTGCTCAAGCCGCTGCGCTTCGAAGACCCTGATCGACTCCTCGTGCTCTACGAGCACGGCACGTATTCGGCCGGCGGCGGAGACTTTCCCTACAATCTCGTTGCCGGCGGAGTCTATGCCGCGTGGAACAAAGAAAACACCACGTTCAGCAGCATGGCCCTTGTCCGCACCGATGAAGTGGACCTTGCGGCGTCAGGTGGTCAACTGCCGGAGACGCTCAACAGCGGGACTGTCTCCTGGAACCTGTTCCCCACGCTCGGCGTACAGCCGGCTCTGGGTCGCGGTTTTACCGCCGCAGACGACAGCCGCACTGCAAACGGCACGGTCGTATTGAGCTGGAATTTGTGGAAGCGCCGCTTTGGCGGCGACCCGGCTATCCTTAACAAACTCATCTATCTCGATGCCAAACCGTATACGGTCATCGGCATTATGCCGGAGTGGTTTGTGTTCCCGGACCCCACGGCGCAACTATGGACCGCCGTGTATCATCAAGCGCCTGAAACGCTGATGTCACGCCTCGACTTCCACAGTTTTCGCGCGGTGGGTCGGCTGAAGCCCGGAGTGACGGCGGCGGCAGCAACGGCGGACCTGAGCGTCATCTCGCGCCGGCTCCACGAGTCTCAACTGGATGACCCATTTATTGCCGCAGCGGCGAACAGCCGGCCGCTGCTCGAACACATGGTGGGCGATGTCAAACAGCCGCTCTATGTGATGCTTGCCGCCACTGGTTGCCTGCTCCTTATCGCCTGCCTGAACGTTGCGAATCTGCTCGTCGCGCGGGCCACGGCGCGCCGCAAAGAGCTCGCCATTCGCACCGCGCTCGGCGGCGGGCGGCTGCGCCTGCTGCGCGAGCACCTGATGGAGAGCTTCCTCTTGTCCGTTGCGGGCGGCGCTGCCGGCCTCACGCTGGCCTGGGGAGTCGTTCACTGGTTCATAGCGACTCGCCACAATATGGCGCGCGTCGAGTCCATCCGCTTTGACGGAGTTGTCGCCGCCTTCACCATCGGCGTGATCGTTCTCTGCGCGCTTTTCTCGGGCGTCGTCTCCGCGCTCAATGCAGACGACAAACGCTTACTCGCTTCGCTGCATGAGAGCTCGAAGTCGCATAGCGCGGGCAGCGAGCGGGCGCGCCTGCGCAAGATGCTTCTCGCGGCCGAGGTCGGCCTTACGGTCATGCTGCTCATCGCCGCGGGCCTCCTGCTCAAGAGCTACCAGCGGCTGCGCGACACCGATATCGGCTGCATCACGAACAACGTCCTCACCCTGCACATCAGTCTGCCGGGCGCACGCTATAAAACGCCCGGACCGGCTCCGGTCAACTTCTTTCAAACATTGCTGGACCGCGTGCGGGCTCTGCCCGGCGTCGAGGCCGCCGGACTTGTGACTGCCGTTCCAGGGCAGGGGTATATGGGCGACTTCGGCTTCGATATCGCGGAGCATCCGCCGCTGCCTCAAGGCAAAGGTACATTCGCCATCAACCGCTCGGCCGACCCCGGCTACTTCGAGGCCATGGGCATCCCTATTCTGCGCGGGCGCACCTTTGGCGACAACCAGAAGCTCGATCGCGCCAACGAGGCGATCATCAGCGAATCGTTCGCGAAAAAGTTCTTTCCCGGCGAAGATCCGATCGGCAAGCACCTGCGTGTGATGGGCGGAAAAGAGCTGCATGAGATTGTCGGTATTGTGGGCGACACCCGTTACCAGGTCGGCGAGGCGCCGCAGCCCATGCAGTATTACCCGCTCTACGCGGGCGACACCAACTACGGTACCCTCGTCATCCGCTCCGGCCATGACGTGGAATCATTGGCACTGCCCGTGCAACACGTAATTCAAGACATGGATTCCGATCTGCCCGTCTCGGATGTGCTCACCATGGATCAGCTTCTCGGCAAATCCACGCTCGACGAAAGCTTCGATACTACTTTGCTCACCGGCTTCGCGGTGCTGTCTCTGCTGCTGGCTGCAGTAGGCCTCTTCGGCGTGCTCTCGTACATCGCGGCGCAGCGGACCATCGAGATCGGCATCCGCATCGCGCTCGGCGCGCAGCGCGAACAGGTGCTGCGCCTCATGCTGGTGGATGGGCTGCGGCCCGCTCTCATCGGGCTTGCGTTAGGGTTGGCTGCAAGCGCCGGGGCTGCGCACCTCATCCGTTCGATGCTCTACGAAACGCAGCCGCTCGATCCGCCGGTCTTCGCGTGCGTCGCGGCCACGTTGCTGCTCGTCGCCGCTCTGGCATGCATGGCTCCGGCCTGGCGCGTCTCGCGCCTCGATCCCATGCAGGCGCTCAGAACGGAATAGAATCCCTCGTGATAACGATCCAGGGTTGCACGCAAGATAACAGGCGGAACGGATAAGCACTCGGCTGTTTCTCTCAGCCAACTCACAACCTTCACGCCGTCTCGATCATCTTGCCGTTCTCGTCCATCTTGCCAAAGATCATCTTGCCGCTGGCAGTTTGCAGCACGCTGGTGACAGAAATCTCGACGGCCCGGCCGATCATCCTGCGCGCGTGATCCACAACCACCATCGTGCCATCGTCCAGATAACCGACTCCCTGGTTATGCTCCTTGCCTTCCTTCAGAATCACCACGTTCATGCGCTCGCCGGGCAGTACCACCGGTTTCAGCGCGTTCGCGAGATCGTTGATGTTGAGCACCTCTACGTGGTGCAGATGGGCCACCTTGTTCAGGTTGAAGTCATTGGTGACCACCTTGGCCTCCCACTTCTTGGCCAGTTCCAGCAGCTTCAGATCGACCTCGCGGATCGATGGAAAGTCGTCGGGCACGATCTGCACCTGGAGGCTCGCGTTGGATTGCATTCGCTGCAGCATATCGAGGCCGCGCCGTCCCCGCTGCCGTTTTGAACTATCCGTCGAGTCGGCTACGACCTGCAGCTCGCGCAGCACGAACTCCGGCACCACAATCATTCCGTCGATAAAGCCGGTTTCGGCGATGTCGGCAATGCGCCCGTCGATAATGACGCTTGTGTCCAGCACTTTGGCGCTGCGCCGCGTAGGACGGTCACCGGTAAACACCGTGCCCAGCGCCGCCG
This sequence comes from Acidobacteriaceae bacterium, assembly GCA_030037705.1. Taxonomy (GTDB): domain Bacteria; phylum Acidobacteriota; class Terriglobia; order Terriglobales; family Acidobacteriaceae; genus Telmatobacter. The sequence continues at coordinate 678 of JASHQE010000326.1, read as the reverse complement.
GGTTGAGCAAATCACCCTTGTTGGCCCCCACAAGCAGCCCGACGTACGTCATCAGCATCAGGACGAAGATCTGCAATACCGCTGAGTTCGCGCCGGGCAGAAGAGCCGAGCGCAGCACGATGCAGAACAGCGCCGCGCCAATGATTCCCAGCACTGAGCCTGTCACTGCGCCGATCAGCCGCTTCAGGCTCAACGCCCGCACGCGCAGTTCGAAGACAATCACCGCGCAAGCCGCCAGCGCGCCGGCGGCAGCGCTTGCCCCTCCGTTCTGAATCCCAAACGGATGAAGATAGTAACAAACCCCGGCAAAGAGCACCACAAAAAGAAGCCGAATCAGGATGAGATCCATAAAACCAACTTTTGCCGGCGCAGAAAACATGCGCCGTCTTGAACACAATTCGGGAGTATGCCCACGGCCCCATGCAATCGTCAAGAGGGGAATAGGGATGAGGGAACAAGGAAAGGAAAATCGGTCCGGCGGTTCGAAGCTCTATTTAGGAACCGAGGAAACAAAACAAGCGCCCGTCTTTAGCTTCAGAACGCCGCCGTTCCCTCGTTTCTATTCTCTGCTTCAGCTTTTCACGATGCCGCTGCCAGCTCTGATGGAGGAGCCATGCGTTGCGCGCCTTTACGCGGTCCGCGCTTGCGCGCGCTCATTACCTTGATGCGCTCCAGCAG
>JASHQE010000042.1 GCA_030037705.1 Acidobacteriaceae bacterium | reverse complement strand
CTACATCAACTACGTCCAAGCGCCGGAGTGGCAGTCGCTGGAGGTGCGCTTCACCGACGGCACGTTCTTCACATTTCACCTGATGCCCCGCGTGTACGTGCGCGTCGACTACACGGAATCGCAGCGCGGTGATACGGAGACGATCCGCGACTATGGGATCATTCAGTGCAACGCACGTGATGACGGCGACGGATAAGCAGCAGAAGAAGAAAATGGGTGCCCCATTCTTGGTGGTTAGCCCAGGTCTCAGGGAATTCAATCCAGCACGAAAATGGGTGCCCCAGGTCTTCCGCCGCGGCGGAAGACCTGGGAAAGCAAAAAGCTCAACCCAGCCGGGAATCGATACGACAGCGGCAGCGCCGATGAACATCGTGCTCTCCCGCTTGGGTGGGATTTGTGCTCTCCCAGGTCTGTCCGCCCGCGGCGGACAGACCTGGGGCACCCATCATCCATGTCTGCGCGGGAGCGCAGTGCTCTACCCATCGCCGCCCAAACCTGGGCCACTGCCTCAGGATGACAAATGAAGATCGATTACAGCGGCCTGGATTTCAAGACATGCGAAGCCGGGTATCCCGATGTTGTGCTACTTCGCTGTGCGGTAGATCTCAGACCCGGCCAGCAGATATGCGCCCACGCCGTAGCAATAGCTTGTCGTTTCCGTGAACGCGCCCGGTGCTGCGCCGACGGGCTGAATGCTGCCCAGGCGGCCATCGGCATAGACGTGCGTCAGCATGCCGGCCCAGGCTTTTTGGACCGCAGGCCAGTAAGTGGCGCGGTCGAGGATGCCCTCGTTCACACCGTAAGCCAGCGCGTAAGTAATGAAGGCGCTGCCCGAGATCTCCGGTAACGGATAGGAGTCTGGATCGAGCAGCCCCGGGCGCCACAAGCCGTCCTTACCCTGGATCGACAGCATCTCGGCGGACATTTCCTTGAGCAGCGCGATGAACTTCGGGCGCAGCGGGGAGTCCGCCGGCAGCTCCTTCAGCACGCGGACAATCCCACCCATCACCCAGCCGTTGCCGCGCGACCAGAAGAGCGGTTCGCCGTTCTTCTCATGCTTGTCGAGATAGCTGGCGTCCCGGAAATAGAGATGCTTTTCGTGGTCATAGAGCAGGTTTGTGGTGATCTCCCACTCGTGATCCATGAAGGTGAGATATTTCTGGTCGCCTGTGATGGCGGCCATATCCGCGTAGACCGGCGGCGCCATGAAGAGCGCGTCACACCACCACCACAATGGTTTCTTAGGATCGGCGGGATCGGGCGTGGCCATCTCCACATCGAGGCGCGCCTTCATCGGGTCAAGCATCTTGGGGTCTTTGTGGATCATGTAGAGCCCAAGATAGGTCTGCCCGATCGCCTGATCGTCGGCGTGCATCACGCGCGGCCCGGGCTGCCAGTTAAGCTGGTTGCTCACCCCTAACGCCGCTTGCCGGTACTTGTCGCCGGCAACCTTCTCAGGCACGGCCATGAAGCCGGTGTAGAGCGCGGCCCAGGTCCAGTCGTATTGCGCCTGCGCGGGGAGGCGATTCAGCTGCCAGTCGGCCACGCGCTTCATGGCTTTGGCAAGATCGCGGCGCGAGAGCTTCGGCGAGAGATGGGCAAGCGGGCCGGCTGTGGCCGGCGTATCACCGGCGGGCGCAACGCCTGCGCGCTGCGCCTGTGCGCAGGGCACCACCAAGCAGGAGCAGAGCAAACCAGTGGAAATGAGAGCGGAAAGCGGCGCGGCACAGGCGCGCCGAAAAAACTTGCGAAGCAGCATGAGAATCTCCAGCGGAAAAAGTTTATGACAATCAGGTTCGAACTCTGAATGATTTTGTACGAAGAAAAAACTATGCGCCGCGCGCGCCACTGTCAAGTCTCTGCAGGGCATCAGAAGCTGAGCAACGTAATGAAACTAGTGTGGTGAATCGTTCATTCGTTGAAGAACAACCGCAGATCTCCTTCGACTTCGCCCAGGACGACAAAATTAACTGATGCGAATGGATGACCCAGTTCTAGTGTCCTGCCTCTTAAGTTTCTATCAGTATTTGCGAAGAGCAACCGCGGATCCTTCGACTCCGCAAGCCGCACAAAACGCGGCTTTCTACGCTCAGGATGACAACTGTATTTATGTCGCGAACTTTAGAGACGGGACACTAGGTCCGCGACCGCATGAATTTGTATCTTTAGCATCGTGCTCTCCCAGGTCTCATCCGCCGCGGTCCGCCACGGCGGAAGACCCTTCGACAAGCTCAGGGCAGGCTCTGGGGCACCCGGCACCCAGCTCAACATGACAGGGCTTGACTCACTTTTCAGCAACAGAGTTGGTCTATATATGCCGATTCTGCCCTAAAACCTCATGCGCAACCCGAGTTCAATCTGCCGTTCGCGATAGAAATCGGTGGCGTTGATATTGAGCGGCTGCCCGAAGGCCGTGGTATTGGCTTTGAGCCCGGTGAGAAAGTTGAGCGTCGGCAGGGAAGAAGCGCTGCCCGGCTCGAGATAATAGCCTGTGGTTTCGACCTCCGTAACGTTCTGATGGTTGAAGAGATTGAAGCTCTCGGCCAACAGTTCCAGGTCGTGCATCTTGCCCAGATCGAAGCGTTTGGCGAGCCGCAGGTCAGCCTTCCACGTGTGCGGATAGCGGTAGGTGTTGCGGCCGATATTGTAAGAGCGGCCGTCGCTGCCGAGACCATACACGCGATTGTCGCCGCCGGAGCCGTTCATGCCCGGGCCGAGGCCCACAATGGCTGCGCCGGTTGTCTGGTCGAACTCTTCGGCCAGCGAGCCGGAGGTGCGCATGGTGAAAGGCAAGCCGCTGCGGAACTGGCCGACGCCCGAGAGCGTCCAGCCGTTTGCAATATGCGCTGCAAAATCGCGCAGCTTCCATGGCGTCTCGTAGATCACCATCGCTGCTGCAGAGTGACGCACGTCGAGATTGCTGGTTCCGTATTCCAGATTGAAATCTGCCGGGTCCAACACATCGCTGCCGGCCACGAGCGTAGTCTCATTGGGATTCCAGTCCATGGCATGTGCGTAGGTGTAGTGCGCGTGCAGGCTCAGCCCGCGCCGGCTGTAGCGGTTGATCTTGATCATTGCCGCCTCGTAGATGGAGTTGGCGCGGCTCATGATCTCGGCGATCTGCTGGTAATCAGGATTGAGCCTGCCCACCGTGCCCGTAGGCGAGGGCCACGACGCATAAAACGGAACGGTGATCTGCGGGGATTTGATAGGGCCGTTGCCGGTTCCATCGACGACTGCATACGTGATGGTCTGCGCTCGAGTCAATGGAAGGAAGTTGGTGTCAATGGCGATGGGCAGCCGCCGGCCCAGGCTGGCCAGGGCAGACGCCGTGAGTTGAACATGGCCGGGCAGGGCCTCTTCAATGGCAGCGACGGCCTGGTGGACTTCTGGATTGCGGAAGTTCGGCGCAAACTCGACGGCGCCCGGCTTGACCACCGTGGCCGGCTCGCCAGCAAAGACGTAGGGAAATGGCGGAGAGCCTCCGGAGCAGAACTGGCAGTCATCCGTGGGCCGAAGGAAGAAGTTGAGATCACCTTGCGGAGAGCCGGTCTGCGTCAGTGCTGTCTCGATCGTCGCGTTTTCGGTTCGCCCGTAGTACAGGCCATAGCCAAATCGCAGCACGGGCCAACGGCCTTCCGTGTTGCCAATCGCAAGGCTTACGCGGGGACCCCAGTCGTTGCCGAAGCCCGGAAGTTTTTCTGTCAACGGCAGCTCTTGATTCGCAAGCGCAGCGAGCGGAGGCGGCAACTGTTCGCGATCCCAACGCAAACCCGCAGAGAACACGGCACGCTTGCCCGCCTGCCACTGTCCAGTCGCGTAACCGGCCCAGTCGCTGGTGCTCAGCTGCCAGTTTGTCGGCCCCATGGTCTGCGAGTAATACGAGTAGCAGGGCATGGGGCCGAAGGTTGTGTCGCTCACGCCGCAGTTGTGCGGGTTCTCGAAGTTAAGCGCGTTCGTCAAGCCGAATTTCTCGAAGGCCAGCGCATCCGAGATGAAGTCCTGCACTCTGGAGTAGTAGTAGGTTCCGGTCTGGTTGCGCAGCAGACTGGTCGCGTCGGAGTTGTGGTCGATTTCAAGGCCGGCACGCACGAGCAACCGGCCGTGCACCCAGTCGACCATCTCCTGCGCATGATAGAGCCGTTCATCGGGATAGCTTCCCTGTCCGAAACGCGAGGGATTGCCGATCGTAAAGCCGTAACGCGAATCGACGACGATCTGCGGCAACTGGCCCCAGACATTGCCGTTCAAAAATGTCTGCTCCAATGTGGAAGGCGTATCGGGACGGGCGGTGAGAATATCGCGCCCCCCCGAGGCCTGCGTTATGGCCAGCAAGTTCGGTGTCAGGTACGCTTCCCAGCGCGCCATCAGCCATTGCTGGCTTGCGGTGTTCGAGCCGAAGCTGTGATTGCCGTAAGACTCCGACACGCGCGTCAAGCCGCCGCCCGGCGCATCCCAGCTTGCGCCGACGCCTTCGAGGGCGAGCCGATGCCGTTCGGCGATCTGCCAGTCGATGCGGGCAAAGCCGGTCCATTGCGCGGCGGTGCGCGGCGCGGGACCGAGCAGGGCGGCTAGCCCCTCCAGGCCTGCGGGCGTGTAACCAGCCGTGGCGACGCCGAGATAATCGTTGTATGCCTGATTCTCGCTCTCGCCAAGCTGTGCCGCGAGCAACTGAATCTGTGCATCGTTCGGCGTAGGCACAAAAAAGAATTCGCCGGGAATCTTCACCGTCGCGAGGCCCGGATCGTTGCGCCGGTAGCTGTCGAGCGCAGCAAACCAGAAGAGCTTGTCGCGGTGGATTGGAGCGCCCGCGCCGAGGCCCCACACGGTTTCGTGATCAGGAGGAGTGTACGATTCCGGCGTGAACACCGGTGCTGCTGCGGTTCCCGTATTTTGCACCCACTGCGTAAAGGGATTGCGTGCGCCCCAGTCATTTTGGCGATCGAAGAAGAATCCTTGCCCGTGCAGCTCGTCTCCGCCGCGCTCGGTCTCGAGATGCACGCGGCCGCCGGCAGCGCGCGCGCCTTCCACCTCGACATTGCCGGCGATTGTTTCCACCTCGCGTACGCTGGCCTCGCTCACGGAGAATCCCCGGCCTCCGCTCCACGCTTGCCCTGTTCCACCCGGCGCACCCATCGCTCCAGACGCACCGGAATCGGCTGCGCCGGGCGCGGCGACTGCGCCCGCGCCAAAGGCCAGCCGCGTGCTCAATCCGTCAACGGTCAGATCGGCGGAATCCTCACCCGCGCCCCGCAGCGCGGCCTGCGAAGAGCCGGGCGTGGCGGTCGATGCCGGGGTATCGAGCAAGAACTCCTGCCAGCGCCTTCCACTTACAGGAAGCGCCTGCACCTCGGCCGCGCTTAGGGTGGAGGCAACCGCAGGCGTCGCCGGATCGGGCTTTTGCGCGGCAACAATGATCGGTGTGACATACGGATGGCCAGCGTGCAGCAGGGCCATTGCAGGACTTGCCGGCAAATCGGGTGCAGGGCCGGCTGCGGGTGTTCCTGTGCTTGCTGTGAGCGGCTGCAGCGTGAGTGGCGCGGGTTCAAGAACTGCCAGTTGCTGCATAGGTTCGGGCGCGGCTGTGAGCGCGGGAAGCGGAGGCGGTGCATGGGACACTGTGGCCATGGGAGAGGCTTGGCGTATGGATCTTTCCACTGCGTCCCGCGAGGGCAGAGTTTGGAGCGGAAGTGTAGATGTTGTCTGCTCCGGAAGTCGAACAGTAAAGGTGGATGCGGGAACTGCCGCCAGCAAGGGGGTTGGTGACGGAGGCACAAACTGTATTGCCGCCTGCACGCGCGCTTCGTGGTGTGGAGAAACTACGATTCCTTCAAGGCGACCGAAGCCCAGTTGCGCGCTCCCTGCTTCGAGCGTGTATTCTCCAGCATCGAGGGCATCGAAGCGGTATGCGCCGTTCTTTGCGGTCGTAGTTCGGATCTCTGCGCCAGTAGCCGCGTTGCGCAGAACCACGCCGACTCCGGCGAGAGGCGCAGAATAGAGATCGGTCAATTTACCGGAGAGCGAGCCCGATTCAGCAGGCACAGATTGGCCAAGCGCTGGCGCGGCCGCGCCACAGCACCACGCGGCAAGCGCAAGCATCAAGATACGGTTCAGCTTAATCTGGGCCATTCCAGTCCCCGATTCCGGCAGACCACAAGGGGAGGGCCGGACCGCAAGCACAAGGGTCCGGGGCAAACGCTGCATTGGGTTCAAGGGGAAGTGGACACCATCATATGCCCGATTTGTGCGTATGAAAAGACTCTTGTCCTACAATTTTTCCGTTTGCCTGCAGGTTGCCTGACGGTCGCCGCCCGCACGGGTAATGGCTCAGTTTCAATTTGCTTTGTAACAGGGCACGACTTTAGTCGTGCCGAAATCGCGGCAAATGAATGGCGGGCTTTAGCCCCCGAGGAATGTACGTTCAAACTGAGCCACTACCCTCCCGCACGGCGCTTCGCAGAGTGCTTCGATAGACTGAAGGGACGGTTTGTGTATTCGTACACCCCGGCCATGTTGTGCCAGGGTAGGTTTCCGCTGGACGGACGATGTTCATCGATGAAGTGAAAATTCGGGTAAAAGCCGGCGATGGCGGCAATGGCTGCATGGCCTTCCGGCGCGAAAAATTCGTCCCGCGCGGTGGTCCTTCTGGCGGCGACGGAGGGCGCGGCGGCGACGTGATTATGGAGTCGTCACAGCGTCACAACACGCTGATTCACTTCCGCTACAACCCTGAGCACAAAGCGCAGCGCGGCGAACACGGGATGGGTTCGAACTGCACCGGTCAGGATGGGCGCTCCATCACGCTGCAGGTGCCGGTAGGCACGGCGGTTTACGATCTGGAAACCGGCGAGCTGGTGCACGATTTTCAGGAGCCGGACGAGCGCATCGTCGTCGCCCAAGGCGGCCGCGGCGGCCGCGGCAACCAGCACTTCGCCACCAGCACGCACCAGGCCCCGCGTGAGCACGAGATGGGACGGCCCGGCGAAGAGCGCAGCTACCGGCTGGAACTGAAGCTGCTCGCCGACGTCGGCCTCGTGGGCTTTCCCAACGCCGGCAAGTCCACGCTGATCTCGCGCATCTCCGCCGCAAGACCCAAGATCGCCGATTACCCGTTCACCACCTTGGAGCCCAACCTGGGCGTAGTGACCGTAGGGGAAGAACCGGAACAGCAGTCCTATGTTGTGGCTGATGTGCCGGGACTCATCGAAGGCGCGCACCTCGGCCAGGGATTGGGCATGCAGTTTCTGCGCCACATTGAGCGCACGCGATTGCTCCTGCACTTGGTAGACGTATCCGATGCCTCGGGAAGGCCCGACGCCGTCGAAGATTTCAAGATCATCAATCGAGAACTGGCCAGCTTCGGCAATGGGCTCGCCGAAAAACCGATGATGGTGGCCGCTACCAAGATAGACGCGGCAAATCCGGAAAAGTTAAAGAAGCTGGCTGCGCATGTGAAGCGCAAAAAGATCGAGTTTCATGCGATTTCCGCGGTGACGGGGCAGGGAATCGAAGAGCTGAAGTGGGCGCTCGCCGCGCGTCTGCGCGCTTCCTCTGAGCGCTGACTGCCGTTCGACCGTCTATTTCTGGTGGGAACGTCGTCCGGTTCCGGTCAATTCTCGACAAATTTTGCCTTAAGAAATTTTGTATCTTGATGAATTTCGGGCCGGCCACGCTTCGTTTCGGGGCCTGTGCGCGTCTTTCCTTTTGTGATCGGGTTTTTATGGGAGGCAGCTCTTTTGTTGCTACGAATTTGGCAACCACCTGCTCTGAACGCACATCGGATTAAGTACGCCGAGGAAGCCATCCAACATTGAGGAATCCCCTATGCATTCCCTCACCTTTATCAAACGCGGTCTGTTTCGCGATCTCCTTTTAGGGATTGTCCTGAGCGTGTTCGTTTTTGTCTGCGCACTGGCGTGGGGCGGTCCGTTTCTCTTGACCGGGTCCCACAGCGTCCAGGCGCAGCAAAATCAGGCGCAGCACGCTACGTTTACGGGAACCATCCTGCGCGATGGCGAGCAGTTTATGCTGCGCGTAACCTCCGGCCAGCTCCTGCACCTCGACGACGCGCGCCAGGCACAGCCATTCGAGGGCAAACAGGTGAAGGTGACCGGAACGCTGGACGCCGAATCGCACCTGATCCATGTCGAGCGCATCGAATCGGCAGCTTGAGATTCATTCCATCCTACGTAGCTCCACTGCTTCTTGCCGCAGTGGAATAACCCCGCCCAGCGGAGCTAGGATGGGGCATCCGGCGATCGGCAGACCGATCATTCAAGCACTGTCATGTTGAGCGGAGTCCGCCGCGGCGGACGGAGTCGAAACATCTGCGGTTCGTCTCGCAGCTCCACGCACGATACACACATCAAAGACGTCAAAGCAGCGTCGTTTCCAGCCTTAAGCTTCGCCAAAAGCAACCGCGGATCCTTCGACTCTCTCCGCTACGCGTCGCTCGCTCAGGATGACAGTGCTTGGATTGGGATTTGTGCTTTCCCAGGTCTTCCGCCGCGGCGGACAGACCCTTCGACTACGCTTAGGCAGGCTCCGGGGCACCCGGGCACCCGACTGCTGTAATCGATCTTAATTTGTCATCCTGAGCGCAGTCCGCCGTGGCGGACGAAGTCGAAGGATCTGCGGTTGCTCTTAAACATCGATGCGATCCGCAATCAGCCGGCTCCACGTCGTACCAATCCCGACTCAGATCAACCCACGCCGCCTTTACAAAGACAACCGCAGATCCTTCGACTCGTCGCCGCGGCGACTCGCTCAGGATGACAGTGCTTGGGTGGGGTACCCGCGTACCGTTTCAGCCCGGAAAATATATTCTCAATTTCTTCGTGATTTTTTCTTGGCGTTGACCAGAATCTTCTGTTACAGTCTCCATCATTGGAATCCGGTAGTTGTTTCTACCGGTTCTGGACAACGCGCAGCGGGACACGCCAGTGTTCGAAGCACCGACGTATCCCTAACCACCATCACCTTTTGCAAAGAAAGGCAATGCCATGGCTGTTTCTAAAAATACCCACCGACCCACTCCCCGCGCAAACCCCAAAAAGAAAACCCGCTCCAAACTGGATATGGAGCCGGATGCTCCGGAGCTGCCTGATCCACCGAGCTCCAGCATCCACTTTCCCGAAGTCATCGGCAAGACCATAGCCCTTATCTACTACGTCAACGACGCGCCGAACGACTGGCAGTCGTTGGATATGTGCTTTACCGACGGCACGTTCTTCTCGCTTGAGCTGATGCCGCGCGTGGACGCGCGCGCCTGCTACGAGAGATTGCTCAGCGACGGTGTGGAGACGATCCGGAACTATGGGATCATTCCGGGCAACGCACCGGGGGACGGTGGCGGATAAGCCGGATAGCGCGCGCCGCAAATGCTGGGTGCCCCAGGTCTCAGGGAATTAAATCCAGCACGAAAATGGGTGCCCCAGGTCTCGTCCGCCGCGGCGGATGCGACCTGGGAGAGCACGATGCTAAAGGTACAAATTCATGCGGTCGCGGACCTAGAAGTCTATATGCGCTCGGGCTGCA
>JASHQE010000041.1 GCA_030037705.1 Acidobacteriaceae bacterium | reverse complement strand
TGTCATCCTGAGCGGAGTTTGGCCGTTTTTAGGCCAAACGGAGTCGAAGGATCTGCGGTTGTTCTTCAACGAATGAACGATTCACCACACTAAATGAGTTTGTCGATTTCCCACCCTAAACGCCGGGTGCCCCAGCTCACTGAGCACGACAAGGGGTGCCCCAGGTCTGTCCGCCGCAGCGGAAGACCTGGGAAAGCACAAATCTCCACCCGACCAATGTCATCCTGAGCGACGTCCGCCGTGGTCCGCCGCGGCGGAGAGTCGAAAGCCTGCCCTGAGCGCAGTCGAAGGGGATCTGCGGTTGTTCTTCAACGAATGAACGATTCACCACACTAGAAAGAGCCGCCTTACTCTGAACCCCAAAACGGCTATATCGATTGCGAAACCGATCGAACTATCGAGCTGCCCAGGATGAACCTGTATGCGTTTCGTATACTATAGGCGCGCCGTTCTCTGAAATGGAAAAACAGAGCGGCGATCACTCCATCGTAACCACCATAAATTCCGAAAGGGCCATGCGGCTGAATGCGGCTAAAATTTTCGATCGTCGCATTCCCTGAGCCGCATCAGCCCGCGTTGCGCCAGGTCGGCTACCGCATTCGCCAGCGTGGCTGAGTCATTCAGTGACTCCGGCCGTTCCAGTCGCAGACCAATTCCCGCCGCATACTCTCGAAATAACTTGTCTACGTCATAAAGAATTTCCACGTGATCGCAAAGAAAACCAATCGGCTGCAGAACGAGCGCTCGAACTCCGGAACCGGCAATTGAGTCAAGCGTCTCCTCGACAGTGGGACCGATCCACTCGCCGCCGCTCGCTCCCTGGCTCTGGAAGGCAAACCACCAGCGCGGAATCCCCGGCACACGCGCGGCCACAAGCTCTGCCGTATGCCGCGCCTCATCGGCATACGGATCGGCGCCTGCCCCCGGCCACAACCGCTGTCCCGAATCTACAGCCGGCGGCTCGACCGTGCGCTTCGGCACGCTGTGCGCAGTGAACAGCACCGGCACGGGTTGGCCTGTCTCGTCGCTCAGTTTTTTCCATGCCGGTGTCAGCCGCTCCACAAACGCATCCGCCAGCAGCGGATGTTCTGCCCAACCCTCCGTAAAGTCAATGCGCAGCCCTTGTGCCTCCGCTTCCACGGCGCGCCGGTACAAGCCCACGCTAGTGCGTGAGTTCTGCGGCGCCATGCAGATTACCGCCGCCTCTTCGACTCCCTCCGCGCGCATCTGCTTCACCACGTCGGAAATGTACGGCCGCCAGTTCCGCATTCCTACATAGACGCGCACCGGCTCGCCCATGCGCGCAAGCTCCGCTTCCACCAGCCTCGCCTGCTGCATCGTGATCTCCGTCAATGGACTGCGGCCGATCAGCGCGTAGCGATGCTGAATCTCTTCGACAACTGCCTGCGGCACGGGCCGTCCGCTGACCACATTGCGCAAATACTCCGGAATCTGCTCCACGGTTTCGGGTGTCCCGTGCGCCAGTAGCAGCACCGCCTGTCTCCCCACGAAAACCCTCCAGAAAACTTAAACCAAGCACGAACCTGGGTGCCCCAGGTCTGTCCGCCGCGGCGGAAGACCTGGGAAAGCACGAGCACGACAAGGGGTGCCCCAGAGCCTGCCCTGAGCGCAGTCGAAGGGTCATCCGCCGTGGCGGACCGCGGCGGACAGACCTGGGAAACCACAGCACTCACCCAGCCACAATCAACTGACCACTGTTCCCTGTCCACTGATCACTGATCTATCCGGAACTCGTGCACCATCTTCACCACCGCCTGCACATGCTCAACCGGCGTGCCCGGTACAATCCCATGGCCGAGATTGAAGATGTGCCCCGCGCGCCCATGCGCTGCATGCAAAATCTCCCGCACGCGCTGTTCGAGAATCTCCACCGGCGCGAACAGTGTAATCGGGTCCAGATTTCCCTGCACCGCGCGGCCATGCCCCACGGCCCGCCACCCCTCATCGAGCGGCTGACGCCAATCCAGTCCGATCACATCGGCTCCCGTTGCCGCCATCGTCTCCAGTAATCCCGCTGTCTCCACGCCAAAGTAGATCACCGGCACCCCCATCTGCTGCACGGCGCGGATCAGCCGCTTCGTCGGCTCAAACACGTATTGCCGGTAATCGCTGAGCGCGAGCGATCCCACCCAGCTATCAAAAATCTGAATGACATCCGCGCCCGCCTGCACTTGCAGACGGCAGTATTCGGTGAGCACAGCAACTAACTTATCCAAAAGGCTGCCCCACGCAGTGGTGGCAGTGGGGTCGCGGTACATCATCTGTTTCGTGTGGATGTAATTGCGCGAGCTGCCGCCTTCGATCATGTAGCTGGCCAGCGTGTACGGTGCACCGCAAAATCCGATCACGCCCAGCCGGTCGCGAAAGTGCGCCGCAACCTTCTGGATGGCGCGAGCCACATACTCCAGATCCGCCGCACGATCCGTCCGCAGCGCCCACACATCCTCCGCCGTGCGCACCGGACGATGCACTACCGGCCCCTCGCCCGCCTGAAACTCGAAATCGAGGCCCATCGGCTCCAGCGGCAGCAGCAGATCGGCAAAGATGATCGCCGCATCCACGCCCAGCTTCTCCGCTGCAGTGATTGTCACCTCCGCGGCCAGCTCCGGCTGCTTGCAGATTTCCACCAGCGAATGATGCTTTCTTACGTCGCGGTACTCCTGCATATACCGCCCCGCCTGACGCAGAAACCACACCGGCGTGCGGTCCACCGGCTTGCGCAGGCAAGCGCGCATAAAGCGGCTGCCCGCGAAGATCTCTCCGCCCGCAGCAGGTTCTCCGGTTTTTATTTCCATATACGATCGATTCTAGAAGGTCGCACCAGACAGAAAAATGCTTAACGCTCTCCGGCCGGTGCCCCAGGTCGGGTGTCAGGTGCCGGGTGCCCCAGGTCTCCCGCCGTGGCGGACCGCCACGGTGGGAGACCTGGGAAAGCACGCCCCTCAATCAGCCACTACTCATCCGCTCGCTATCTCCACCGGAAGATCTTGAGCGCCACCACAAACGGCACGGCGAACCACGCCAGCAGAATCGCCATCTGCGCGGCCATCTGCGCCAGCTCCGTCCCCTGCAGCATGTTCCCGCGCAGCGCGTCGATCGCCGCCGTCAACGGCAGCGCTTGCACAAAAGGCTGAATCACGTTCGGAAAACGCGACGCCGAGAAGAACACGCCGGAGAGAATCCACATCGGCAGCATCACCAGATTCATCAGCCCAGACACGGCTTCCATCGTCTTTGCCCGCGAAGCCACCAGCAGCCCCAGCGCCGAAAACGCCAGCGACGTCAAAACGCAAAACACCGCAAGCTGCCACAGCGGCCCGCGAAACGGCACCCCAAACGCGATACGCGCAAAACTCAAAAACACCACCACCTCGATCACCAGCATCGCCAGCCGCGAGAGCAGAAACGCCATCAGATACTGCCACTTCGGCATGGGCGACGCCACCATCCGCTTGAGCAGCTTCTTCTGCCGGCCCTCTACGATCGAAAAGCCCAGCCCCCACATCGCCGAGCCCATCAGGTTCATGCCGAGCAATCCCGGCACCACAAAGTCGATATACCGCGAGCCCACCTCGTGCACCAGCCCGTTCTGCGTGGCAACCGCATCGCGCCTTCCCGCTGCTGTCTGAATCGCACGGTCTGCCAGCAGTCGCGCATTCCGCGCATCGGGATTCGTATCGTCGTAGCGGTACTCCACGCCGCCCGGCCGCGCCACTGCAAGCAGCAAAATCCTGCCCGTAGCCAGCGCATGGACACCCGTGACCTCATCCATCTCCGCCGCATTCAGTCCTTTGTCGGCAGCCAGCGCCGCGGTAAGCTGCTGCGTCGTGGCGCCCACCGGCAACACATCCGCAGGCCGGTTGCGGAAGGCGATGCCCAGGCCGATTGCCAGCAGAATCGGAAAGATAAAGATCCAGAAGATCGCCTCCGGCTCGCGCAGCACCAGCCGGAATCGCACCATGGTCAACTGATAAAGGCTGCTCAGCTCCAGCTTATTCATCGCGCAGATTCCTTCCCGTCAGCCGCACAAACACGTCTTCGAGCGTGGCCGAGTGTGTCCGGAACTCGCTCAAGTGCAGCCCTTGCCTTTCGAGCGCCGCAAAGATGCGCGGCACCGCCATATGCAGTTCGCTCACCGAAAGCTGGTGCAGCCCTGCATCCACTCGATGCGACTGCACCCCATCAATCTCAATGAGCTGTTCCACATTCACAGTGGTCGGCACGCACTCTTGATTGTCATCCTGAGCGAGTCCGCCGTAAGGCGGACGAGTCGAAGGACCTGCGGTTGTTTTTTCCTTCGCCGCGCATACCGCAAACTCCACAATATCCTCGCCGCCGATCGACGCAATCAACTGCTGCGGCGTGCCCAGCGCAATCACCTTGCCATGGTCCATAATGGCCACACGGTCGCACAGCCGCTCCGCCTCGTCCATATAATGCGTCGTCAGAATGATCGTGCGTCCCGCGCGCTTCAGCCCATCCACCAGGTCCCACAGGTGCCGCCGCGCTTGCGGATCAAGCCCCGTCGTCGGCTCATCTAAGAAAAGCAGCTCCGGATCGCCCACCAGCGCCGTAGCCATCGCCAGCCGCTGCTTCTGTCCGCCCGAGAGCCCGCCGATCCGCGCCTTGCGTTTCTCTTCAAGCTGCGCGGTCCGGATCGATTCCTCCACCGAAATCCCCTGGCGGTAAAAGCTCCGGAACAGCCGCAGCGCCTCTTCCACGGTCAGCTTGTCGGGAAATTGCGTCTCCTGCAGTTGAATCCCAATCCGCTGCCGCAGCTCCTTCGCGCCCGTCTCCCACCTCAGCCCCAGCAGCTCGACCACGCCCTCATCCGGCTCCGTCAGCCCCTCGCAGATCTCGATGGTCGTCGTCTTCCCCGCTCCATTGGGCCCTAGCAATCCAAAGCACTCGCCTGGAAAAACCTCCAGGTCGAGCCCATCCACCGCCTGTACATCCGCAAAGGCTTTCTTCAGTCCGCGAATCCGCAGCGGCGGACCGCCCCGGCTTGCAGTCGTCGAAGCAAGCTTTTCCATGCTGGAAATTGAGTCCACCATCGCCACAGCTTACCGTATTTTGATTTCGTTCCGTTCAAAGACACGCGGGTGCCTCGGAAGTAACCCTTTCCAGGCATTGGGAAACCGACGTCCAGGGTATAAGCTATACGCACACACTATCCGGTAGGCCACCGAAGCTTTCTTTCCCGATCCTTTAGGATTCGGGCGTGTGCGTTGCTGCGAAATAAAACCAGGGCTCCCGAGAAATTTTGCGGCATTTGGGCCGATATAGATCCGATGGTGCAAGGAGTCGCGACAGCAAGAATGGAGCGCGGGGTTTCAATCTCCGGCCGTGAGCAGCGCCGGAACTGGCGGTTTACCTGTCATGCCTACGTCACTCTTTACGACATGATCACCCAGAGACGTGTGCCGGGAGAAATGATTGACCTGAGCGTCTCCGGATGTCTCATCCGCCCCGGCGAAAATGGCGCCCTTCGCGCCGGAGATATGATCGAGGTCAGCTTCTCTCTCCGCGGCTACTCTATCCGCACCATGGGAAGCATCCGCAACATACGTCCCGATCACTGCATCGGAATCGAATTCCGGGATCGTAACGACAGCTCCAACCGGCAACTCACCCGGCTCATGCAAGAGCTCGCTCAGGAATCGATGCAAAACCAATCTGCATATCCTAATCGGTAGACGCCAGATACTTGGCGGGCAGCCCAGATCTCACCACAGCCAACCGAGCACGACCATGGGTGCCCCAGGTTTCGATTCTGAAACCTGGGAGAGCACAAACCACTCCCCAAGCACTGTCATCCTGAGCGAGTCGCCGGGTGCCGGGTACCCAGGTTTCGTCCGCTGCGGCGGATGAAACCTGGGAAAGCATCCTGCAAGATTTCCCTAAACTTAAGTACCAAAACCCCGCATAGACGGAAAGTCCTTCAGACCTTTACTGTAAGTAAAGTTTTCGACTTACATTTTTCTATCCAGCGTGTCTCGCCGAAGAAGGAACGATCGCGCCATGCAACGAGTGTTATCGGTTCTCGTGTTGTTTTTTGCTGTCTGTTTGCCGATGGGTGCCTTTGCCGCGGAAAAACCCCTGCCTGCCGAATTAATGCGTGCAAAGACCGTCTATGTTCAACTTGCGGAGTTCATTCCGACCAGCAAAGACTCGGACCACGGCGCAAAGGCCTCCTATACCGGTCCATGCTATGAGGCTCTTAGCAAGTGGGGCCGGCTGAAAGTGGTCTCCGATCCCAAAGAAGCGGACATCATTCTTCGCATCAGTAGCAGGGTCCAGACCGCGCCGCAACAGGTCGCCTCCGCACAGGTAAGCGGATCCGTTGCAGTTAGCGATGTGCTGACGACCATCGATGTGCTCCAGGCATCTACCGGCGAAAAATTATGGTCGGAGAGTGGCATATGGATGTGGGCGTTTAGCGCCAAGTGGATCCCAAGAAATCTCGTGAATAGCTTGCGCAGAGAAGTTGAAAAACAGGAAAAATCGGGTACTCCCAGCGAAGTTGCAGGAAGCCAGGCTGGGTCCGCAGATCAATCGGAGGAGGCCGCAACGCCCACGAGTTCTCCTTCATCATCCCCGAATGGGGATCGAGCAACACCGGACCAACAAGCCCCGGTCTATGGACCACTGACTTTCAACAGTGAAGGTGCGGACTTCTACTTTGCTCAGAACGGCAAATTCGCGCCTGCATCGGTCTCCGACGGAACCATTGAGATTCATCTCCAGCCCGGCAGCTTTCAAGTGGGCTATAACGGTGCACAGATGAACATCTGTCTTGCACAATCTCCCTTTCCAGAGGTACGGGCCGATCCGCACGGATTTAAGGCTTCTTGTCTATCTGGAGCAATGACCGGTGCGAGAGATCCGAATAGTGATGCTCTCCTTGTCTACAGCGGGAACAAATGGAGTGATGGAAACACAGAGTTCTCAGACGTGACCTCGATGAAAGCCGATCCGATCAAGGGTTACAGGTTTGCGTATCAGGTCAACCAATTGCAATTCATTGCAGCTCCCGATATGACTCTTAACCGCTTCAAGGGGATGCTCTACGGATATATCGTTGTCTACAAGCAGCATGTCCGAAGCGATAAGGACATTATGCCGATACACCTAATTTTTGAGTAGAAGGCAGGCACCCCAGATCTCAAGGATGATGGCAAAGCACAAATCGAGGGTGCCCCAGGTCTGGATTTTCAGACCTGGGAAAGCACGCGCACGACAAGGGGTGCCCCAGGTCTCGACACCGGGGTCCCCGCGGACCGATTTTCTGGTCCGTGGGGTGGTAGAGACCTGGGAAAGCACAAATCTTGATTCGACCCTATGAGGTGTATCCTTCTCGCGATGACGCGAGGGCTTGTTCGTTACCAGCAATCCGGCAACTTTCACTTCCTCACCTTCAGTTGCTATCACCGGCTCGCCTATCTTGGCCGCGCGGCGTTAAGAGACCTTTTCGAATGCAGTCTCGAACGGATGCGGCAGAAGTACAGATTTGTCATTGCAGGCTATGTTGTGATGCCGGAGCACGTGCATCTTTTGGTGGGCGAACCAAAGATGTGCGCGCTCGATCGGGCCATCCAGGCACTCAAAATCTCCGTAGCCGTCCAGCAGCCGAAGCGGCCGTTCTGGCAAGCGCGTTACTACGACTTCAATGTGTTCAGCGCAGAGAAGGTGACCGAGAAACTGCGCTACATG
>JASHQE010000325.1 GCA_030037705.1 Acidobacteriaceae bacterium | reverse complement strand
ACTAGTACCGCAAGAATTCCAATCCTGTTCCTCATTGCCCAATCGGTCCTTTCGTTGCCTCTCCGATTCTAATCGCTCCAGATAAGCATTTCGGCACCAATTATAATCCATGTTTTTAACGTAATTCAGCCAAGTTACCGGTCTCGCGATTTTGCGAGATGGCAGAGACGAACGCGCTGCGTGGTTTTGCCGTTTTCTGGAGCAGAATCCGAGCGACTATGCCCACCGCGGGCGCATACAGATGCGGAAAAATCCGGCACCCGAAGGCCACGCTTGTGCGGTGCGGATGTTTCTATTCAACAAGCACGATAGGGGCGTGCCAGAAGTTGGCTTTCTGCGTGGACGGATCGAGGATCGTGACCTGGCAATCGTACTCGCCGGGCGGAAGGCCGTTGACGCCCAGGCTGAAACTGAGTGGCATCGTGCCAAGCCGGCTTGCAGTGGATGGAGCAATGGCCATAGGCGAAGTCTCGAAGACCTTTGCGCCTGCGCGATACAGCGTGACGAATGCGAACAGCGGCGGATTGCCGGGCGAGGGAGTCTGCTTGTAGGCCTGGAGATAGACGTAAATTTGGCGCGTGGTGCTGAAGACGCGCGTGACGCTGGGAATGAGCTTCTTGCCGTCCTGCACCAGAGGATTGACGGCATCTTCTTTGATGCGGTCTTTGGCTTTGGCTGCATCGTAGAGCGCCTGGTTAAGCTCGACGCGCTGGCTGCCGAGCACGACGGCGCTGATGGGGATGCGCTGGGCTTCTTTGTTGAGGTTGGGAATAACAAATGTGGTTTGATAGGTGCCGATGCGGCCGGTCTCGTCGTCGCGCGCGAGAAATTTGATCATGTATTTGCCGGGCAGCAGCGTAAATCCGGTGTCATATTCGATGGGGCGCTTGGCAAGCTCGGCTGCGGTTACATCGGAGAGCTTGATATTCACGTCGTCGCGCACGTTCTGAACCGTAGTACCGCCGACCAGATCTTTGACTTCGCCTACAAAGTCGATGAGCGTGTGCTCATAGCCACCGCGTTTCGCAAGGGCAAGCTCGTGGCCCGGAATCTTCACGATAATGGGCACGAAGTATTCGGCGCGATTGATCTGGAAGTAATCGATCTCCATGGCGATGGTGAGATCGGTGATCGGGTCTTCGAGCATCAGCGCGTCTTCCAGCTGGCGTTCTTTGTCGACTGCGGTAAATTTGCTGAACTCCTTGTCGGCGTAATAGCCCTGGCGGTAATTGAGATCCGCATCGGGATGCCCGGCAACGGAGATCTTGATGCGCCGGAACTTGCCGTTCTTTGCGGTGTTAGTCGCGTAGTAGCCGAGGACGTAGTAATCGGAGAGGGACTGCTGGGCCTGGACGATGCCGCGATCGAGATCGTTGTTGTCGAGATAGGCTTTGCCGCCGGTATCGCTGGCCAGCGCGTAGAGGGTGTCCTGCGACTGCTGGAAGTTCGTGCTGACGGCAGCGGCCGAGCCGCCGGTATACATATTGGAATTTCCCTGCGAGCCATGCGTGGCGTCGCCGAGAGGAGCCTGCGCGACGAGGCCGCGGGCATCGACGGTCCAGAAGGTAACTCCGGCGCGAATGGCTTCATCGACGGTTGCATGAAGCTGGGCCTGATTGTCAATGCCGTTGAGCCGCAAACCACCCGCGAAATAAATGAGCAGCTTCTTCTCATTGACCTGGCCTAGCTGGTGGGCCGCGGTTTGCAAGGCCGAAAGCTGGCGGTCGGTGTTGAAGATGTTGAACTCGCTGTCATCCTGGCCGAAGGCTGCGCCTGTATCAGAGCTGCTGGCATCGTCTACAGTGTCGGCCATTCCCTGCCCTTCGCCGACGACCATGGTTTCAAGAATGCTCAGGAGGTGGTTGCGGTCGGCGCTGAAGTCCTGGAGAACGTCGACCGACCCTCCCTGGTAACGGAGAATCGCTACCAGATCGGCTGCGGTCATCTGCGTGCGCACAAACTGCTCGGCGGCATTGAGGGTGCGCATCTGATCGTCAGGGCGCATGCCGACCATATCGAAGTAGAGGGCGATGAGACGGCGGTTTTTGTAGCGCTCATCCTCCATGCGTTCCGGCGCAATTTGCGTGCGCGCGAGCCGGTTGTAGATCTTGACATCCTCCGTGGCGCGTGTGGAGGCGGGTAACGGCTCAGCATTGGTTGTAAGGTTCTCCTGCTCGCAGAAACGCACGTTTTGCGGAACGCCATCCTCGGTGACGGTGAAGTCCTTGGCAGTCAGACCCGGGATGAATTTTCCCTGTTTGTCTTTGACGGCAACGGCTTCGACGACGAGCTGCGATTGCACAGTCAGCGTGACCTGTGGCGCGTCGGCAGCCTTATTCTGGCCGATCTGCTGCGCACCCGCGAAGATCGCGACGAGAGGAAAGAGGATGAAAGAAAGGCGTCGCATGGTTAGAACCTGAACCTCAGAGTCGTTTGCAGCGTGCGCATGGAGTTGGCACTCAAGGGACGGCCGAATTGCTGCGCGTTGGTTAGAGCGGCATCGTTCCAGATGGCATCCCAGCTCGTAAATTCAGGATGGTTGAGCAGATTGGTCGCGTTCACGGTCAGGTCAAGATAGGTCTTGCCGTGCGGGCGGAAGGTACGCGCGAGCGAGCTGTTGAGGCTGAATTGATTAGGCCCGGTGATGGAGTCACGGCCTGCTGTTCCCCATTCTCCCTGTACAGGCGCCTGATACGCGAGGGCATTGAGATGCGTACCGGTGGTCGCGGCATAAATGGGCGCTCCGGTGAGGGTGGGACGTATGACAGAAGTGGCGCCAGTGCCAGGAACAGCAACGGGATAGATGGGC
Source organism: Acidobacteriaceae bacterium (assembly GCA_030037705.1). Taxonomy (GTDB): domain Bacteria; phylum Acidobacteriota; class Terriglobia; order Terriglobales; family Acidobacteriaceae; genus Telmatobacter. Next base: position 26,176 of record JASHQE010000325.1, on the reverse strand, counting down.
GTCTCCGGCAAGCCGCTGGCTGCGGTAAGAGTGCTTTGCAGAGTCCACTCTTTGAGCATGCGGCCACGCCAGCCGCCCATCAGGGTGCCTCCGCCCAAACCTTCACCGCTTGTATATTGCGCTGTAACGTTGAGCAGATGACGCTGATCGAATGTGGAAAGAGCCCGTTCGGCACGGAGATCGCGCCAGTTCTGTGCAACGGAGGCAGTGGGCGTAGAAGAAGTGCCTGTAGCCGCGTTCTGGCTTTGCGTGCCCGACGTGACATAACCTTGGCCACCGAGCATCGCATCGTCATCGATCGATTTCGAATAAGTATATTCGAGCGTTGCAGTGAATCCATCTTTGAGCCGGCGGCGCAGTTGTATTTGTCCGGCCTGGCGTGTGGAGTTGCCCCCTGAAGTTTGATACAAAAACCCGGCCGGGCAGCTTGGACAAGGATTCGTTGCGCCGATGGGGTTTGTGTTGGGATAAAACTGCTGAGCGCCGTGCGTGCCCTTCACCCCGGAATACGTGGCCACCATCTGCAAGGCAAAGGGCAGATCGCGCTGCACGGCCAACTGCCAGGTCTGCACATAACCGATTTGATAGTTGGGATTGATGGCGAAGATATCCGCGGTTGTGGAAGCGCAGTTGTTAAAGCCGTTGGCGAGCGTGAGCGGACACGATGCGCTGTTTGCCACGCTCAGGCTCTTTGAAAACGGCGCCTGCTGCGCCATCTGCAGCGCAATGTTTTGATAGACAGAGGTATCGCGATTGATTCCGTAGCCGGCGCGGATCACAATGGTCGAAGCTGGAATAGGGCGCCAAGAGATGCCGACGCGCGGCTCGATACCGAGCCGGTCGGGACGGATGAGCGAAGAGGGATAGTGCGCACCGGTGACGGAACCGACGGGATCTGTGCCGAGGACTGCGGCGCCGGCTGTAAAAGCAGAGTTGAGATCGAGGTTCACGAGACGGCCGTACAACTCCGTGATGGGCGCGCTATATTCCCACCTCATGCCGGCGTTGATGGTGAGCACAGGAAGAACGCGCCAATCGTCGTTGAAGTACGCGTCGTAGACAGGCTCGCGAAAGTATTTATCCGCGTTGCCGTAAGCGATTGCGCTGGTGTCCGGAATGCCAATCAGAAAATCAGCGAGAGCGCTGCCCGTGGTTGTGCTCTCCGCCGCATTCGCCGTGGCCGCACCCGTAAAGCTGAAAGTACCACGGGGGTTCTGCTCGAAGTCGTCATTGTAATCCTGCTTGCGGAAATCGCCGCCCGTCGAAATGTTGTGACGGCCGCGATAAATCCCAATGGACGCCGAAACGCCGTCCGTCTGGGCGCGGTTGAACTTGCTGTCCCCGTCGGTAAGCGAGGAGATGCCGTTCGAGAAACTAAGCGTGGGAGGGCCCCAGTCAGACGGGTCCTGATCGTTGCCGGTGATATCGGCATCGTTCGGGCCTGAGATGTTGACGCGGTTAGCGAAGTTCGGCGTGACCTCGGTTCGAGAACGGCTGAAAGTATAGGCGGTGAAGAGGAAGAGATGCGGGCTGAAGCGGTGCGTCCAGTGAATGTTGGCGTTCATGCCCAGCGTGCCGGTGGCATCTACAAAATCGAAGAGGCTCACATTGGCTGCGCGTGTACTCTGGAAGTTGAATCCTCCATAGAGCTGGTCTTTGCGGCCGAGCGTTTTGTCGAGCCGCGATTGCAGCGCATCCTGGTGCACGCTGTTGAGAACGGGCGCTTGATAGTTGTAGCCCGATATACTGGGAATATTTGGATTAGGCTGCGGATAAAGCGCGAGCATCGCCGCGGCCTGTGGGCTGACGGGAACCTGATTGTTGAGATAGGGCTGGCCCGTGGCGGGATTGTAGATGGCGACTGGCTGGCCCTGCGCATTGACCAGACTGGAAAGATCGCCGGACCTTTCCGCAAGCGTGGGCGCCAGGCCAGTGTTGATCGCGGCGTTGTTGTTGCGCGTCCAGGAGTAGTTGACGAAGAAGTTAGGCCCGCGCGGCAGCAGACGTGGAATCTTGAGCGGGCCGCCGACGTATGCATTGATGGTGATCAGATCATAAGCGCTCTTCGGCGCGGTCAGGCCGCTGATGGAATACGGGCGCGCATCCGTGGCAGAGTTGTCGAGGATGGTTGCAAATCCACCGGTATAGAGTGCACGGCTGCCGGAGCGCGTGTTGCCAAAAGCGGCGTTCGTCGCGTAGCGCGACGTAGCGGCATTGTTCACGCTGCCATTGACGAGATAGCCGTCCGCGGCTTGGTCGTTGGAGTTTTCAGGCGGCTTGGGCATATCGGCCGGCGTGCTGTTTGCCGCAGAAGCGTTCTTGCCGGGAACGGGCGCGACGAGAACCGCCTGCGGAATGATCGGATTCTGCACCACCTTCGTGCGCGCCATGAGCTGATCGTTCGGGAGCAGTGTGAGCTCCCACTTCCCCGCCTGCGTGTCTGCGCCGATCGCGACCTGCGCGTGGATCGTCTGGAAGCACTGCATCTCTATGTCGATGGTCCAGACGCCGTCGGCGAGATCGTCGAAGTGATAGAGGCCGTCCTGATCGGAGATGGCGGTGAGTTTCTTTTCGCCTTGTGTGGCCGTAATGGCTGCGCCGGGCGCGGGCAAACCGCCGAAGGTGACCTGGCCGTGATACTCGCGCGCTTCAGCGCGCGTGAGGGTACAGAGCCAAAGCAAGACAAAGAGAAACGAAATTCGGATAAAGCGGCGGAAAAACATTCGTCGTCTGCTCCGGGCCCGGTTTAATTCGGCGAAGGCAGTTCGATGTGATCGATTACGATGACGTCGGCTGGCTCTTTTTGCGCTTCCAGCTTCAATCCGAGTTGCTCTTGCAGTGCGGTGAAGATTGACGGGCCGGAGTTCACGGGTGGAGTTGGATTATCGGAGCCTGCCTGTGCACCCTCTGGAAATTTGAACATGGGCACTGAAGCTTCATCTGGAGCCCATTTCAGATCAAAATCGTACTTGCCGGTAAGGCCGGTCTTGTCTACGATCGTGTTGCCGAACTGGAAGGAGAGCTGGCGCACCAGGTTTGCGAGGGGAATACTCTGCCCTATAAGCTCGCCCGGCGCCATACGCATCATTCCCGCGCCACCGCCCTTGCCGTCCGGTCCCTTCAAACCGTTGGGATACGCATCGCCAGGAGTCGCCTCCTTCATCTTCAGGCCGCCCTTCGCAATCACCAGCACATATTGCGTAAGCTCTTTGCTCTCGTGGTGAAGCTTCAAGCCGAACCGGTCTTCAAAAACAGGCAAGAGCATCGCCCAGCGTTGCTGCAGAGTGAGAGCTTTCAGCTTGGGCGCGTCCTCGGCTGCCACTTTCGCCTCGATATCGAAGCGGGCTGAGTTCATCCAGCCCGGTTCTCCGACGAGTCGGTCGTTCGAAACGCCGAAAGCCTCGCGAAGCATCATGTGGAGCGGCATGCCGCTGATGGAAATGCCATCCTGCGCGAGCCGCACTCCGATCGTCGTGCCGTCTGCCTTGCTAGGCTTGATCGAGACTACCTCAAACGCAGGCAACGAGGCAGAAGCATCGGCAGGTTGCGATACGGTGCCACTCAAGACAGCTCCCGCTTGCGCCGACATGCCAAGCTTGGCGGAAATCCACAAACAAGCTGCCGCGAGTATCGGAGCCCAGCTGAATCTGCGCCAGCATGAATGTGCTTCGGTCATCTTGTGCCGAACCTCAATTGCATTTGTTTCGGAGGACCGGCTGGGGAAACCGGTTTCTTGCCAAAAAACGGAAGAACTTCAATACTCTGACGTTGGATGAACCGCTTTCGTTTGCAGCCGCGATCAAGCTGTTTGAAAGCGGCCGCCGTAATTTTCGGCCCTCAGTTTGCTGTGGGCTTCTCCACGTGATCGATGACGATTACATCGTCAGGCGCTTTGGTGGCCTCGATCTTCAATCCGATCTGTTCCTGGATCGCGGTATAGAGGCTCGGCGGCGCATTGGGATCGTCCGTCTTGGGCTGCTGCATCGGCACAGCGCCGCGGAACTGCTGGAACTGCGAATCGTCCGGAGTCCACTTCAACGTGAAGTCATACCGGTCTGTCAGTCCGGTGTGATCGACTACTGGCTTATCCATCACCCCGGATTGCATCCACGAGGCAAAGTCCTTCATGTCCATGTTGCGCACGATCAGATCGCCGAGTCCTCTAAAACCGAAGCCTTGAGGATCGTTCACTCCCGCCGTGGTTTTGGTCATCTTGGGACCGCCGCTCGCAACCGTAATGGCGTAGACCGGAAGCTCTCTGGTTTCATGATGGAACTTGAGCGCGCAGCGGTCGGTGAGCAGCTTCTGCACCATGATGCCCATCTGCTTGAGATTCGGGCGGCCCGGTGTGTCAGGCACGCCGTCAATATCATATAAATCGGTTCCGAACCAATCCGGGGCGCCAATAATCTGCTTCGAATGCAGGCCATAGGCAAAGGCAATAAGGTCATTCAGATTGGTATTCAAAGTCGTGAAATGGGTGCCACGAAAGCCAAAACCTTTGCCGCGATGGCTCGGATCACTGGGCTTGATCGTCGCCACTTCGAGGCTCGGATTCGCGTCAGCCGCCATGGCCTTCGGTGCTTCAGGAAGCGGCCATTCCGTATCGGGTGTCGCGCGGCTGAGGGTCACGGGCACCGGATTCGGCCCCGCGGTCACGTTGCCCGTAATCGTCTGCCCGTCCGGACTTAGTTTCCCTTCCACACTGATCATGGGGCTGATTATCTTCACATCGCTGCCGTCGAGTGTCGCCTTATCAAGCGCCAGCGGTGGAGCGCCCTGATCCGCGTTATAGAGGGTCGCCTTGTAGCCTCCTCCATCGGCCTTCGCTATCTTGATCACCATGCGCATATCGTGGTTTGCGTTGGGAAACCGCACCGAAGCCTGCCAGGTCCCGGCGAGGTCCTGTTTCTCCGCTGGCGCCGCGGCTTGGGCGGGAGCGGCCGCTGGAGCTTGTGCCGCTGGTGGAGTAGCAGCCTGCGCGCTCACAGAAGTTGCGGCAGCTGGAAGCAAACCGGTTGTAATGCAGAGGAGGCTATGCCAAATCATCCTGCGGAGATCGAGTGAGCCCTTCCTTCCCTTCTTCATGCACACCATTCCCTTCTGCCATGGCAACACATTCAGTACGTGATCGGTTTCTTGCGATTGGGGGGAAAGATACAAGGATAAGACGAACGTACGCTCCGTTTTGTTCGCAAGTTCCATGAAATTTTCACTTCTCCGGTGCGGATAGCTCTCTCTGGAACCGTCATAGAACAAAATCCCGCGCCCTTCGGACCCTATCAAGCATACTACATAGACAACATTGTGAGTGTTTTCGATGAAAACCACGAATGCACCAACGATACCTGTTTTAGTGATCAGAGGAAAAGCCGGCCCATTAGCTTAGACATCCTCTTCGTCTTCCTTTGTTCCTAGAACCCCGTTCTACCATTGGTCCGGTTCGCCGCATGGCTGCTCAAGATCCGAGCAACAGTGCCCATTTGGCATATATCGCCCAACTGCGGTGTTCGAATTCGGACAGTGCGCCCGCGGAATCGGTCACTGAGACCGGGCGCTCCTCTATGCATTGATTCTGAAATTTGATTTGTTTTCAGATACATGCAAGATCGGCTGTGGTGGCAAGCGAGATGCAAGACTGTGAGTGCAATGGATATCGCTCGCCCCGACATCAAGCAGAAGAAAAAACGCCGGCTGGTGGTGTGGACCGCCATCGGCATTGTAGGTCTTTCCGCGGTTGCCTTCGCCGTCTCGCGGCTCAAACCAGCCGCACCAACGGTAGATCGGTCGACCATCTGGACCGACATGGTGAAGCGCGGTCCGCTCATTCGCCAGGTGCGCTCCTCGACGGGCAACCTGGTGCCGCGCGAGGACTCGATCGAGCTGATTCCGGCCCTGACGGATGCGACCGTTGTGCGGATTCGCGTGCTGCCCGGCGCGCAGGTGACGCCGAATACGGTCATCCTGGACATGGCCGACCCGCAGGTTGAACAGGAAGTGCTCAATGCGCAGCTTGCGCTGAAGGCCGCACAGGCCGACTACAAAAGCCTGCAGGCGACCCTCCAAAGCACGCTGATGGACAAGAAGACCGCGGCCGCACAGGTGAACGCCGATTACACGCAAGACGCGCTGCAGGCGCAAACGGACAAGGCGCTCTTCGATCTGGGCGTGATCTCCGGCCTTGCGTATCAGAAGTCGAAGAGCACGGCCGACCAGTTGACGACGCAGCATCAGCTCAGCCAGGAGCAGCTCGATGTGAACCAAAAGGCGATCGAGGTACAACTGGCTTCGCAGAAGACGAAGATCGACCAGGCGCAGGCGCTGCTCGATCTGTATGAGAAACAGGCGGCGGCACTGCAGGCGCGGTCGACGATCTCCGGCACGCTGGCGCCTCTGGCTACTCCGGTGCAGGTGGGCGAGCACGTGACGGCCGGAACTTCCGTAGCCGAGGTGATTCAACGCGACAAGCTCAAGGCCGCACTGCAGATTGCCGAAACGCAAGCGCGGGATATCCAGATCGGGCAGCCGGCTTTGATCGACACGCACAATGGCACGATTCCTGGCCACGTGACGCGTATCGATCCTGCCGTAGTGAACGGAACGCGCACGGTAGACGTAATGCTGGATGGGCCGCTGCCTCCGGGGGCGGTTCCGCAGTTGAGCGTGGACGGGACGATCGACCTGGAGCGGATGAGCGATGTGCTGTACGTGGGCCGGCCGGCGCTGGGCAATGAAGACTCGACGCTCAGCCTGTTCAAGGTGGACCCGGACGGCAAGGGGGCAACGCGTGTGCCGGTAAAGGTTGGCCGCGCTTCCGTGAACGATATTCAGGTGCTTCAAGGCCTGTCTGAGGGCGACACAGTGATTCTCTCCGATATGTCGCGTTGGGATGGAGTGGACCGGATTCGGCTGGAGTAAAAACAGCTTCTAGCCTCCAGCTATCAGCCGTCAGCTCGATTCCCGAGCGCCGGCAAGCCGAGGCTAGAAGCGAACGGCTAGTGGCTGAAAGCTCGTCAACGAAGGGGGAAAGAATGGGATCGAACGGCACATTGATTGAGATTGAAGACCTGACCAAGGTGTTCTACACCGACGAAGTAGAGACGCACGCGCTCTCCGGCATTCACCTCACCATCGATCGCGGCGAGTATGTGGCGATGTCCGGGCCGTCGGGATGCGGCAAATCCACGCTGCTCTCGATCCTCGGTCTGCTCGACACGCCCACGGGTGGCCGGTATCTGCTCAACAACAAACCGGTGGAGAACCTGAGCTTCGGCGACCGATCGCGGATTCGCAACCAGGAGATCGGGTTCATCTTTCAGAGTTTCAACCTGATCGGCGATCTGACGGTGGAGGAAAATGTTGAGCTGCCGCTCACCTACCGCGCGGGAATGCCCTCCGCCGAGCGCAAGCGGCGCGTGAAAGAGGCTCTGGAACGCGTAAACATGGCGCACCGGATGCGGCACTATCCCGCGCAGCTCTCCGGCGGCCAGCAGCAGCGCGTGGCCGTGGCCCGCGCGCTGGCCGGGTCGCCTTCGATTCTGCTGGCCGACGAGCCTACCGGTAATCTCGACTCGAAGAATGGCGAAGCGGTCATGCATCTGCTTGCGGACCTGCACCGCGAAGGCTCGACGATCTGTATGGTCACGCACGATCCCCGGTTCGCGCGCCACGCGCAGCGCGAGGTGCATTTGTTCGATGGAAAGGTCGTGAGCGAACAGGAACAGAAGAAGCTCGAAGAAGAAGCGGAGGCGTGAGTCATGCAGAATGCGCTGAAGGATTTTCGCTTTGCCATCCGGCAACTGCTCAAGTCGCCGGGCTTCATGCTTACGGCGGTGCTCACGCTGGCCTTCGGCATCGGGGCAACAACTGCGATCTTCTCGATTGTCGAAGGCGTACTGCTGCGTCCGCTGCCATTCGCCGATCCGGACAGGCTGGTCGTGCTCTCTGACATTTTGACCGGCGCCGACGTTGGCGCAAATAGCGACGTAGGCGTGACCGGACCCGAAATTCCTACGTATGCGCGCGAAACCAGCAGCTTCGAGGGCCTGGGCGGATATCGGCAGACGGGCTACGAGCTTTCTGGAGCCGGAGCGCCAGCGCAGATCAACGCAACACGGCTTTCCGCCAACGTGTTTCACCTTTTGGGTGTGCCGGCGCTGATGGGCCACACCTTCACGCAGCAGGAAGATGCCGGGCAACAGCAGGTAGCGGTGATCAGCTATGAGATGTGGCGCAGCCGCTTCAATGGTGAAAGCAATGTCCTGGGCCGGAAGATTGCGCTCGACCGCAAGACATACGAGATTATCGGTGTCATGCCGCGCAGCTTCGAGTTTCCGCTCATTGCCGGCCAGTTGAACCGCAGCGAGCTGTGGGTTCCATTGAGCCTCACGCAAAAGGAGCTTGCCGGCGCCAGCGCAGCTAACTGGGGCTTCAATATGGTGGGCCGGCTGAAGCCGGGCGCCACAGCCGTTCAGGCGCAGCAGGATGCCGATAGCGTTGCGCGAGAGATTACGCGCAACTTTCCTGCATTCATGTCGAGCCTCAGCATTCATGCCGTAGTGCGCCCTCTTGAGGAAGACACAGTACAGCAGGCAAGGCCGCTGTTGCGTACGCTGTTCTGGGCGGTTGCCGTGGTGCTGTTCATCGCCTGCGCCAATCTTGCCGGCCTTCTGCTGGTACGCGTCATTCGTCGCCGGCGCGAGATTGCGGTGCGGCTCGCGCTGGGCGCGGGTGCGGCGGCCATCGTGCGCCAAACGCTGATCGAAACACTGGTGTTGAGTGTCTCAGGCGGCGTGGTTGGACTGGTTCTGGCGGCAATTGTGTTGCGCGTCGGAGTGAGCCTGCTGCCAGAGACATTGCCCCGTATCAGTTCTATCTCGCTGGACTGGCAGGTGGTGAGCTTCGCGCTCGCGGCGGCGATTCTCACCGGCGTGGCGTGCGGATTGCTCCCGGCCGTCGCCGCCGTGCGCACCGGCGTGAACGAGACGCTGAAGGAAGGCGGACGCACGGGCAGCGCAGGCGGTGGTCATGCACGGCTGCGTTCGGCGCTGGTGGTCTCTGAAATCGCCGTGGCGCTGGTGCTGCTGATCGCCGCGGGCCTGCTGCTACGCAGCTTTGAGAAGTTGCGTGAAGTAGACCTGGGCTTTCATACCGATCATATGCTCACGGCAAACTATGGACTGCCGCAGCGGCAGTACTCGACGCAATCCTCGATTGACGCCTTCAACGAGTCGCTGCTGCGCAGGCTTGAGAGCCTGCCCGGTGTAAAGGCTGCGGCCGTCACTTCGCAACTGCCTGCATCGGGTAACTTCAGCAACTCCGCGTTTGTTGCCGAGGGTTACATCGTGCAGAAGAGCGAAGGACTGCCTCTGAGCTGGCCTTCGCAGGTAATGGGCGACTACTTCAGCGCCGCGGGCATTCCACTGCTGCGCGGCCGGAACTTCACATCAAGCGACAATGCAAAGTCCCCGCTGGTTGTCATTGTGAATCGTCATCTGGCCGAACACTTCTGGCCCAGCCAGGACCCGATCGGCAAGCGCGTGCGCTGGGGAATGCAGGAGACCCCGACTCCATGGATGACGGTCGTGGGCGAGGCGGGAGACGTGCGGCAGAACACGCCAGATACGCCGGTGAGCTATCAGATCTATCAACCGTACAGCCAGAACACGGCATCGTATGGCCCGCTGGCGCCGGCTGACTCGCTGGATGGACAAGGCGGCACAGTCGTGCTGCGCACCTCACTCGATCCCGAACAGAGTATCGATGGACTGATCGCTGCGGTCCGGCAGATAGATCCGCAGCTTCCGCTCATGCAGGTGCAATCGATGGGCCAGGCAGTGAGTGAGGCCGAAGCGCCAAGGCGCTTCAATGCCGCGCTCATTTCGAGCTTTGCGGCAGCGGCTGTGCTGCTGGCTCTGCTCGGGATCTACAGCGTGATCGCGTTTTCCGCGGCCATGCGCTCGCAGGAGATGGCCATTCGTCTCGCGCTCGGCTCGCAGCGCTCGAACATCATGCGGCTCATCCTTGTTTCCGGCGCCAAACTGGGACTGATCGGCTGCAGCGTGGGCGCGGTTGCGGCCATCTTCGCCACGCGGCTGCTGCGCTCCATGCTCTTCGAGGTAGACCCGCTCGATCCGTCGGTGATTGCACTGGCCGCGTTTTCAATCTTTGCATTGGCGCTGGCGGCGTCTCTTGTTCCCGCGCGCCGTGCCGCGGCGGTTGAGCCGGTGCAGGCGCTCAGAAGCGAGTAAACCGCAAGCAAACCGCAAACGAGGTTCCGCGATGAACAATATGTGGGTCGATATTCGCTATACGCTGCGCCAGTTGCACAAGTCGCCGGGCTTCACGCTTACCGCTGTACTCACGCTGGCGCTGGGAATCGGCGCAACCACGGCGATCTTCACGCTGGTGCAGCAGGTGATGCTGCAGTCGCTGCCGGTGAGCAGGCCGGATCAGCTATGGCGCATCGGCGACCAGGCCCGCTGCTGCAACTGGGGCGGATACAGCCAGGACGGCGACGATAACGAAGAACCGAACGATTGGAGCCTCTTCTCCTGGGAGGCATACAAGCTGTTCCGCGCCAATACGCCTGGCTTCCAGGACCTGGCGGCGCTCCAGGCGGGGAACGCGACGCTGGGAGTGCGGCGCGCAGGATCGTCGGCGACGCCCGAGACAGACAATGGCCAATATGTCTCCGGCAATTTCTTTCAGACGCTAGGTGCATCCGCATGGCGCGGCCGGCTGTTGATCGACGCCGATGACCAGGAAGGCGCACCGCCGGTCGCGGTGATGAGCTTTCACACCTGGGAGGAGAAGTACGGCTCCGATCCATCGGTAGTGGGATCCACCTTTCAGATCAACGGCTATTCGTTCACGATCATCGGCGTGGCGCCCCCTGGATTCGTCGGGGCAAAGATGACGAGTTGGGGCATGCCGGACATCTGGATGCCGCTGACGGCCGAGCCGACAATCGACGGCGCAACATCGCGACTGAAAAATACGCGTGTCGACTGGCTGGACCTGATCGGGCGTGTGCGCCCGGGGACCAATCCGAAGACGCTGCAGGCGCAGCTTCAGAGCGAATTGCACGGCTGGCTGGCCAGCCACCTGGCGGACATGAGTCCGCAGGAAAAAGCTGTGTGGCAGAAGCAGACGCTTCGCGTGTCGCCAGGCGGCGCGGGTTTCTCCCGTTTGCGCGAGAATTACGGCGAGGGCCTGCTTTTGCTCATGGTCACGGCCGGCTGCGTGTTGCTGGTGGCCTGCGCCAACATCGCCAACCTGCTGCTGGCGCGCGGGCTGAGGAACCGGCAGCAAGCGGCGGTGCGTGTGGCACTGGGCGCATCGCGCGGACGCCTGGTGAGGAGTGCGCTGCTGGAAAGCGTCGCGCTCTCGCTGATCGGCGGCGCGGCCGGCGTGGTTGTTGCCTGGGCGGGAGCGCGGCTCATCCTCTATCTCGCCTTCCACATGATGGCGCGAGGCACCTGGATTCCGGTACAAGCTTCGCCCTCCACGGCGGTTCTGCTGTTCGCGCTGGGAGTTTCCGTGCTCACCGGTGTGCTCTTTGGGATCGCGCCCGCGTGGATGACCTCGCAGGCCGAGCCGGTGGAGGCGCTGCGGGGCGCCAACCGCACAGTGGGAAGCGGCGGCCATTGGGCGCAGAAGGCGCTGGTGATTGTGCAGGTGCCAGTATCGCTGGTGCTGCTGAGCGCAGCGGCCATGCTGGGGGGCAGCCTGCGCAATCTGGAGCATCAGAACTTCGGGTTCAGCCCCGAAGGCCGCTACCTGGTTTCCATCAATAGTGCTCTGCTGTCGAACCATAAGCAGGAGCAACTGGCCCCGTTCTTCCACGAGATTGAGGAACGGCTCAGCGCCATTCCCGGCGTGCGTGGTGTCAGCTCCGCGACTTACGCGCCGCTGAGTGGCGACCAGTGGGGCAACAACATTCGGGTTCAGGGTAAACCGGAGCCGGGCCCGAAGGACGATATATTGACCGACTGGACCCGCATCACGCCGGGATTCTTCGATACGGTCGGCGCCAGAATGCTGGCAGGCCGCGCCATCAGCGAGGACGATAACGAGAATACGCGGCGCGTAGCGGTCATCAACGAGGCCTTTGCGAAGAGGTTCTTCGGAAGTCAGAATCCCATCGGTCAGCACTTCGGCCCGGGTCCGATTAAAAACGCGGGAACCTATGAGATTGTCGGTGTCGTCCAGAACATTCACTACGTGAGCTGGGGCTTCAAAATGCCGGCCCGTGCCATGTTTTACATCCCCGAGGCGCAGACCGTCCACTTCGATCAACCGGACATCGAGAGCTACGAGCTTGGGTCGCAGAACCTCTACAATATCGTGATCTGGGCGCCGGGGCATCCGCAGAACTTCACGTTGCAGGTAAAGAGGGCTCTGGCCGATGTCGATCCGAACCTGGTGATATATAACGTTCTGCCGTATTCGAATGTGATTCAGGGAACCTTCGACCAGCAAAACATGATCGCCAGCCTGACCTGGCTGTTTGGCGCGGTCGGTCTTGTGTTGGCGGCGATTGGCCTCTACGGTGTGACCGCCTATGGTGTAGAGCAACGCACGAGCGAGATCGGCATCCGGATGGCGCTGGGAGCAGACCGCGGATCGGTGCTCTCGATGGTGCTGCGCAGCGCGTTTCTGCAAGTGGCGATCGGCCTGGCGCTGGGCATTCCGGCTGCCATGGGAACCGGATATCTGATCGCGAATCAGCTCTATTCCATCAAGCCTTACGATCCGAGGATTCTGGGCCTGGCCGCTGTTCTGCTGGCTCTGGCGGCTCTGATCGCGGCTCTGATTCCGGCGCAGCGGGCGGCCAGCGTCAATCCCACTGAGGCTTTGCGCAGCCAATAGCGCGGAGTACGAGCGCAATCAACTTTGAAGTGATGGGGAGATAGAGATGCTTCCGGATTTCAAATACGCTCTGCGGCAGTTGCGCAAATCACCGGGCTTCACGCTGACGGCAATTGTCACGCTGGCCCTGGGCATCGGCGCGAATACAGCGATCTTCACGCTGGTGCACGCGGTGCTGCTGCGCTCGCTCCCAGTCGCCGATCCGGCGCAGCTTTATCGCATCGGCGACAAAGACGATTGCTGTGTAGAGGGCGGTTTCCCGGGCAACGCAAGCAACACCGGCGACTTCACTATCTTCTCCTACGATCTCTATCAATATCTCAAGAAGCAGACGCCGGAGTTCGAACAGTTGGCGGCTACGCAGGCCGGCCAATGGTCGTGGAGCGTGCGCCGCGGCAATGCCTTGGCAAAATCGATGCACGGCAATATCGTTTCGGGCAATTACTTCGCCACGTTGGGCCTGACTGCTTATGCCGGCAGGCTCTTTGAAGATGCGGACGACACGCCGTCCGCATCGCCAGCGGTGGTGCTCAGCTATCAAACATGGCAGGGAGAATTTGCCTCCGATCCCTCGATTCTCGGAGAGGTTCTCTTCATTCAGGCGCGGCCGTATACAGTCATTGGCATCACGCCTCCCGGCTTTTTCGGCGACCGCGAAACCGATTCACCTCCGCAGTTCTGGATTCCTGTGAACACAGAACCCTATCTGCGCGGCGTTAGCTCCATCCTGCATCATCCCACTTCTCATTGGCTTTATCTGCTGGGCAGATTGCATCCGGGAATGAATACAGTCGCGCTGCAGGCCAAGATCTCGGAATCATTGCGGCAATGGATCCGGTCGAACCACGATATGACACAGAATGGCGGATCGGTTTTGATTCCCAAGCAACACGTAATCCTTACGCCTGCTGGAAGCGGCATCCAAAATCTGCAGCAGGAGACCGGGAAGGGTCTCGATATGCTGATGATTCTTTCCACGGTTGTGCTGCTGATTGCCTGCGCGAACATCGCCAACCTGCTGCTGGCGCGCGCCACGGTGCGGCGGGCCGACGTCGCTCTACGCACAGCTCTGGGTGCAGGGCGGCGCCGTATTCTGCGCCAGATCCTGACCGAGAGCGTGGTGCTGGCTACGATGGGCGGCGCTGCCGGCCTGTTGGTCGCTTACGGCGGATGCCACATCATCCTCGCGCTCGCTTTTCCCGGTGCAAAGTACCTGCCCATCAGCGCGCAGCCTTCGTTTGCCGTGCTTGGGTTCGCGTTCGCCGTCTCGCTCTTGACAGGCGTGCTCTTCGGCACCGCGCCCGCGTGGCTATCTTTCCATGCGCAACCGGCCGAGGCCTTGCGCGGCATCAACCGTTCGACGCGCGATCGTTCGTCGCTGCCGCAGAAGGCACTTATCGTCTTTCAGGCAGCGCTATCCGTGGTGCTTTTAGCCGGCGCAATCCTGATGACGAAGTCGCTTGCCAGATTGGAGCATCAGAGCTTCGGCGTGGTGACCACAAGCCGTTATGTTCTGCACTTCGATCCCGCGGGCGCAGGCTATACAGTTGACCGGCTGCCGGCTCTGTACCGCCAGATCGAGGATCGGTTTTCAGCTCTTCCTGGCGTAACCAGTGTTGGTCTGGTGATGTACAGTCCACTCGAAGGCGACAACTGGAGCGAGTGCGTCATCCAGCAGGGGCATCCTGCGCCGCATCCAGGCGATGACTGCGGCTCGACATGGGATCGCGTGAGTCCGCAGTTTCTCGATTCGATCGGAGTTCCGATCATCCACGGCCGCGGATTCACCGATCAGGATACGGCTACATCGATGCCCGCAGCCGTCGTCAACCAAACTTTTGCGAAGAAGTTCTTTCCCAATCAGGATCCGGTCGGCCAGCACTTCGGCATTGATCTGACGCAATATGCGGGAAGCTGGCAAATTGTGGGTGTGTTCCGCGATTTCAAGATGAACGACCCACGCGGTCCAGTGCACCCGGTTTATCTGCGCCCGCTGGCGCAGCGGTTCACCGGCTACAAGGAACCCGACATGATCTCGACCGAGAACAATTCCATGTTCATGCAGGCGATGGTCATCGGCTTTCACGCGCCTCCTCCGGATGTAGAGGCGCTGATTCGCCACACGCTGGCCGGCATCGATCCCAACCTGACGGTAATGGATTTGCGCTCCTTCGATGCGCAGGTGGCTGGAAACTTCAATGAGGATCGGCTGGTTGCGCGCCTCACGAGTCTGTTCGGCGCGCTCGCGCTGGTTCTCGCCTCCGTGGGACTCTACGGCGTGATGTCTTACTTTGTGGCGCGGCGGAGCGGAGAGATCGGCATTCGCATGGCGCTGGGCGCGACGCGATCGAGTGTTGTGGCGATGGTGATGCGCGGCGCTCTGTGGCAGATTCTGCTTGGCTTGGTGTTGGGAATTCCCGCGGCGCTCGTAGCTGGTTCTCTGATGGCAAGCCAGCTTTACCAGGTGCCGTACTACGATCCCTGGGCACTCATCGCCGCGATTCTCGTGCTGAACCTTTGCGCCGCGATAGCAGCTTTCATCCCCGCACGCCGCGCAGCTTCGATTGAGCCGATGCAGGCGTTGCGCATTGAGTAGGAAGTAAAACAAGGACAGAGAGAGGCCGCTCGAATAAGGAGCCGGATTTCATCATGATCGAACTGAAAAACGTAGAACGCAGTTATAAGACCGGGCACACCGAGACTTGGGTGCTGCGCCGCGTTGGGCTCACCATCGGGGAAGGCGAGTTTCTTACCGTGATGGGGCCTTCAGGCGCGGGAAAATCGTCGTTGCTCAATGTACTGGCGCTGCTGGACGATGGCTGGCTGGGCGAGTACTGGTTTAGCGAAACGGCCGTTCACGCACTCAATCGCAAGCAGCGAGCCGATCTGGCGCGGCAGCGGATCGGGATGGTCTTCCAGAGCTATCACCTGCTCGACGACCTAACTGTGGCCGAGAACATCGATCTGCCACTCTCCTACAAAAATGTTCCGCCGAAGGAACGTCAAGGGATGGTTGCCGATATTCTCGACCGCTTTCAGATCGTCGCGAAGAAAGACCTGTATCCGAACCAGCTTTCCGGCGGGCAGCAGCAACTGGTGGGAATTGCACGCGCGGTAGTGCATGCGCCTGCGCTGCTGCTGGCCGACGAGCCCACCGGTAATCTGCACTCCACGCAGGCGCGCGAAATCATGGAGCTCTTCTGCGAACTGAATCGCCAGGGCACGACGATTGTGCAGGTGACGCACTCGGAAGAGAACGCGCGGTATGGCAAGCGCATTGTCGAGCTGCGCGATGGCTGGCTCACACGTGACGAAAAACTGGAGCCAAAGACGACGGAGGTTGGCGCGAAGTGAATACTTCCCGCGAGGATTCCATGAGCAAACAGGCTACGACCTTTCGCGTGCGGATCACTTCCGTTGCCGCGATCCTGCTGATGCAGGTCAACATGGCGCTTGCCGTTGAACCCCAGCCTGCGTCTGAAAATTCGCCGGCATCTCTGCCATCGCTGGAAGCTCCAACGCCAGCGAACCTTCCTTCCCCGCCGCTTTCTCTCGCGCAAGAGATGCAGCAGGCGCAAAAGCCAGTCGGCGCCCAGCAGCCGTTTCATGTGGAACTGCCGCACTCGCGTAATCCGTTTTCCCCCTATAGAGCCAGCGATGCGCCTCCGCTGGACCTCAACAATTCGCCGCGCCTCGACAGCCTTATCCGCGACGGCAAGCTCTATATTTCATTGCGCGACGCTATTGCTCTGGCCATCGAGAATAACCTCGACCTGGCTTACTTCCGTTATAATTTTCCGATCGCGCAAACAGACCTTGCGCGCACCAAAGCGGGCGGCAGCGTGAACGGCGTCAATACCGGAATTGTGCAGTCTTCCACGCAGGGAGGCTTCGGCTCACAAAACAGTGGCTCTTCAGGCGCCAGCTCAGGATCGGCCGCCGCCGGCGCGGGCGGCATCGTCACTTCGACACTCGGCGCCGGCACCGCGGTCGCTTCCTTCGATCCCTACCTGTCCTTCAATGGCTTCGCGGATCACTCCGTCACCGAGGAAGGCAATGCGTTCCAGAACGGCGTGCTCATCTTTAAGCAAAACGAGATCCAGGGCCAAGGAAACTATTCACAGTCATTTCCTCTGGGAACTAACGTAAACGTCAACTTTTTTGGCCAACGCTTTGCGAATAACAGCCCGTACGAAGCCATCAATCCCACGCTCTATTCGAGTCTGACGGTGACGGTCACGCAGCAGTTCCTCGCCGGCTTCGGAATCTCGACCAACGAGCGCTACATGCATATTGCCAGGAAGAATCTTCAGATCACCGATCTCGCCTTTCGCGCTCAGGTGATTGCGACCATCACCCAGGTCGAAAACATCTACTGGGATCTGGTCAATGCCTACGAGGATGAGCAGGTGAAGGAGCGCTCACTCGAGTTTGCGCAACAGAACCTCCAGACCGACGAGAAGCAGCTTCAGTTGAATGCGATTCCCGCGATGCAGGTCATCAAGGACCAGTCGGACGAAGCCAGCAGCGAAGGCGATCTCACTGTCTCGCGCGCCAACCTGCGGTTGAACGAGCTCCTCATCAAAAACGCCATCACCAAGCTCGACGATCCGGTCATTGATGAGATGCCGGTCATTCCTCTCGATCGGGTCGGTTCGCCCGATCCCAACGCCTCGAAATCGATTGACGATCTGATCACCGAAGCCGAAAAGAACCGCCCGGACGTCAAGCAGGACGAGATCGCAATGGAGGTGGCGCAGATGAGCCTCCGATCCATCAAGAGCGAGCTGCTGCCTACCTTGAATGCCTATGGCTTCTATTCCGGAAACGGCATCGCCGGTCCCAAAAACCCGAACTGCGATCTGTCGCCCGAGGAATGCATCTCCGATCTCCCCGTGGGCTTTGGCAGCATGTTCCAGAACATATTTAATTACTCCTCGCCGGAGTATCGGGTTGGAATGACCCTGTCGATTAACCTTCGCAATCGCGTCGCCAAGGCGGACCAGTTTCGCGCCGCGCTGGAATACCGCCAGAAGCAAATCACCTTCGAGGAGCAGAAAAAAAGCATCCGTTTCGACGTACGCAACTCGCAGTTCGCGCTGCAGCAGGCGGAAGCCCGCGTCAATGCGTCCCAGAAGGCTCGCGATCTGGCGCAGCATACGTTTGACGTTACCGCACAGGAACAGAAACTCGGCGCAATGTCCAGCTACGATACGCTGGTCGCGCAGCATAATCTGGCCACTGCCGAATCCGACCTGGTGGCTGCACAGACAGCGTACGAAAAGGCCAAAGTGGACATCGACCGGGCTATCGGAGAAACACTGGAGCGGATGGGTGTCTCGATCGACGATGCGAAGTCAGGCGTGGTGACGCATGAGCCATAAACTCGTCGCATTCTCGAGGGTGATATTAAGGCTCATTACAGAATGTCGCCGGCGCACGTGAGCACTCGGCGCGGAGGACATTGGATATCTTGCAAAGAAAACAGCAACCAAGCAGGATCTCAACAGGCTGCGGGAAGGCCGCCATCTTGGTGGCGTCGTAATCCTGCGGCCCATCTCCGGCTCCGAGACGGTGTAAGGGAGGAAGATCATTTTCAATAAGCAAGAGCGAATTCGGGTTCTGATTGCCGACGATCAACATCCCATTCTTGAAGCGGTTGAGCTGTTGCTTGCGCCGCAAGGCATCGTAGTGGATTGCGTGCGCTCGCCGCAACTGTTGATGGAAGCGCTGGGCCAGAGCGATTATGACGTATTGCTGATCGATTTGAATTACACGCGCGATACAACCTCCGGCCAGGAAGGTCTGGATCTGCTGGCGCGCATTCACGAGTTCGATCCGCGGCTGCCTGTCATTGTGATGACGGCCTGGGGCAATATCAATCTCGCGGTCGAAAGCATCAAGCGTGGCGCGCGGGACTTTATCCAGAAGCCGTGGGAGAACGAGCGGCTGCTCTCTCTGATTCGTGTACATGCAGAGTTACACCAGGCGCTCAAGCGCGCGCGGCAGCTCGAACTGGAGAATCGGCTGTTGCGTGCCGAGGGAATGCCGGAGTTCGTGGCCGGCGCGCCGTCGATGCAGCCGGTCCTGGAATTGATCGCGCAAGTGGGGCCCTCCGACGCCAACGTGCTCATTACCGGCGAGCACGGCACGGGCAAAGAAATTGTGGCGCGGTTGCTGCATGCGGCTTCACCGCGGTCGCGCATGGCGTTGGTCGCGGTGAATGCCGGCGGGCTCCCCGAGGGCACTTTCGAGAGCGAGATCTTTGGCCATGTGAAGGGCGCGTTTACAGATGCGCGGACGGATCGCGTGGGACGGTTCGAGCTGGCTAATGGCGGCACATTGTTTCTGGATGAGATTGCGAACGTGCCGCTGCGCCAGCAAGCGAAGCTGCTGCGGGTGCTGGAGACCGGCGAGCTCGAACGGGTAGGTTCTTCGCAGACGCGGCGCGTGGATGTGCGCGTTCTTTCGGCCACAAATGCGTTGCTGCATGAGGAAGCTGCGGCTGGAAATTTCCGCGAGGATTTGCTCTTTCGCATCAACACGGTTGAGATCCATCTGCCCGCGCTGCGTGAACGGCGCGAAGACATTCCGCTTCTGGCGCAGCATTTTCTGGCGCGGAACAGGATGCGGTATCGCAAGCAGGTGAACGGATTTTCGCCCACGGCGATGCAGCAGATGATGCAGTATCCGTGGCCGGGCAACGTGCGCGAGCTCGAACACACCGTCGAGCGCGCCGTGCTGCTCTGCCGCGGCGACGAGATCGAGCCGGCGAATCTTGCCATTGCATCGACTCGTTCCTCTGCTCCTTCCTTCGAGAATATGAGCATCGATGAGGTCGAAGCGCTGCTGATTCGCAAAGTGCTTCGCCGGTGCGACGGAAATATCTCGCAGGCTGCCGAGGCTCTCGGCCTGAGCCGCGCCGCCCTCTACCGGCGCATCGAAAAATATGGCCTATGAGAAGAATCTGCGTCAGCGCAGGCATTCGGCCATTCGCCGGGTGTGGCTCTTCTCTCTGCTGCTCTCACTGCCGGCGTTCATTTTCGCAAGCATCTTCTTTTTTCAGCACGAAATGGGTCTGACGCCGGCGATCCTGCTCTTCCTTCTTCTTCTGATCTATCTCGCACTCACCACATCCGCGATGGTGGATGGTCTGGTTCGTCCGTTGCAGACGCTTTCGAACGTGGTCTCATCTTTGCGCGAAGGCGATTATTCGTTTCGTGCGCGTGGCGCGGGCTCACCGGATGCGCTGGGCGAGCTTGCGGCCGAGATCAATGCGCTGACTGACCTGATGCAGAAACAGCGCGTGCGCTCGCTCGAAGCGACAGCGCTGCTGGCGCGTATCTTGGAGGTCATGCATGCGCCATTGTTCGCCTTTGACCGCGAGGATCTGCTGCAGCTGGTGAACAACGCGGGATTGAAGCTGCTGGGACTTCCATATGCACGCTGCTTTGGCCGCTCCGCGCGCGAGCTTGGACTCGAAGAACTATTGGGCCTTCCGGATCAGGCCATTCACTCATTCCCGCCCAGCCCCACGCGCTGGCTGCTGAGGAAGGCTGTCTTTCGGCAGGACGGCATACCGCACACGCTGCTGCTGTTGGCCGATGTGAGCCAGCCCCTCCAGGAAGAAGAGCAGATCGCCTGGAAGCGGCTTATCCGCGTGCTGGGCCACGAGCTCTCGAATTCGCTCGCGCCCATCAAGTCGATCGCCGGCAGCCTGCTGGCGCGCGTGGAGAGCGTGAAAGGCGACGAAGCCACGCTGCATGATTTTCATCGCGGGCTGGGCGTAATCGAGAGCCGCGCCGATTCCCTGCACCGCTTTGTGCAGTCATACCGGTTGCTGGCGCAGTTGCCGCCGCCGAAGCTCCGGCCCGTAGCAATCGGGCCTCTGCTCGATCGCGTCGTGCTGCTGGAGCAGCGGTTGCCCGTCGAGCTCAATCCCGGGCCGGCAGCCACTCTCGTGGCCGATCCCGACCAACTGGAGCAGATGTTCATTAATCTGCTGAGAAACGCCGTTGATGCTTCGCTCGCGAACGGCGCAAAGCCGGTGCGCACGAGTTGGAGCCTTGCCGACTCGAGCCTTATCGTGACCATCGAGGACCGCGGCATGGGCATTGCGAACACAGACAATTTATTCGTTCCCTTTTACACCACGAAGCCCGCCGGCAGCGGCGTAGGCCTGGCGCTGGCGCAGCAGGTTGCGCGCGCGCATGGCGGCGAGGTGCGGCTTGTGAACCGCGAAGATGGCGAGGGCGCCCGCGCAACCGTGCAGCTTCCCCGCGCAGAGCGGCGCAGTCCATGATGAACGCAGCTTACCGCAACAGGTCTTCGAGTGTGGCGCTCAGATCGGTTTTGTCGTCGCGATATTTGACGATGACCGCAGCATAGAGGCTCAATCCCCACTCCTGCCCCTTGCCCTTGGTCACTGCGCGCGCGCCGGGCACAACAACGGCATTCTCGGGAATGATGAGCGGCATTTCGCTGGTTGCGCGCAGCACTTCTCCCTTGCCCACATCGAAGACAGGCGTACCGCGAGTGAGCACGGTTCCCGCGGCGAGCACGGCGCCTTTGCGCACAATAGCGCCTTCGTAGACGCCGCAGTTGCCGCCAACAAGCACATCATCTTCGATGATCACCGGGCTCGCGTTCACAGGCTCCAGAACGCCGCCGATCTGCGCCGCGGCGCTCAGGTGGACGCGTTTGCCGATCTGTGCGCAGGAACCGACAAGAGCGTGCGAATCCACCATCGTGCCTTCGTCCACATACGCGCCCGCGTTGATGTACATCGGCGGCATGCAGACGACGCCGCGCGCCAGGTATGCTCCGGCGCGAATCGACGAGCCGCCAGGCACAATGCGCACGCCGTCGCCAGGCGCAAAGAGGCGCACCGGGTACGTGTGTTTGTCAATAAATGAGAGGCCGGCAACCGGCCACTCGCGAAGGGCGCCCAGGCGAAAACCGAGCAGGATGCCTTGCTTGACCCAGGCATTCACACGCCAGCCGGTGGGCGCATGGGGATCGGGCGAGGCAGCGCGCACCGCGCCAGTTTCGAGCGCGTCGCGCAGTGCGCAAAAAGCCTGCATGGCCCGGGAATCGTCAGCAGCCGAGGAACCCGCAGCAAAGAAGTGTTCAATTGTCTCTTGAAGTTGATGGTGACTCATGCAATCCGAGTCTATCAACTCAGCAGGCTGGGGTCAGCAGATTGGGGCCATAGGCGCGCAGAATCCGAGAAAAACCGTACCGGCTGTAAAGATAGCCAGTGGGAGTAACTTGTGCTCGTATGCGATACTCGAAACGGCATGTATAAACGGATCGTTCTCAAGTTATCGGGCGAGGCTCTGGCCGGCGAACGCGGTTTTGGGCTGGATGCCAATCGCGTGGCCGAGATTACCGGCGAACTGGCCGACATTCACGCACTGGGCGCGGAAGTGGGCGTCGTCGTGGGCGGCGGCAACTTCTTTCGCGGCGTTGCCGAACAAGCCAAAGAGATGGATCGCGTGAGCGCTGACAACATGGGCATGCTTTCGACGGTCATCAATGCCATCGCCCTCCAGGATGCGCTCGAAAAACGCGGCGTGCAGTGCCGGGTGATGACCGCGGTCTTCATGAACCAGATCGCCGAGCCGTATATCCGCCGGCGGGCGACGCGTCACCTTGAAAAAGGACGGGTAGTGATCTTTGCGGCTGGTATCGGCAACCCGTTTTTTTCGACGGACACGGCAGCCAGTTTACGCGCCATGGAGATCAAAGCCGATGTGCTGCTGAAGGGCACCAAGGTCGAGGGCGTATTTAATGCAGACCCGGCGCTGGTAAAAGACGCCGTCAAATACGACGAGATCACTTATATGGATATTCTGCGCCAGGGCCTGAAGGTGATGGACCTGACCGCGGTGAGCCTGTGCAAAGACAATAACATGCCGATGATCATCTTCAATATGAACCAGCCGGGCAATATTCGCCGCGTCGTGCTCGGGGAAAAGGTCGGATCGCTGGTGACGGCGTAAAGCGTTCTCCGTGATCTGTGTCAGTGCTTAGACGTGAGTGACCGGGCGCCAGCCCGGGCTTGCGGAGATGTACCGGGTGAGTGCGCGGAGACGTCCAATCGTTCGTGGAGATGCGCAAGCCAGCACGGTTAGATGCCTTGACGGGTTTGCGTTGTTTCGCAGCCCTGAACATCGTCTTCTTTCATTTCTCCAATCCGCAATGGTTCGGGATTCTTGCGCCGGTTGTGAATGCCGGCTATGCGTCGGTGAGCTTTTTCATCCTGCTCTCCGGGTTCGTGCTTGCCTATAACTACGCGGGTAAAGCGCGGACAGGGGAATTCGAGAAGGTGCGCTTCTGGGAGGCGCGATTCACGCGCATCTATCCCATCTACTTCCTGAGCCTGCTCCTGGCATGGAAGGTCATCCCCATCGAGTATGCGGCGCACACGCACCGGATGTTCTGGTGGGGAATGGCGCTGACGCCACTGCTTCTGCAGGGATGGGTTCCTGAGATAGCGACGTTTCTGAACACGCCTGCATGGACCATGTCCGCCGAATCGTTTTATTACCTTCTGTTTCCGTGGATGGCGCGATGGAAGCGGCCCGAGCGGCTTGCGCCGCATTTCGCCAAAATGTTCGGCATATGGATGCTGGGGCTCGTGCCGGGTACGCTCTATGTGATCTTTCATCCTGATGGGATTCCGCATCCTGACCGCTGGAGCTGGGGTCCATGGCTGCAGGCGCTCAAATATACACCTGTGCCGCACCTGTGCAGTTTTATCTTTGGCGTCCTGCTGGCCAGCGTCGACGAGCTGATGGACCGCGCCAGCCGATTGCGCATCGTTCTCGGCATCTTTGGCCTGGTCTCCACATTCACCATCCTGTCGCTGGCGGCATATATCCCTTACGCACTCATCCACGACGGCATGTTAATGCCATTCTTCGGCTGCATGATTCTAGGCCTGGCTGGGAATAACTGGCTTGCGTCCGCCTTCGGATGTCGGCCGCTGGTGTTTGTGGGCGAAGCCAGCTACTGCCTCTATCTTCTCCACTTCAACCTGTGGAACCTGATCCATGACTCACATATTCTGAATCATCTTCATCTGGCCCGCTTCGATCCCTGGATCAGCTACGCGCTGCTGATCGGAATGGCTCTGCTCGCGCTGCACTTTGTGGAGAAACCGGCACAGCGGCAGTTGCGCAAGTGGTTGAGCGTGTGGAAGTGAGGAGCGCGGGAAAACAAATCCGGCCCTCCGCAAGAAAGCCCAGCTTGGGGCTGGGCTTTCTTTGACCATCCATCGTTAACCATCCATCGTTCGTTCTACGGCGTGACTGACTGCGTGGCATGGTTGCCGTGCGGCACAGCAACAATTGCGGTTGGACTGGAGCCGGTGGGATAAGGTGTTGCCTGCGTGGCAGTGAGCGCGCCTGTATTGGGATTCAGGCGGAAGCCGGAGATCGAATTGCCGAGGTGATTGGCCGTGTACACATAACGGGCCAGAGCCGGTTCCACGGTGATCGCAACCGGTTGCGTATCGGTGGCATAGATCGCAGTGGAGCTGGTATTGACAATCGCCGATGGCGTCCCGGTGGGCAGAGAGATGGTATACGCGGAGACTGTGGAATCGAGAGCATTGGAAAGGTAAATATAGATGCCGCGCGGATCGACGACCACGCTGGACGGCTCATTGCCCGTCTTGAAAGGGCCGTTCACCAGGAAATCGAGGGCGCTCCCATTCTGGATGCCGTAGCCGATCAGCTCATTTGAGGCATAGTCCGTTGCATAGACAAACCGGTCGGTGGGATCGGAAGTGAGTGCAGACGGCTTCACGCCCGCCTGATATGGACTGCCCGAAGTGGCAGTCAGCGCACCACCCGAGCCGACCGCAAAGCCGAAGAGCCAGCCCGGATTGGCATTGCTGGTGGCCGTGCCGCCCGGATTGTAGGCCGACTGGTCATAGACGGTCACGTAAACCGCATTGTTGTTGGGAAGAACGGTGACTGCGGTGGGAACGATGGTGTCGTTGGGATAGCCGGAAAGGGTCAGTGTTTCGGTCGCGGCCGCACTGCCGATTGCTCCGGAACTGAGCGCGTACTCAGTGAGCGTTGCCGAAGTGGTTCCGGTGATCACGTAGAGGTAGGTGCCGGCGGCGTTGACATACACCGCGACGGGAGTTGCGCTGGTGGTAATGGTGTCTTTTTGCGTCAATACGCCATCGTTGGCCAAGGCAAAGTGAACCACCGAATTGTTCCCCTGGTTGGCTACGTAAAGATTCGCATAGTCCGAGGTAACAGCCATGGAGACGGGAGCGGTGCCACCGGAAGAGACAGCCGGCGGTCCTGCGCGCAGCGCGCCGGACTCTGAATCCGCCGCATAGGCATAAATTTGGCCCGCGCTGCTGGCGGAATTGCCTGCCGAGGCAGCGACGAAGACCCAGTCGATGGTGACGAGCTGGCAGGCAGTCAAACAGGTGGCCACCAGAAGGCCGATTGTAGAGACCAGGACAAGCTGGCTCAATTTACTCAACTTCATGCGCTTCCTTCGTTGCGGGCTCTCTGGGGCCGGCCCGGAAAATACTCGGTTGTTGGTTACCCGTAGCTATTGTAAAAGGCAATTACGGGCTGTAGCTAGGACGCGGAAGCACTCAGGGCTGCACTCCCGCGCCAGTGCCGTTGTGCGGAATCGCGGCTACCGCCGTCGGCTCATCGCTTGCAGTGAAAGGCGAATATTGCGAATCCACAAGCGTTCCGGCCGTGATGCTCAGCTCATAACCGTTCACGTTATTGCCGAGGTAGTTGGCCGTATACAGAAAACGCTCGGTGGAAGGATCGATGCCAATGGCTACCGGCTGTTCGCCAGTTGTGTACGTGCCCAGGTTGGTCAACACGCCGCTGCTCGTGGAATAGGCGGTTACTGTGGCATCCAGCGAGTTGGCCACGTAGACATAGGGGTACGCGGGGTCTACCACTATTGCGGAAGGCTGGTTACCGGACTGAAATGGACTGCCGCTTAGCGGAGTGAGATTGCCGGATGCCGAGACCGTGTAGACCAGGACGTCTCCCTTAGTGTAGTCGGTTACATACAGATAGGCGCTGGACGCATCGCTCGCTGCCGCCGAAGGCTGCGTGCCTGCGGCGAAGGGAGAGCCGGCCAACGGCGTCAGCACGCCTCCGGAACCGACCGAAAAACCGAAAACGTAGCCGGCGGTGGGGGTTACGGACGAATCATAGGCGGTCACGTAGACATAGGAGCCCGAGGCAAGAATGTCTACGCCAGTTGGCACGATGATGTGGCCCGCACTTGCGCCGGAGAGCGTCAA